>NZ_JMCB01000002.1:367358-734717 GCF_000737315.1 Hyalangium minutum
CTACGACTTCCGAGGGCGCTTCGACGCGGCGAAGGTGCTGCAGGTGCTGGAGCGGCAGAAGGTGACGACGTTCTGCGCGCCGCCGACGGCGTGGCGAGCGCTGGTGCTGCAGGACCTGTCGAAGTTCGACCTGAAGGCCATCCGGCACGTGGTGAGCGCGGGCGAGCCGTTGAACCCCGAAGTCATCGATACGTGGAAGCAGGCCACGGGGCTGTACATCCGCGAGGGCTACGGGCAGACGGAGACGGTGATGGTGGTGGGCATGTTCCCGTCGCTCGAGCCGAGGGCGGGCTCCATGGGCAAGCCATCACCGGGCTTCACGGTGGACGTCATCAACGAGCAGGGGCAGCCAGTGCCGGTGGGGCAGGAGGGAGACATCGCGGTTCGAGTGGCGCCCGAGCGTCCAGTGGGCCTGTTCCACGGCTACCTGAATGACGAGTCCGCGAACCAGGCTTGCCGCCGAGGGGACTGGTACGTGACGGGGGACCGGGCGGTGAAGGACGCGGACGGCTACTTCTGGTTCGTGGGGCGTGCGGACGACGTCATCAAGACGTCGGGCTACCGGGTGGGGCCATTCGAGGTGGAGTCCGCTCTGCTGGAGCACGTGGCGGTGGCGGAGTCAGCGGTGATTGGGGTGCCGGACGAGCGCATTGGCCAGCGCATCAAGGCGTACGTGGTGCTGGCGCCGGGACACCGGGGCTCGCCAGAGCTGGCCATGGAGCTGCAGGAGCACGTGAAGAAGACCACGGCTCCTTATAAGTACCCGCGGGAGATCGAGTTCGTCACCGAGCTGCCGAAGACGGTGAGCGGGAAGATCCGCCGTGCGGAGCTGCGAGGCACGCTGATGTCCTCGTGAATGAGGACCGCGACGGTCTCTCAGCTCCAGTCGGAGTGGACGAAGCCCGCTTCGGGCTTGTCGCGGCGCTGGTAGGTGTGCGCGCCGAAGGCGTCACGCTGCGCCTGCGTGAGGTTCTGCGGCAGCTCCGGGCTCCGGTAGCTGTCCAGGTACGCCAGGCTCGACGTGAACACCGGCACTGGGATGCCCAGCCGCACCGCCGTTCCCACCAGGCGCCGCCATGCCGGAGCCATCTTCGTCAGCACCGGCGCAAACGCGTCCGACACCACCAGGTTCGGCAGCTCCGGCTGCTGCGTGAAGGCCTCGCGCAGCGGGCTCAGCAGCTTCGCGCGGATGATGCAGCCACCCCGCCAGATGCGCGCCATCTCCGCCAGCGACACATTCCAGCGGTACTCCTTCGACGCCGCCTGGATGAGCCGCATCCCCTGCGCGTACGTCACCACCCGCGCCGCGTACAGCGCGTCATGCGCCCAGGACACGAGGTTCGCCTTCTCCTCGTCCGTGAGCGACAGCGGCGGTGCCGGGAGCTTGGCACTGGCCGCCACGCGCTCCTCCTTCATCGCCGACAGGTTGCGCGCATCCAGCGCCGCCGCGATGGACGGCACCGGAATCCCCAGGTCCAGCGACACCTGCACCGTCCACTTGCCCGTGCCCTTCTGGCCCGCCTTGTCCAGCACCAGATCCACCAGCGGCTTGCCCGTCTCCGAGTCCTTCTTCCGCAGCACCTTGATGGTGGTCTCCAGCAGGAAGGACTCGGCGATGCCCTCGTTCCACTTCGCGAAGGTGTCCGCCAGCGCGTCCGCCGACAGCCCCAGCCCCCGGCGCAGCACGTCGTACGTCTCCGCCAGGAGCTGCATGTCCGCGTACTCGATGCCGTTGTGCACCATCTTCACGAAGTGCCCCGCGCCATCCGGGCCCACGTGCGTCACACACAGCCCCGACTCGGCCCGGGCCGCGATCGCCTCCACCACCGGGCGGATGAGCGCGTATGCCTCGGCCGGGCCCCCCGGCATCAGCGAGGGCCCGTGCCGCGCGCCCTCCTCACCGCCGGACACGCCCATGCCAATGAAGTGCAGGCCCTTCTCCCGGAACGCCTTCTCGCGGCGCTGCGTGTCGAGGAACCACGAGTTGCCGCCGTCAATCAGCACATCCCCCGGCGACAGCAGCGGCGCCAGCTGCTCCATCATCGAGTCCACCGGCGCGCCCGCCGTCACCATCAAGAGGATGCGGCGCGGACGTTCCAGCATTTGCACGAACTCTGCCAGCGAGCCCGTGCCCTTCATCTCCGGGTGCCCGTGCTTCGCGTGGATCGCGTCGATCTTCTCCGGGTGCCGGTCCCATGCCGCCACCTTGAAGCCGCGGTCCGCCACGTTGAGTGCGATGCTCGCCCCCATCACTCCCATGCCGGCCACGCCGAACTGGAATGCGCCCTGGGAATTCGCTGCTGAACTCATCGAGTCCTCCTGGAGGATCCGCCCTTGGGGCGGATCCGAGTCTGCGTCACTGTCCCGCCGCCGCCCGGTCCATGATCCACACCGCGTTCTGGATGCGCCCCGATGGCAGGTCCTCGCCCGAGAACACCCGCCGTGCGGCGTCCCGCTTGCCCTCGCCCGCCACCGCGAACAGTACATGGCGGGCCGCGTTCAACACCGGCAGCGTCAGCGTCAGCCGCCAGGGCGGAGGCTTGGGCCCCACCACCGCCAGCACCTTGCGCTCCTTCTCCTCCACCGAAGCCAACCCGGGAAACAACGAGGCCGTGTGCCCATCCTCGCCCATGCCCAGCAGCACCACGTCGAGCACGGGTGGCAGTAGCGCCTCGTAGTCCCTCGCGGCCGCGTCCCGGTCCTCGCGCTCGCCCTCCATGCGGCGGACCTGCTGCAGCGAGATGCCCCCGGGCCGGAAGAGCGTCTCCTCCGCGAGGAAGTAGTTGCTCTCCGGGTTGTCCGGCGGCACGCACCGCTCGTCCGCGAAGTAGAAGTCCACCCGCTCCCACGGCAGCTTCATGCCCGCCAGGATGCGGTAGATGGGCCCCACCGTCTTCCCGCCCGAGAGCGCGAAGCTGCACCGCCCCCCGCCCGCAAGCGTCCGCTGAAGCACCTCCGCGAGCCACTCGGCCGTCCGTGGCGCCAGCTCCGAGGACTCCACAACCCTCTTCTGCGTGGGGCTCACTTGATCACCGTCCAGCGCCGGCCGTCCTTCGCGAGCAGCTGTGCCGCCGCGTCCGGCCCCGTGCTCCCCGGTGCGTACTCGTGAATCGGGCCGCCCTGGCCAGACTCCAGCGCCCGGAGGATGGGAGTGACGTAGGCCCACGCCTGTTCCACGCTGTCCTTGCGCGCGAACAGCGTGGCGTTGCCGCGCATGCAGTCCAGCAGCAGGCGCTCGTAGGCCTCGGGCACGGGCTTGGCGAAGGACTCCGCGTAGCCGAAGTCCATGGTGACGCCAGCAATGCTCACGTCCTCGCCCGGCACCTTGGACTCGAACGAGAGGGCGATGCCCTCCTGGGGCTGGATGCGCAGCCGCAGCACGTTGGGCTGCAGCCGCTGGCACGCCTCGCCCGTGCTGAACAGGCTGATGGGCACCGCCTTGAAGTGGATGGACACCTCCGTGAGCCGCTTCGCCAGCTTCTTGCCCGCGCGCAGGTAGAAGGGCACGCCCTGCCAGCGCCAGTTGTCCACGTTCATCTTCATGGCCACGTAGGTGGGCGTGCGCGAGTCCTTCGCCACGCCCTGCTCCTCGCGGTAGCCCTTGTACTGGCCGGCCACCACGTGCGAGGCCACCTCCTCGCCCTCCACCGAGCGCAGCGCCCGGAACACCTTGTTCTTCTCGTCGCGGATGTCCTCCGCCCCGAACGAGGTGGGCGGCTCCATCGCGCACAGCGCCAGCACCTGCAGCAGGTGGTTCTGCACCATGTCGCGGATGACGCCCGTCTCGTCATAGAAGTGCCCGCGCCCGCCCTCCATCCCCAGCGCCTCCGTGGCGGTAATCTCCACGTGGTCGACGTAGTTGCGGTTCCACAGCGGCTCGAAGATGAGGTTGGCGAAGCGGAACACCAGGATGTTCTGCACCGTCTCCTTGCCCAGGTAGTGGTCGATGCGGAAGATCTGCCGCTCGTCCAGCACGGAGGCCAGGTTGCGGTTCAGCTCCTTCGCCGTCTCCAGGTCGCGGCCGAAGGGCTTCTCGATGACGAGCCGCCGCCAGGGGCGCTGGCCGGGCTGCTCCTCGCGCGGCAGCAGGCCGGCTCCGGCCAGGCCCTTGAGCAGGGGGGGGAAGGTGGAGGCGGGGGTGGCCAGGTAGTAGAGCTGGTTGCCCTGGGTGTTGTAGCGCTTGCCCACGGTGTCCAGGCGCTCGCGCAGCCGCTGGAAGGCGGCGGGGTCGTCATAGTTGCCGGAGATGCACTCCATCCGCGAGGCGAAGCGCTCCCAGGTGGGCTCGTCCAGGGGCTGGGTGCGAGCGAACTTCTGGAGGCCCTCCTTCACCTGGGCGCGGAAGGCGTTGTCGTCCTGCGCCGAGCGGCTGAAGGCCACCAGGGCGAACTCCTCCGGAAGGAGCCCGGAGCGGGCCAACTCGAAGAGGGCGGGGAAGAGCTTGCGCTGGGCCAGGTCTCCCGTGGCTCCGAAGAGGACGAGGATACACGGGTCCGGGCGATCCGCGCGGACGATGGGTTCGCCCTCGCGAGGGGTGGTCTGGATGTGCAGACCCTGGGCATCCATGCGGGCTTCCTCCGGGACTGAAGCGGTGGATGGGGGCACACCTTAAGAGGCTTTGCCCCCGGATGCTGGAGAAAGCGCGCGCAGTGTCCTTACCCGAGCAACTGCTTCCAGTTCTGTGCGCGAGCCCAGTCCTCGAAGGAGCGCCAGCCCACCTCGGGGTAGTCCTTGCGGAGGGCGGCGATGTCAGCGCTGTAACCCTTCGTGTCGAACCACTCGAACATGATGCCCATGTCCTCGTTCTGGGCACGCATCTGCGCCACGGGGACTTCCACGTACTTGAACGGCTTGCCGGAGGCGCGCGAGAAGAGCTCCGCCACCTGCTCACCGGACAGCTCGTTGGAGGCCAGGTTGATGCGCTTGCCGAGGAAGTGCTCGCGCCGGTCGATGACGAGCGCGCCGAAGTTGCCGATCTCCTCCACGCTGATGTGCTGCAGGACGCGCTTGCCGGGCATGGCGAGGGCGACGACGCCCTGCTTGAGGCCCCCGCCGAACCAGGAGCTCACGAGGTTCTCGGCGAAGAACACAGGGGCGATGATGGTGTAGGGGAGGCCGGACTTGACGAGGTACTCCTCGACGCGGGCCTTGCTGTCGAAGTGAGGGATGCCCGTCTCTTTGTCGGCGTCGGAGACGGAGGTGTAGACGACGTGCTTGACGCCGGCGGCCTTGGCGGCGTCCACGGCGGTGATGCCCTGGCGCGTCTCGGTGTCCATGCCGGCCTCGAAGGGCGTGCTCATGATGAAGACGGCATCCACACCCGTCATGGCGCGCACGAGCGCATCGCTGTCATCGAAGCTGCCCACGGCCAGCTCGGCGCCGAGCTGCTTGAGCGCGAGCGCCCCGGCGGAGTCCGGCTTGCGCGTGAGAGCGCGGACCTTGTGACCCTTCTTGAGGAGTGCGCGAGCGACCGCGCCACCCTGCTGGCCCGTGGCACCGGTGACAAGAACGGAGAGAGGCTTCGACATGGGGTTCCTCCTGGTTTCGAGTAGACGAAAGCCTCCTAAAGCAACCGGGATGCCATCGCCAAGTCCTTGATTCGCCGTGTGACGGCGGGGCAACAGCTCTCAATTTGAGAGGACGAGACCTCAAGGCGAGGAGGGTCTGGCGGATGTGCTGCTGGGGTCGAGCTAAGCAGGTTCTGCTTGGATTGCAGATCCCTGCTCACCTCATGCCGTGCCAGAGTGCCGCCATGCCCTCCTCCAAAGACCCTGTCTGCTCACGCTGGCATTTGCTGGGAGTCTCGACCGTGCTCGCCCTCACGGCGGCGGGCTGCGATCCCGTCGCTGCCAGCGCTCCCGCTGCGCCGCAGGCGCCTCTCACCCAGGCGGCCCAGAGGCTGAACTGCGAGGGCAGCGAGGTGAGCGGCTCATGCGAGTTCTACCAGGTGGCCGAGGCCGAGGCCGACACCTACGTCAAGATCGGGTCCCAGCGTGAGCAGGACAAAAACTATGGCCACGAGGCCAGCTTCGCCGTCAGCGGCTGGTACTATACGTACGGCTACCTCCGCTTCAACCTGGGCAACCTCCCCGCTGGCGTGCAGGTCCACTCAGTGAAGCTCTCGGCCACGGCCTTCAAGGGGTACTCCCAGAACGGTGATGGCAACGTCTACGCGTACCTGGTCCCGAACAACTCGTGGAATGAGTACTACCTGACCTGGAACTACCGGCCGTGGGAAGTCGGAGATCCGCTGGGCTCATGGTTCCTGTGGTACCCCGTCGGCGACAGGACCGAGGACAAGGTCGGCGTGAACGCGGATCCGAGCCTCATCCCGGTCGTCCAGAACGCCGCGAATGCCACGGATCGGCGGATCTCGTTCCTGCTCCGGATCAATGGCGCGTACAACACGACCTACTACTCGCGCGAGGAGGCGGTCGCCTCGAGGCGCCCCAAGCTCCAGGTCGGCTACGTCTGGCCGGCCCTCACGTCCGAGGACGCCTGGGCGAGCGCGAGCCCCGCGCCTCTCGCCCTCACGAAGCAGTCCGCGACGCTGCTGGCGGATGGCCGGGTGCTGGTGGCGGGAGGAGCCGACTCCGTGGGGTGGACGGCCAGTGCGGCGGTCTACTCGCCCGCCACGCGCACCTGGGCGTCCACGGCCTCCATGTTCGTGAAGCGCTATGGACACGGCGCCACGCTCCTGAGCTCCGGCGAGGTGCTCGTCACGGGCGGGGAGATCAGCAACGTTCCCACTGCGACCACCGAGCGCTACAGCGCCACCACCGGCACCTGGAGCGCCGCTGCCGCGATGTCGCAGCCCCGCTTCCGCCACACCGTGACGGTGCTGAACGATGGGCGGCTGCTGGTGGCCGGTGGCTTCGATGGAACCACTGGGATTGCGACCACGGAGTTCTACGCGCCGAGCTCTGGCACCTGGACGCCGGGGCCCTCCATGTCCACGCGCCGCTTCGGGCACACCGCGACCCTGCTGCCCGATGGGCGAGTGCTGGTGGCGGGCGGACACACCGGTGGGCAGGCGCTCGCCACCGCCGAGCTCTATGATCCGGCCACCAACACCTGGTCGGCCACCGGCACAATGAGCTCCAGCCACCACGGGCACGCAGCGGCTTTGCTTCCGGACGGCCGGGTTCTCGTGGCGAGCGGACTGACGCCCGGAGGACTCCCCACGCCGATCTCCGAGCTGTACAATCCCGCCACCGGGACGTGGGCGGCCACGGGCTCACTGACCACGGCGCGCAGCGAGTTCACCCTCGCAATGCTGCCCTCGGGCCGGGTGCTGGTGCTGGGCGGCATCAGCGGCTCGGGAGCAGTCACCTCCACGGTTGAGAGCTACGATGTCACCACGGGCACCTGGACGCAGGCCCCCGTGATGGGCACCGCGCGCCGCAACCTCTCGGCCACGGTGCTGCCCGAGGGGCGCATCCTTGTCGTCGGGGGGCAGCAGGATGGCACCACCGTGCCGCTCTCCTCCGCCGAGCTCTTCACGCCAGCAGGGGGACCCTGACCGATCACCCCCGAGGTCAAGGCGGTAGACTGCGCATCCATGGAGCCATCGAAGTCAGGCGGGTTGAGCTCGATACGCACCGTGTTGCGGATCGGTGCGGGGATCGTCGTGGGTGGGGGTCTGCTCGTGGGAGTGGTGTTCTGGGCCGTCTACGGGTGGGTTCGGGACTCGGCGCCCAGCCAGGCGGCGCAGGTGTTCCTCTCCGAGCACCCCATAGTCCAGGCCGATCTCGGGGAGCACATCCGGCTGAGTGGAATGCTGCAGGGGAAGTTCTCCGACCAGAGGCAGACCGGCTCCGCCAGGTTCACCTTGCCGCTGAGCGGGAGCCTGGGAAAGGGCATGGCCGAGGTTCAGCTGGCGAAGGATGGAGGCCTGTGGCGGGTGACGTCCGGCTTCTATCAAGGACGGGATGGAGTGCGTCGGGAACTGGTCGCGCAGGAGGAGGAAGGGGACGACAGCCGGAAGCAGCTGGTGCATGCCCACAGGCTCTACAAGTCGGGCAAGAGCCAGGAGGCGATCGCGGAGTTGAACGCGCTGCTGGAGCGATTCCCGGACGACGCGGAGGCCCTGTATTGGAGGGCGCAGATCCGGGCGAGGCTTGGAGAGAACGACGCGGCGCGCGAGGACATCCTCCGAGCGGTGGCTTTGAAGGTGGACTTGAGAGAGGCCTACCAGCTCCACGACTCCCTGCTGGCGCGAGAGCACCGGTGGGAGGAGATCATCCACGCCTGGACCGAGTACCTGGAGCGCCACCCGGAAGATGACGTGGCGCTGCTGGAGCGCGCAGGAACCTGGCACCACCAGGGCGACGAGGCGCGGGCCCTGGAGGATCTGAAGCGCTCGTGCGAGCTGGACAATGCCCAGGCCTGCGCGCTGCACAGGCGACAGACAGGGCAGTGAGCGAGGGGCTCGCTCACCTATTTCGCAGGACGGGCAAGCCCCTGCCCTCCCCGTTGATCCCCAGAAGGCTTGGAGATGCTGCATGCACTCGAAAGTGGCTCACCCTCGAACTCGTTTCTCGTCAGTCGCTGCTCTCTTCGCCACGGTCCTCGCCCTCTCTGTCGGCAGACCCACCGCCCACGCGGGGACGGAGCTCCAAGCACCGACGCAAGGCCTCGTCGGCCTGCTCGAACTGCCTGAGATCCTGGGAACCAGCGACCCGGCCGGACCTCCTGGGCAGGTGCAGGCCCAGGGCTCCGGCCGCGTTTCCGTGTTGGCCCGGCCCGATGCGAAGTCGCCCGTCGTGGCGCTGCTCGACGTGACGGGAATTACGGACCCGGCCGGGAAGCGGCTGTGCTCCTGGCGTTCAGAGACACCCAGCGCCACGCTCTGTGCCACCCTCGAACATGACTATGAAGCGGTGTCCCTGCTTGTGTATCGGACAAGCGGGGAGGGCTGGTTCGAGATCGCGCTCGACGGCCAAGGCAAGGCTCGCGGCTGGGTGAAGAGCTCGCCCCGAGCCACCTTCCGCCCCCTCGCTGTGCTCTTTCGCGATCGTCTGACGTACTTGACTCCAAGCTGGGACAGGACGCTGGCGCCGAAGCCCGGCGGAGCGGCCGCGCCGGGAGCCCCTCGGCCGGCCTTGAAACAGCCGGAGCCGGCCGTTCGGGTCAAATCGACGGCCACCGTCCGAGGCAAGCTCTGGCTCGAGGTGGACATCCTGGATGGCGTGTGCGGACAGAGTGATTCACCGAAGGTGCTCTCCTCCGGTTGGGTGCCGGCGCACTCGCAGGCGGACGGGAGGCTCGTCGTCTGGTTCTACTCCCGGGGCTGCTGAGCGGCCGTGACAACCGCTGCAGCGCCAATGCCGGTAGGATGCGCGCTTCCTCCCCAGGTGCAGTCATGGCTGCAGTGATTCTCGAAGCCCGCTGTGTCGCCCCCTTCGTCGTCCGGCTCCGCTTCAGCGATGGGCAAGAGGGCGAGGCGAACCTCAAGCCCTGCCTCTTCGATTGGGAAGCGGCGCGCGTGCCTGAGCTCTCCTCCGAGACGCGCGACTGGCTGCGCTCGCCGGAGAACTTTCAGACCGTCCGCGTGGACCCTGCGACGGGCACGCTCGCCTGGGGCGACAGGCGGCCGTTCAGTGCGTACCTGCTGTACTGGCGCGTGGAGAGGCATCGGGTGACGGCAGTCATCCGCTCGAAGGATGGGGCCGTCCTCTCCACCCAGGCGCTCGGCGGGAGGCACGAGGCCTGGACGAAGGGGCTCACCCTCGGGCGAGCCGAAACCAACATCGTCGTCGTGGATCAGGAAGGTGTGGCGCCGCACCACGCTCGGGTGACTATCGGCGGCGGTCATCACCCTCGCTATTTCATCGAGGTGGTGGAGGGAGAGACGGCCGCCGGAGGGACCCGTTCGTTCACGCCCGGCGAGCGCTGGAGTGTCCCCGCGCGGCAGCCGCTCCGGCTGGAGATGGGCGCCTGCACCGTGGAGATCGAGTGAGCACGGCTAGGTGACGAGGCGCCCCGCGCGAGCGAGCCGGAGCAAGCCAGCGCGGGCCTCGGACCACTGCCGCGTCAGCGCCTCAGACGGCTCGCCGAGCCTGCTCGTCGCGTCGAGCAGCGGGAACGTCGAGGCCATCGCGCGTGGGCTGGGCGAGCGATCGGCCGTCGGGAGAATGGTGGTTTTCCCGGCATGGACCTGTCGCTCGACGCGCACGACGCCGTCGGGCCAGCGCTCGACGAGGGCATTGACGACGGTGGAGACGGCGGCCTCCGGCAGTGGCTGCCCGGTCGCCTCGGCCCACCGCACCAGGACTGCGAGCCCACGCAGCACATCGTAGAAGTAGAAGCGCGGGAACGTGAGCGCGCGCCAGGCCACCGCCGCGTCGCGCTCCTCTGCGTTGTGCACGGACCGCGAGCCGTGGATGAGGGCACGATCGATCATGAAGCCCCCAGCGCGAGCGACAAAGGCGCGCTGCTCGCTCGCCCCGGCTCCGCCGAGCAGCATGGCCTCGAGCGGCGCGACAGTCCCGACCATCGAGCTCGGGCACTCGCCGGTCTGGAGGTACGCGGTGTTGTCGCAGTTGAGGCCGCCATCGGCCATCTGGTACCGCACGAACCAGGGCTTGACCCAGGGCAGCGCGCTTTCGACGTCGATGCCGCACGCGGCCAGCACTGGGTACATCGTTCCGAGGGCGCAATGACAGGCGCTGTCGCGCTGCAGGTCGGCGCCCGGAGCATCGCTCGGGTGGATCGGGAAGAGGTGCAAGAGCCGATTGATCCTCGTGGCCATTGCCGCGGAGGTCCGCGCCGGGATCTGGCGTGCTTCGCCGAGCTCGTGGAGCAGCAGCATGTGCCACCACGGGGAGTTCCACTTGGGCCAGTACGGATCGAGCTCGATGCCGCGTAGCGCGGCGTCCGAGCCGAGGTAGGCGACGGAATCGGCGATCCCATGCTCGACTTCAGCGCTCCGGAGCGGGGTGGAGCTGGGAACGGCGGCAAGGTTCTCAAGATTGATCATCATCGGCGGCTCTGGCTCAAGAAGCCTCTTAATGGGGGAGCCACCCCCGGGCGAGTGCTATTTCAGCCGGAGGCGCTCACGCGCCTCGTGCCACGCCGGGGGAATGGACCCACGCCCCGTGTGCAGCACGACGATGCCGCCCACGATGGCGCACGTGGTGTCACGATCCCCGAGCCCAGAGACCGTGGCCCACAGTGCCTCCGCGTAGTCGTCCAGGTGGCGTGCCGCGCACCACACGCAGAAGGGCACCGTATCCTCGGAGATGACCCGCGACCCGCTGCCCAGCTCCTTCGCCGCGACTGCCGGCGATGCCTCGAGCGGCAGCGCTCGTGCTTTCTCCAGCCCTCTGCGCGTGGCTCCCGGTGGGGTGTGCTCCAGCACCGCGTCGAAGAGCTGACGCGCCGAGGGGTTCCTCTCCCGCTCCTGCCAGGCCCAGGCGGCCGCCACAGCGACGGCGATGGCCCCCGCCTGCCCCTCTGGATGGAAGTGCGTCACCTCCGCGGAGGCTCGGGCCTCGGACACCGCCCGGGCCAGATCGTCCGCGAAGTAGGCCCCCAGCGGCGCCACGCGCATGGCACCGCCGTTCCCCATGGAGCCCGTCCCCCCGAAGACTCGCGAGGAGACTCTGCGCCACGGCTCGCCCTCGTGGATCGCCTGGAGGATCTCGTGCGCCGTGCCCCCATAGCCTCGGTAGGGATTCTCGCGGTAGCGGGCGCCGAAGACCCTCGCGAGCTGATCCGGGTCTACCCGCCCATGCTCCTCCAGCACCTGGACGAGACCCAATGCCATCTCCGTGTCGTCTGTGTAGCCCCACGGTGGCTTGGGCAGGGCCCGCTGCTCGAGCATTGGCACCAGGGTCGACGGAGGCAGGAAGAACCGCTCGCCGAACGCATCCCCTACGGACAATCCCTCCAGCGAGAGCAGGGCGCGCTCCATTCGTACAGCATGGTCGGCAGGTTTCGAGATCGTCATGCCGCATGGTCCAACGGCGGGTGGCTAAGTGTCAATAAAACACTAACTAAAGGTGAAGGCGTCTTCCTCGGTCTGGCGGTGGACCCGCCTCACAAGGTAGGGTTGCATCCTCCCTACCTGCAAGGACACCCCATGCACGACGACCTGCCGCCCCTCGGCGCGACCGTGGGCCCATGGCTCATCCTCAACCGCGTCGACTCGGGCTCTTATGGGGTGGTGTTCCATGCACGGCGCACCCACGCTCCCGAGTCGCCGCCCGTGGCGCTGAAGGTCGCCAAGCAACCTGAAGATCCTCGCTTCGAGCGGGAGACCGAGGTGCTTCAGCGCAGCCACCACCCGTCCATTCCGCGCTTCGAGGGCATGGGGCTGTGGATGGGACCGTCAGGCTGCGGCTACCCCTACCTGGCCATGGAGTCCGTGGAGGGCGTCACCCTCTATCGCTGGTTCCAGGAGCAACCGCGCTCCAGTCTGGACGTGCTGCGGGTGGTGGTGCAGTTGGCGGGGGCCCTGGCGTCCGCGCACGGCCGAGGCATCCTCCACCGTGACGTGAAGGGCGACAACATCCGCGTTACTCCTGCGGGCCGGGCGGTGCTCCTGGACTGGGGGAGCTGCTGGCTGCCCACGGCCCGGCCTCTGACGGACACGCCGGTGCCTCCGGGGACCAGCGCCTACCGCCCACCCGAGCAGCGCGGGTTCATGTACGCCTTCCACAAGGACATGGAGGCGCGGTGGGCGTCCCGGCCTGCGGATGATCTGTACGCCCTCGGAGTCACCCTCTACCGGCTTGTCACGGGGACGTACTTGCCTCCCTGTACGGATGGGATGGGCTTGGTGGAGGTGGAGGTGCCCAAGCCCTCGGAGAGGGTGACGGTGAGCCCCGAGCTCGAGGCGCTCATCCTGCGGCTGCTCTCGGATGACCGGCAGGCTCGGGGCACGGCGGAGCAGCTCGTGCGCGAGGCGCTGGAGTGGGTGCAGGCGGCCGGAACGGATGCGCGAGAGCCCATCCTTCCCAAGCACAGCGCGCCCTGTACCGAGGAGGGGCAGGTCTCTTCAGATGGCTCATGCGACGAAGAGATTCTCTCGGATACCGAACCCACCCCCCCGTGTAGAGCGCGCCAGCGGTTCCCCACCTTCCCTGTATTGGGGGCCGCGTTCATGTTGGGGGCTCTCGTCATGGCACTGCTGCCAATGAGAAGGCAGCCCGTGACAGAGGAGCCGTCCGCGCCATGGATGGCCACGCCGCAGGAGGTGGAGCAGTTCACCCCAGACGGGGGTGTCGGCGAGGAGGCCTTGTCGAGCGTTCAAAATGTGCCTCGTGCAGCCGTTCCCACCAGTTTTCTCGGCTTGCGGATGCAGAAGGAGCCGCTGCCCGGGCAGAAAAAGCCGCCGTGCGAACCGGAGATTCAGACGGTCATCAACGGCGGATGTTGGGTAGGTCCACTTGGCAGGAGAAAGCCACCGTGTGGCTCCGAGGCGTTTGACTACGACGATGGCTGTTACATGCCCGTGTTCCCCGCGCCCCGCCAGCCCACCTCGGAGCCGCCGTGACGCTCATTCATCCAATGCCTCGAGCTCGGAGGTCGCCCACATTTGCCAGGCGGCTCCAGGTTTCACGCGAAAATGCAGAAAGTGTCTCCGGGCGTTGTTAGATGCTCCGCCCGCTGCGACTCACCGGCAGCCGGCTTGAATGAGGGGATGACCGTGACGGAGAACACCACCCAGCGCATCTCGGATGCGGCGCTGGCGCACCTGGGGTTGCGGCTGGTGCTGGGCATCAATATCGCCGTCCATGGACTCGTACGGGTGCCCGCGCCGGTCGCCTTCGCCGAGGGGATGGTCAAGGGCTTCGCGGAGACGCCGCTGCCCGCGCCGCTCGTGCTCGCCTTCGGTGTCACGCTGCCCTTCATCGAGCTCGCCGTGGGGGTGGCTGTGCTGCTCGGATTGCGCCTGCGCTGGGCGCTGTTCGGCGGGCTGCTCGTCATGGCCGGGCTGACCTTCGGGACGTGCTTGCAGCAGAACTGGAACAACGCGGGGCTGCAGCTCACATATGCAGTGGCTTACGCGGCGCTGCTCGCCACCGTCGCTCACGCGCGGTTCACGCTGGATGGGACGCTGGAGCGGCGTACGCGCTCATGAGTGAAGCGCCTTCGGCCCGTCCTCGCTGGACCCTGCCCCCCATCCCCGCGGTGCTCCTGGCTGTCGTGAGCGTGCAGGGCGGCGCCGCCTTCGCGAAGGAGCTGTTCCCTGTGCTCGGTTCGGCGGGCACGGCGGGCATGCGCATTGGGTTGTCCTCGCTTCTGCTGTTCGCGGCTTTCAGGCCGCGGCTCGCGCAGTTCACGCGCGCGCAGTGGGCCGCGGTCATCCCCTATGGGGTGGTGCTCGGCACGATGAACCTGAGCTTCTACAAGGCGCTCGAGCGCATTCCCCTGGGACTGGCTGTCACGTTGGAGTTCGCCGGTCCCCTGGGCGTCGCGGTGTTCGGGTCGCGGCGCGCCTCGGACTTCCTGTGGGTGGTGCTCGCGGCGGCCGGCATCGCCTTTATCGCGCCGTGGCGCGGAGACGTCGGCGCCGTGGACTCGGTGGGGGTGCTGCTGGCGCTCTTCGCCGGAGGATGCTGGGCGGCCTACATCGTGCTCGGCGGGCGCGTGGCCAAGGTGCTCCCCGGTGGGGGGAGCGTCGCGACGGGGATGCTGTTCGGCTCGCTGACGGTCCTGCCTTTCTCGTTCGCGGAGGGACTCGCGACACGGCTGACGCCTTCGCTGGTCGCGGCGTCCCTGGCGGTCGCGCTGCTCTCCAGCGCGGTGCCATACACCCTGGAGATGTCGGCGCTGCGGGTGCTGTCGAGCCGCACCTTCGGCATCCTGATGAGCCTGGAGCCAGCGGTGGCGGCCCTCGCGGGCTGGGTGTTCCTGCGAGAGCAGCTCACCGGGACGCAGTGGCTCGCGCTGGTGTGCGTGAGTGCTGCGTCCGCGGGAGCCGCGCTCACCGCTCGCCGTGGGCCTCCGCCTGTGGAGGCCTGACACGGCGGTTCGGTCCTCCCTGAGCGGGAGTCCTGGAGCCAACAGGGGCTCTTGAATCAGCAGCCGGTGTTGGCGCCGGCGCTCACGCCGAGCTTGCCCGTGAAGTTGAGGTAGTTGTTCACGCGGCTCTGGACCTGGCCGGGGTTCTTGCCGCCGCACTCCAGCGCACCGTTGATGGTGCGGATGGTCTCGCCAAAGCCCCGGTTGTTCACCATGGCGTCGTGCCCCGTCATGGAGCCCGCGCCCGTCTGCGTCATCCAGAACCACAGGCCCGTGCGCCAGGCGACGTTCGCATCGCGCGCCACGAGGTCCGGGTCATCCCTGAGGTTGAGGCCCAGCGCGTTGCCCGCCGCGCAGTAGTTGCCGTTCCACGACAGCTGGATGGGGCCACGGCCGTAGTACCGCTTGCCCGCCGCGCAGTAGCAGCCCGGGGGGCCCCAGCTCGGGTCGCACATGTCGCTCTTGTTGATCTCCTCGGTGTACACGAGCCCGCCTGTCTCGTGCGCCACGTTGGCCAGGAAGGCGGCAACCTCGCGCTTGCGCGTGTCCGTGTCGCCCGTGGTGGCGAAGGCGGGGAAGGTGCTGGCCGCGGCCACCAGCGCCGAGTAGCTGTAGAAGCCGTTGCGGCCGGGGAACATGGAGTTGAAGGTGGCCTCGCTCAGGATGGCGGCCAGGCCCGTGCCCGTGGGAGGGGGCGTGGTGCCACCGCTCACCTTGTCCAGGGTGAAGAGCTGGTTGGGGCCGCCCGAGTACGGGTACTGCACGTAGATGGTGCCGTTGTTGGACGAGCCCCAGTACAGGTCGATGGCCATGCCCGTGTGGCGCGGGTGGAAGCTGAACTGGTTGTTACCGCGGGCGATGAACTGGAATTGCTGGTTGGCGCCGCCCAAGTACGACCACTGGTGGACCTCGGCGTTCTGGGCGGTGCTCACCTCCTTGATGTCGAGCCCCTTGCCACTGTTGACGTTGATGATCTTCCAGAAGCCATCGGAGGTGGGGGAGATGTGGAACTTCTGGGCATTGGTGCCATTGCAATCCCACTGCTGGACCTTGGCGCCATCGGCGGTGCTGGAGGAGGCGACGTCAACGCACTTGCCCGTCATGGCGGAGCGGATGACATAGTCGCCCTCGGAGAGGCTGGACACGATGGCGGCGCTCTCCAACTGGGAGAGTGGCTCCAAGGTCTCCATCTCGTTGGCGCCACATCCGCCCAGTCCAATCACACCCAACAACGATATACAGCGCAGCATGCTCATTCGGGACACTTGGTTCTCCTTGGGGGTAAGTGAAGCTGGCGGCCCCCAAAGCATTCCGCGTGCCAAACCTGTCTTCTTCCGGATAGACCTGAATTCAATGCTTTAGCTGCTTAGCTGGGCTTCTTCCCTGGTGACAACTGTTATCGCCATGGTGACGGCACTCACCAGACACAAAAAAGCTGCGGGAGCGCGGCGGGGTGCGTCAAGGAGGGCGTCATGCGCCGCAACCGGCCGTTCATCCGCCGTTCATCTTTCTCCGACACGTTTTGCCTGTTAACTCAACGCAACAGGGTGGGAGCGCCGATGTCGTGGAGAGTTGTGGTGCCGTGGTGGTTGATGGCGGTCCTCGTGGGGGCGTGCGCCTCGTCCGCTCCGTCTGAGCGCCCGGTGGGGCCGCCGCCCAAGGTCCTCTTCCAATCTCCCCTCGCGCTGCTGCTCGAGCACCACACCGAGCTGGAGCTCACCACTGAGCAGTTGATTGAGCTGGACCGGAGGGAAGCCGCCCTTCAGGAGAAGAACCGGCCCCTGCGCGAGAAGCTCCAGATGGGGCGAGGACGTGATCCGGAGCAGGGAGAGGCTCCACCGCCCGGAGGAGGCATCAGTGGCGGCCGAGGGGACCCCAGTGGCATGAGGGGGCACGGCATGGGCGGCATGGGCGGCCGTGGCATGGGCGGTAGGGGCGGCAGGGGCAGCGGCATGGGCGGGGGGCCTCGGCGCGAAGGGGCTCCCGAGGGCGAAGAGGCCCTGAAGCAGCGACAGGCCGTGCTGCGCGAGATGGAGGACAACGAGTCCGCTGCCTACAACGACGCCGAGCCCCTCCTGAACGAAGAGCAGAAGGCGAAGGCTCGCGAGCTTGTCTCGCGGCAGCGCGAGGAGCGGATCCGCATTCGTGACGAAGGGCCAGCCGGACGGGCCCGCCCGTGAGGCTGGGAAGTGCCCAGCCTCCGAGGAAGCTCCTGGCCTCCTCAGTAATGGATGCGAGCGCTCTGGGCTCGATGGCCCGAGTAGTTCAAGTCTTCCCGGTCACTCCCGGTGAACTGCAGGTCAGCGGCATCCCCCTCGTTGTAGGTCACCGTGTGGCCATGCGATGAGGTCGCCGCCGCATTGAAGAAGAGGAAGTCGATGCGGCCTCCCGCCCCGCCCGTCCAGTTGTCCTCCAGGCAGCTCTGGCTCCCGGAGCAGGCTTCGTAGATCGGATCGTTCCAGCCGTAGTCGATCGTGCTCGCAATGTGGGCGTTCGCTTGCTTGTACCAGTCCTTGTAGCCGTTGCTGCCGGAGTCGCTCTCGTTGGAGTCGACACCCCAGACCATCAGGTTGGTGCCGCTGATCCCCCGCATCTTCGTGTCCGTGAGCTGGATGTTCTTCTCGGCGCACCCGGGGTCCGAGGCCGGTCCCTCCTGGTTGGTGGGCCAGTGCGACGAGCCGACGACGACCTTCTTGCCGGTGATGAGGTCCGTGAAGGCCATGCGCACGCCAATGGAGCGCGCCTGGGTGTTCATCACGCACGAGCCGTTGGCGCCCTTGTAGACCTGCCACGTCGCCTTCGTGCCCGAGATGGGCTGCAGGCGTCCGGTGCGATAGATGATGGCGTTGGTCTGGTAATCCTTCGCGGCGCCACAGGGGCTGTTCATGGCATCCGGGTTCGCCTCGGCCACGATGGAGGAGTACAGGCCGGGCAGGTTGTCCTCTATGAACTTCGCGAGCGTGGCCGCCTGGGTGGCGCCACTCATCTGGTGGACGATGAAGACGTCGGGCGAGTACGCCTGCGTCTTCATGTAATAGATGAGGTCCTGCCAGTCCCCCGCGCATTGATCGCTGGCGGTCGGCAGGTTCTCGTAGTTCACGTTGTAGACCACCAGGAAGCCGGTGTTCTCGTTCACGCCGATCGCCTGGGGCACCGTGCCCAGCGCGCCGGACTCCTCCACGCCTTCTGCTTCGACGCCTCCACAGCCCGCCACGCACAGCGAGACCAGCACCAGGACCGCAACCTTGAAGTTCATGGGCACCTTCACCGCCATTCGAGCTGAGGGATTCAGGCTCGATAGGAAGGAGGGCCGGACCTGGCGCGCATCCCAGGAAAAATGAGAAATCCGTGTGACGCGCTCTTCAGTCCCAGTGCTCGAGCTCAAGCATTGGCGGCAGCGCCCAGGAATGGCGCCTCGCCTCGTAGACAGAGACCGTGGGTGACGGAAAGCTGGGATCGGCGAAGGCACCGACGGCAACGGAGATGAAGTCCGGCAAGGTGCTGGGCTCCCAGTACACGGTGGAGCCACACACCGGACAGAAGTGGAGGGTGGCGGAGTTACCGCTGTCTCCCACCCGCGAGAACGCGGTGGAGCGCCCTTCGATGGCAGAGACGTCCTGTCGGCGGAACCGGGCTTGCGTCCCGAAGACGCTCCCGGTCCTTCGCTGACACTCCAGGCAGTGGCATATCGACACCCGGACGGGCTCGCCCGTGCACACCACCCGCAACTGGCCACAACTACAGGATGCTCGACGCAAGGGCGTCCTCTTTCTATAGGGAGGTGCGCAGAGCATCAGAGCTTGCTTAGCCCCACCGCTCAAGGAGGTTCGCATGCCGAAAACGATGACGCTGTCCCAGGTGATGAAGCAGCTCGAGGGGCAGGGCGACGAGAAGGTGCGCCAGCGCTACGTGCGCGATGGCGCAGGGGACAACGTTTTCGGCGTGCTGCTCGGCAAGATCCGTGGCCTCGCAGAGGCGCTCGGGACGAACCACGGGCTCGGCCTGGAGCTGTGGGCGACGGGCAACCACGAGGCGCGCATCCTCGCGTGCATGCTGCTCGATCCCGCGGCGCTCACCGAGAAGGAGGCGCGCGCGCTCCTCGAGCCGCTCTCGAATCAGACCCTGGTCGACGAGCTCGTCGGACGCGTGCTCGTGCATGCGCCCATCGCCGAGGCGCTGCAGGTGCGGTGGATGGATGGCAGCAAGGAACTTCCCCGCCGCGCTGGGTGGAAGCTCCTCGCCGGGCGCATCGCGCGCGGGCTCGCGAAGGACCTCGATGTCCGCGCGACGCTCGCGCGCATCGAGCATGAGTTGCCACCCGCCCCGTACCGGGTGAAGGAGGGCATCAACTTCTGCCTCGTCTGGATCGGCCTCCACCTGCCCGCGTACACGCAGGAGGCCATTGCCATCGGCGAGCGCCTCGGACGGTGGGACCCGCGACCGATCCCGAAGGGCTGCACGTCGAGCTATGCGCCGGAGTGGATCGCGGCGTCACTCGCGCTGCGTCGAGGCGAGAAGACCGAGGCACGAAAGGCGATGGATGCGGCCGCAAAGGCGAAGGCCACTCCGGCCAGGAAGAAGAGCGCTGGGAAGAGGCCTCCTGCCAAGAAGAGGGCGCGCTGACATCGCGCGCTCTTGGGCCGGCTCTTGCCTCGCCGCTGCCCAAGGCGGGGGGAGCTCAGGCTGCGAAACACCCCGTCAAAGGCTCTTGAAGTGCTTTTGGAGCCATGGACAGAGCAGCATCACCGCCACCCAAGCCAGCGCGAGCAGCACCAGGCCTCCCGTGCTGCCCGAGGTGCTGCATCCACCCCAGGGTGATTCGCGCACGCAGCGCTGCTCGAGGGTGACCGGGACGGGCTCGGATCTGTTGCCGGCGAGATCCACCGCGGTGAGCGTGCCCCGAATCGTGCGATTCGCGGCGGGACACGAGAACGCCAGACTTGCCTCGGCGGGGAGCCCTGCGGCCAGGAGCGTGTCACCCTCGTGGAGAAGGTACGTGACCGCACCCGCGCTGCTGGCAGTGAGCCGGGCGAAGCCGGTTTCCACGAAGCACTCCGCGCCGCTTGCTTCCTCTTGCGGAACATAAGGGAGGATCTTCCCCACCGTGACAGACGGAGCCGCAGGCGCGGTCCCATCTTCGGAACTCCCGGTGGTGAAGGAGGTGAGGGTGATGGGGCCGCCCCCTTGCTGGAGCAACTCGATCCGGTAGCGGGAGTTCGCCGCGAGGGGCGACTCCGGGATGAGCTCGGCGTTCTCGTGAGTGCCATCTCCTGGCTTCCAGGAGAGCGTGAAGGGCACATTCTCCACGGAGCCATTCGGGCCCTCGCGCAGCCAGGCGAACGAGCGGGTTGCGCTCTTGAAGGTCAACAGGCTCACGTGAGCATTGAGTGGGACCTCGGTCTGCTGCTGCTTGGGAACGACGTGGTACCAGAGCGCGATGTCACACGCCCAGGACGGGCCCGCGGCTCCGAGGAACCCCGCCAGGGCGATGCCCCAGGCCCAGCTTGCTGAAATCCGCTTCATGTATGGCTGCCTCCCGCGCCAGCAGTCAGCAATCGCTGTGCCGCACCGCAAAGGGCGGGAGTTCCCAGGCGCCGCCTCGCTCCATCCACGGGGAGTGAGGCTCCAGCTCTCAGAAAAGTGAGGCGGTGCCCCTGGCCCCTGTCCGTTCCAGCTCCTCCGCCACCTCCGCTGTACTGTGCTCCAGCCGCGTCCTGCACTTACCGCAACAGCAACGCGCAGAACCCCCCATCACCTACAACCCCCACGGTGAACCAGGCCACAGAGTTCCCAACACTACCGCTGTGGAGTTCCCGCAGGGGGTGCAGCCCTGAATCGACGAGCCGCGCCGCGGCCGCCGCACGGCCTCCGGGAGGGACTTACGCAACAGCGTCAGCGCCGCCAGCAGCGCCGCGCCCAGCGTGACCAGCACGCCGTACGAGCCTGTCGAGGCGACCGCCGCGGCGACGACGCCCACGAGCAGCTCTTGGACCTGAGGACGAGCTACCTCAAGGCATTGAGTGCCGATCCTTGCCACTTTGCGCTGGAAGGTGGCTCCACGTCCCAGCGTCAATGGCGCCGATGCTCAACCGCTCCGAGGTCGAATCCGCTCTCTCTCAGTTCCTCCCCTTCGAGCACACTGAGCTCCGATGGAGTGAACTTGATGGCGTTGTGGACGAGGTGGTCCAGACCTGATTCAGCAGGTCCTCGTCTGCGGTCTGGACCACTTCGTCGAGGCCCGCCTCGATTTCAGTACACCTGGTACCCATTCAGGAACAGGTCTACCTGCAGGAGATAGGAGTCCTCACCTGCATGCGCGTAAGAGTCCCAGTAGTAGAATGTGCCGTCGTTGTTCGGTTGGATGCCGAGGGAATGAGCCGTGGTCGTAGCCTGGTCATCCCATCCCCAATCCCAGTTATAGTAGCTGCCGTTTATCTGCTGAGCCCAAGGATTGTAATAGGACGCTGTACAAGAGTTAACGTACCAATGCGTATCAACGGGATAGGGCTGGCCCGTTCCATTGTAGGGCGTGCAGTTTCCATACACATTGCTGATCCCAATCGACCCGTCGGTATAGACATACCAGAGCACATAGTTCAGAGTCGTGGCGAGATCGATCTGGGGAAGGTCCTCTGTGATGATCTTGCCCTCTGCATACCAATAGCCAGGGCTGATGGCATTCGGCGTGTAGTCCGGCACCTTTCTCCCAGTCTGGCCCTTCAACCACTCACTCGGAACCTCTTTCTTGGTGGCCTTGTAGGTTCTTGTCTTGAGATCGATTTCGAGGTGGTAATAGAGGGGAGAATCTCCGATCCGAAAGATGCCTCTCGTCTCGATGCGCGCGCCATCCTCCTCAATCGACGCATGCAGGGAGGCGTTGAGCTGTTCGCTCTGAGGGTTTGCCTTCAGTTCGAACCGACTGCCTTTCTGGGGGAGCCCTTCAAGGGACTCCCTGCTGGTACTGGATGGCTCCGCTCCTGCGAGTGCTCCCATCAGGCCATAGGCTGCGGCAAGACCGATGCTCCAGCGCTTCATCATGATCCTCCTTGGAAAATTCGTCGGATTGATTTGCGGACCACATGAGAGGTGTTTGGCTTGTCCCCGAGGCTGCTTTCGCGAAGCCAGGAAAAACTCTCTCACATGGATAGAGACTCTGAGAAGGAAAATGATGCGAAAGAAGAGAAGTGGATAATGATCCAGCAATTCTGATCTGGTTGGAAACAAGCCATGAAAGTGTCACGCCGAGGACCGCTGAGGCATCCCTCAAATAGTCCCAACACTTCGCGAAAGACGGGTTGCGCTGAGACGAGTTGAGCGAAGCGCTCCTTGTAAGGACGCCGGCGATGCTCGGGCATGTAGGGGATGGCCTGTGGGCGGGAGAGCTGGCCCCCGCTTTATGGGGCGGGACTCTGGTGGCGCTCCCAGGAGAGCATCCACGCTGGCAGCGCGAACAGCGCCGCGCTGATGCAGGTGAGCTCTCCCAGGGATGCCAGCAGCCCGAATCCCGCCAGCGCCTGGTTGTCCGCCGCCAGCAGGGATGCGTAGCCCATCATGGTGGTGCACGAGCAGAGCACGACGGCTCTGCCCGTTCCCCGGAGGATGCGCGGCAGCGAGCCGGGGCCCTCGAGCTGCCAGCGCTGGACGATGTTCACCGCGTAGTCCACGCCGATGCCGAAGGTGATCGGGAGCACGACGAAGTTGAGGAAGTTCACCCGGGTCTGCGCCGCCGCCGCGAGCCCGACCAGCCACGCCACCCCCAGCAGCAGCCCGAAGAGCACCAGGAGCGTGGGCTTCACGCGGCGGAACACGAGGATGACCAGCAGGGTCACCGCGCCGAGCGCGAGGCCTGTCGCCCTGGGCCCATCCCGCGTGATGGCGGCCGCGATATCCGCGAAGAGCAGCGACTCGCTGACGGCCTCGGCCCGCGCCCCCGACTCCTGGATGGCCCCGCGCACCAACTGGGTGATCTCATGGAGGCTCTTGGAGTCCAGCGTGCCCACCTTGCGCGGGAAGGCGAGCGCCACCCGTCCCTCCGTGCCGTCCCTCTCCGTGAGGGCCCACAGGATGGCCCTCGGTAGATCCCGCAGCGTCACGGGCCGCACGTCCTCGGGCGGCCGGAGCTGCTCCACCTTCTGACGCTGCTGCGCGGGCAGTTGCTCCAGGCGCGCATCGGTCAGCTCGGCCCGTAGCTCCTGGATCAGCGGGAGCTTCTCCTCCTGCCCGGAGGGAAGGACCGTCTTGAGCGTCCTCACCTCGCGCAGGGGATCCTTCGCGCCCAGCGTCGCCCGGCGTTTTTCCAGTGCCGCCACCACCTTGTCTAGATCCGCCGGTGTCTCGCCGATGATCACCACGGGCGTGAGATAGACCCGGAAGATCTCATCGATCCGTTGGCCCCAGTAGAGGGAGCCATGGAGGAGGCTTTGCCGCGAGCGCAGCCGGGTGATGTTGTACTCGATGAGCTCGCCCCGGTAGTTCAGCACCGCGGCTCCACTCAGCCCAAGCAGGACGAGCGACAGCCCCTGCAGCAACCCCCGTCGGCGGACTACCACGTGGCTCACCCAGCGTGACAGCGGTGCCCGGGGACTCTCGGAGACGTCTGCGGGCCTCCACGCCTCCATGGTGAACAGGAGCGGGGGGAGCAGCAGCGCCGCCGAGACCCAGCAGGCCGCCATGCCCACCGACCCGATGACGCCGAACTGGTTGAAGCCACGGAAGGCCGTCGCCGCGAGCGACAGGTACGCCAGGCCCGCCGCGAACGACGCTACGAAGGTTGCCGCCAGCGTGCCACGCCAAGCCCTCTGGAGGGACTGCTCCACGTCGCCTCCCGCCCTGCGCTCCTCCAGGTAGCGCGCGGAGATGATGATGGCGGCGTTGATGCCATTGCCCACGACGATGGAGCCCAGGAAGGCCGTGTTCGTGTTGAGGTGGCCCACCAGGAAGTAGGACGCTCCGAAGGTGACGGCGCAGCCCACCGCGAGCGAGCTGACGATGGCCATGATGGTGGGCCAGTGACGGAAGAAGAGCCACAGTGCCGCGAGCACGCACACCAGCACCATCACGGTGGAGGACACCAGGTCCTCCTGGAGCGCCTCTTGCTCCTCCACCAGCGAGGCCACCTCCCCGTCGTAGCCCACGCGCATCGTGGGATCGAAAGAGGGCGGGTCTAGCGCCTGCACCTCCTGGCGGACCCGGTCGAGGAGCTTCTTGTTGGAGGCATAGCCCGTGGCGAGCTCGGGCGGCCGGAGGAGCAGCGCCAGCAGATGGCCCTCGGGCGTCTGGTAGTAGCCGTCGCGGAAGTGCGAGGCCGCATCCCATTGCGCGCCGTACTTCTGCTCCAGGCTGCTGAAGTCCAGCGGTGGCGGCTCCTGGTCGGTGCCCAGCAGGTCCACCAGCAGCGGATTGGCGTGGCGCCGCTCCCAGGCCACGCGGTTCTGGAGTTGCTCCAGCACCGTGCGCAGGTCCTCCGTGTCCACGTAGAACAGCCCGAAGCGCTTCAGGAACGCCACGTCGGCATCCGTGCGGTACTCCACGGCTTCGAGCTCATCGCGAGGCAGCATCTTGAGCCGCGCGGCAAGCGCCTCCGCGAAGCGTTGCAAGGCGTGGGGATCCTGGCCCTCCAGCACCACCGACAGGAGGGTCACGTCGTGCAGCTTGGAGCCCCAGCGCTTGGCCGCGACCACGCTCGGTGCATCCGAGGGCAAGAGCTCTTCCACCTCGCTGCGCAGATCGCGGTACAGCAGCACCGAGAAGCAGGTACCCAAAAGGCCGAGCAGGGCTGCGGCCGCGAGCACGCCGTGGCGGTGGCGGATCAGCCAGGGCACCAGTGTTCGTGAGAGGCGCTCGACAGGCATCTCCCGCCCCGCGCCAGTTGCTTGCTGGCCATGCCGGCCCTGTTGAGTCTGTTCCCCTCCCGGCTCAGCAGCCACCGGCGCTCCGCATGGGCGCTGGAGGCACTTGCCGCGCCTCCCTGGGGAGTACAGGGGAAACGTGCATGGTCTGTTACCCACTCCGGTCGCCGGAGAGGCTCGGAGTATGGGCCTGGCGGCAGGCACCGGCGATTGCCCGTGGGGTGGAGAGGCCGTTGCTTGTTGGACGGGGCGTCAGAGAAGGCTTGGCGGCTCAGGCTATGGAGGCTCGGCCGGGAACAGCTGGGCGCGCAGCGTCTCCGTCTTGCGGCGGCGGTGCGCGTTGCCATCATCCAGCAGGGTGGCCAGCGAGTATTGCCGGAGCGCGGGTTCGCGCTTGCCCTCCCGGAGCAAGGTGTCGCCGCGGGCGTCGGCCAGCTCCGCCAGCCGCTTCCGCGCGGCCCTGTCCGGAAGCTCCTTGCGCGGCTTGTACGCCGTGACACAGCGCCAGCGCTTGAGCGCCCGCGGCGCCTGGTCCTCGCGGATCTCCTGCTCGAAGCGCTGAATGAGTGCCTCGAGGCCCAGGGCCAGGGTGGTCGCCTTGCCCTCGGGACAGCGCGGATCTTCCGTCGCGCTCAGCCCGTTGAGCATGAAGAAGGAGCCGCCGATGGGGTGGAACTCGGCCATCAGTTTCTGGAGGTTGACGAAGTAGCCACTCGGACCGTGCAGGTCCATGAGGATAGGAGGCCCCTCCGAGACCAGGTAGTCCTCCATCGCGCCCAGCCGCAGCCGGTGCCGCGCCACCGCGTAGTCCGCCAGTCCGGCCAGATCGATGATCTCCGCGTTGCGCATCACCATGGCCAGCCCGCCCAGGTCCGGGTACGCCACCAGCGGCCGCAGCTGCCCGAGCTGCCGCGTGGTGGCCCGCACCTGCTCGGCGAGGCCCGCGATGAACGTGTACGGCAGCTCCGGCGCGGCCTTCACCTGCGGAGATCGCTCGAGGCTCTCGCGCGCCACGCGGTTTCCCGGGATGAGCACCAGCGCCACCGCCAGGAGCCGCAGCGTGCGCGCCGGCCACACCGCGCCCCGGTTCGCGATGCGCGCGCTCCACTCGCGCAGTCCGGAGATTCCCGTGGCCACCGCCACGCCCAGCAGCGGCACCAGCGGCGCGATGAAGCGCCACTCGCGCATCCAGTCGCCCTTCGCTCGCCACACGAAGAAGACGCCACAGCCCACGAAGAGGCAGGTGAGCGCGGTTCGGCGCACCTCGTCCCGGCCGCCGGACAGCCCCAGCACCGCGCACACCACCGCGAGCTTGCACAGCGGCCCATACGTGAGCGCGAAGGTCTCCAGGTACTGCCCCACCTGAAAGTCCATCGTGCTCTTGGCGTAGTACGTGTTGGGCAGCAGGTCCGCGAAGAGGCTCCAGCGCACCACGAGCCAGCCGCCCACCAGCGCCACCAGCCACGCGCCGATGCGCCACTCCTGCCGCCCAGGCCAGCGCCGCTCCAGGCCCCGGCTCACCACCCAGAGCACCGCCGAGGCCCCGGCGAAGAGCACGCCCTCGGGCCGCGTGAGGCAGAGCAGCCCCAGCGCCCAGCCCGCATGCGCCGAGCGCCCCGTGCGCAGCTCCTTCAGCACGAAGAGCCCGGAGATCGCCAGCAGGAAGGCCTCCAGCCCCGTCTCCATGCCGCTGGAGATCCAATACGCATAGGTAGGGTTCATCGCCGCCACGAGCGGCCCCAGTGCATCCTCCACTCGCAAATCCCTGCCGCGTGCGGCCGGTCCCCAATAGGAGAAGGCGGGCAGCGCGAGGACTCCGAAGATGATGCCCAACACGTGTGTGTAGGAGACCGGGTCTCGCCCCAGCGGCCGGCTCAGCCCCAGCAGCAGGGTCCACAGTGGGTTGGAGAAGCCCTCCACGGGCTGGGAGAACGGGGTGATGCGCAGGCCGTGTCCCGCGAACAGGGTCTGGCTGTAGGCCAGCGAGATGGCCGCATCATCCACGATGGGCACGGCCAGGTAGCGGCAGTGGTAGGCCAGTCCCACCGTGGCCGCGAGCACGAGCCCCACCGTGAACCAGGGCTCGAGCCGCGCCACACGTAGGGACCATGGCGAGAGGCCGGGCGAGGACATGCCCGTGTGCCTCTATGACAGCCGAGGCGGGGAATCCAGCCTGCTCGGGAGCCCGCCAGGACGCCCAGGAAGGTGGTATGCCCAGAGGCCTATGACTTCTCCCGTGGCTCTCATCACTGGCGGCTCGCGAGGCGTGGGCCGGAGTGTCTCCCTGCGGCTGGCCCAGGCCGGTTATGACATCGTCTCCACCTACCGGCGCGATGCCGAGGCCGCCGCGTCGCTGGCCCGGGAAGTCGAGGCGCTCGGCCGCCGCTGCCGCACCGTCGTTGCCGACCAGCTGGAGCCCGCCAGCCTCCACTCCGCGTTCGACACCGTTCAGCAGGAGTTCGGCGGGTTGGATGTCTTCGTGGCCAACGCGGCCTCCACCGCCTTCGTGCCGCTGATGCAGATGAAGCTCCACCAAATGGACAAGACGTTCAACGTCACGGTGAAGAGCTTCGTGCTCGGCGTGCAGCGCGCCGTGCCGCTCATGGAGGGCCGCCGGGGCCGCATCGTCGCGGTGTCCGGCATGGACTCGCGCACGCCGCTGCCCTTCCACGGGCTTTTGGGCGCCATGAAGGGCTCCATGGAGATTCTGGTGAAGTACTTCGCCGCCGAGCTGGCCGGCACCGGCATTCGCGTCAACGCCGTGAACCCGGGCTACATCGACACGGACTCCAGCCGCTTCTACATGGGCGACTCCTGGAATGCCCTGGAGGCCCGTATCAAGGAGACCGTGCCGGTGGGCAACATCGCCAGCCCGGACGAGATTGCCCGCCCCATCGAGTGGCTCTGCTCCGAGGCCTCCTCCTACATCAACGGCCAGACGATCGTCGTGGATGGGGGGCTCGAGGTGAACTACGGGATGAACATGGCCGTCCAGCTCTCCCAGCCGACCCGGTGACATGTCGAAGCGCCTGACCACCGCCGCGTTCGTCTTCTTCTTCCTGCTCACCGCGCCGGTGTGCACGGTGCTGGGCGTGTTGCTGTGGCTCGTGACGCTGCCGTTCGATCCGAACAAGGCCGTGCTGCACGCCTTCGTGTGCCGCTGGTGCCACACCCTCTATCTGGCGTGGCCCGGCTGGCGCGTGCGAATTGAAGGCCGGGAGTTGCTGCCTCGCGGGCCCGCCGTCCTCATCTCCAACCACCAGTCCGCCATGGACATCGTCACCACCATGGGGCTGTTCCATCCCTTCAAGTTCGTGGCCAAGGCCTCGCTCTTCAAGGTGCCCATGGTGGGCTGGCTGATGTCGCTGATGCGCTACGTGCCGGTGGAGCGTGGGCACGTGCACGCCATGGACAAGATGTTGGAGGACTGCCGCGGGTGGCTCCGCCAGGGCGTAGCGGTGCTCATCTACCCCGAGGGCACCTATGCGCCCCCGGGCCAGCGGCTGCCGTTCAAGCGCGGCGCGTTCCGGCTCGCCATCGAAGAGCACGTCCCCGTGGTGCCGGTGGTGGTGGAGGGCACCACGGACCTCATTGAAGGGGATGGCCCGTGGATGAACCCGCGTGCCCACCTGCGCGTGCGCGTGCTGCCGCCGCTGCCCGCGGACGCGCTGGGGAGCGATCCCCTGGCGCTCGCCGCGCGGGTCCGTGCGCTCTACTTCGAGGCGCTCGGCCTGCCGCCTCCGCCCGCCGAGCCCGTGGATGAAAGGACAGCTCAATGCGCCTGAGCCTCTTTCAGGTGGATGCCTTCACCTCCCGCGTCTTCGGCGGCAACCCCGCCGCCGTCGTCCCACTGGATGCATGGCTGCCGGATGCCACGCTCCAGGCCATCGCGCTGGAGAACAACCTCTCGGAGACAGCCTTCTTCGTGAAGGAGGGCGAGGGCTACCGGCTGCGGTGGTTCACCCCGGCGCAGGAGGTGGACTTGTGCGGCCACGCCACGCTGGCCTCCGCCTATGTCCTCTTCCACCACCTCTCCCGGGAGCTGCAGCAGGTGGAGTTCGCCTCGCGCTCCGGGCCGCTGAAGGTGGCGCGCGAGGGGGACTGGCTGGTGATGGACTTTCCCGCGAGGCCTCCTCGGGCCTTCACTCCGCCGCTGGAGCTGGCCCAGGCGCTGGGGGCCAGCCCGCGCGAGGTGCTCGCGTCGCGCGACTGGGTGGCCGTGTTCGACTCGGAGGCGCAGGTTCGCGGGCTGAAGCCGGACCTGACGCGGCTGGCCCAGCTGGACACCTTCGCGGTGACGGTGACGGCGCCGGGCGACGAGGTGGACTTCGTCTCGCGCTTCTTCGCGCCGCGCGCGGGCGTGCCGGAGGATCCGGTGACGGGCTCGGCGCACTGCTCGCTGGTGCCCTATTGGGCCAAGCGGCTGGGCAAGACGCGGCTCACGGCCCGCCAGGTGTCCGCGCGCGGCGGCGAGCTGCGCTGCGAGGAGCGCGAGAGCCGGGTGCACATCGCTGGCCAGGCGGCGCTCTACCTAGAGGGCGTCATCACCTTCTGAGGTGGCTCAGCCCTCCGTCCAGCCCTTGGAGCGCCGCGAGGCCTCCTCCAGCGTGTGGGCCAGCATGAGCGCGGGGCCGGTGAGCTCCTCCAGCTCTTCCACGGTGGAGGGGATTTTGCGGTGCTCGGCGTGGATCCACCCCGCGCGGATGTGAAAGTCCCGGTAGTGGTTGGCCATCTCGTAGAGGTGCTGCTGGACGGACTCGTTGCGCAGCACCCGGGCGGTCTCGCGGGAGACGTTGTTCAGCTCGAAGAGCCGGTCGAACGCCTTGTCGCCGATCTCCGCATCCTTCCGGCCGAAGAGCTTGAGCAGCTTGTCTCCCAGGCCCTCCTGCTCCAGCGAGAAGTCCGGGGACAGCCCTCCGTTGGTCGAGAGGCGCAGCACCGTCACCGTGTACCGCTCCTTGCCGGAGCCGCGGATCTGGAGCTCCAAACGCATGGGGTACCCTTCGTAGGAGCCCTCGATCTTCAGGCCGTCCGCGCACATGTCATGGCGGCGGGCGAACTCGGCCCAGGCCGCAACCCTCGCTTTGTGCCTCCTCACGAACAGGTACACGACAAGGACCACGAAGGCGATGAAGGAGACGGCGATGATCACCTGCTGGACCACGTTGAGCATGGCCGGAATTCTGCACTCAGGCCTCGATGGGAGGAAAGGCAGGGGCTCCGGGAGCCACGTGCTTCGTGTCGCCACAGGGGGGCACTGGTAGTGTGGGCGGATGCGCTCTCTTCTCGTTTGCTTCGTGTTGCTCGCGCTGTGGGCCGCTCCCTCGGTGGCGGCTGTTCCCACCGGCTTCCAGGAAACGAAGTACAGCTCCTCGGCTCTCACTCCCGCCACCGGTCTCGGCTGGGCACCGGATGGCTCGGGACGGCTCTTCCTGCTCAACAAGAATGGCACCGTGCGCATCGCGACGATGCGCGACGGGGAGCTCGTCAAGCAGGGCACCTCGCTGGCGACGGCGGTGTTCGCCACCGAGTCCGTCTACACCAACAGCGAGTGCGGCCTTATCGGCCTGGCGTTCGATCCGAACTACGCCGTCAACCGCTACGTCTACCTGTTCCTGACGGCGCCCGGCGGCACCAAGCAGATGATCGTCCGCTACACGGATGCCAATGGGGTGGGCACGGCGCGCACGGTCATCGTCGACAACCTGCCCACGGCCGGTCAGAACCATGACGGCGGGGCGCTGGGCTTCGGGCCGGACGGGAAGCTGTACTGGGCCATTGGAGACCTGGGCAATGGCACGGGAGTGAATGCGGATCTCACCTCGCTGGCGGCCAAGGTGGGCCGCGCCAACCTGGACGGCACGCCCGCCAACGACAACCCCTTCAATGACGGGGTGGGTCCCAACAACGAGTACATCTGGGCGCGGGGCTTCCGGAACCCGTTCACCTTTACGTTCCAGCCCGCCACGGGGAAGCTGTGGGTGAACACGGTGGGCACGGGCTACGAGCAGATCTTCGTTCCCATCGAGAGAGACAACGCGGGCTACAACGCCTACGAGAACAACCAGCCGGCCAACGGGTACATCACCCCGGTCATCAAGTACCGGACCAACGGCACGGACACGCGCACCTTCACAGCGAATGGAGCGGTGCGCAGCGGGGGCGTGGCCACCTTCACCACCACGGAGGCGCACTTCTTCCGCAAGGGCGAGAAGATCACCGTGTCCGGGGTGACGAACACGGGCTTCAACGGCACGATGTACGTGGCGAGCACCCCGAACGCCACCACGTGGACGGCGGCGCAGGCCGGTCCGGACGCCATGAGCGGCGGAGGGCAGGCCGTCACGGACAACCTGGGCGGCTCCATCACGGGCGGTACCTTCTACGACTCGACGCTCTTCCCGGCGGAGTACCGGGGCAACTTCTTCTTCGGCGACTACAACTCGCACCGGCTGGTGCGCGCCACGCTGGCCTCGGACAACTCGGTGGCCACGGTGGACTCGTGGGGCACGGACTTCACCCAGGCCGTGGACATGGACGTGGGGCCCGATGGCGCGCTGTATGTGGTGGGCGTCACCTCGGGCAGCGTCACCCGGGTCATGCCCGCGCAGGTGGCACAGAAGCTCATCGTCTCCGGGCTGAACCTGCGGGTCGTCGAGGGCGGCCAGCTGGTCTTCACCGTGCGGCTGGCTCAAGCGCCCACGGCGGATGTCACGGTCAGCGTGCAGCGGGTCTCGGGGGATGGGGACCTGACGGTGGCCAGTGGCGCGCTGCTCACTTTCACTCCCGCCAACTGGAACCAGCTCCAGCTCGTCACGATTGCGTCGGCCGAGGATGCGGACTCCACCCCCGATACAGCCTCCTTCGAGGTGGCCGCGCAGGGCCTGAGCACGGAGACGGTGGTGGTGACGTCCATCGACAACAACGCGGCGCGGCTCGTGCTGTCCAACACGGCGCTGACGCTGGACGAGGGCGGGAACGGTACGTTCACAGTGGCGCTGTCCAAGCGGCCCACGAGCAACGTCAGCGTCACGGTGGCACGGACCGAGGGGGACTCGGATGTCTCCGTCACGGGGAGCGCGACCCTGAGCTTTACGGTGGGCAACTGGAACACGCCGCAGACAGTCACCGTGGCGGCTGCCGAGGACGCGGACAACGTGAACGACACCGCGACGCTCACCCTGGCCATCCCGGAAGCGGATGCGCGCACCGTGTCCGTCACCGTGAGGGACAATGTGCCGTCGGCTCCGGCCATCCTCTCCACGCCCGTCACGAACGCGGTGGTGGGGGCTCCGTACCGCTACGAGGTGCAAGCCCAGGGCCTGCCCACGCCCACCTTTTCTCTGACGAGCAATGTTTCGGGGCCGGTCATCGATGCGAGTACGGGCGTCATCCGCTGGACGCCCACGGTGGTGGGCCTCGTGGACGTGACAGTCCGCGCGGCCAACGGGGTGAGCCCGGATGCGGAACAGACCTTCCAGATCACCGTCAAGGCGGACGAGCCCCCTCGCGCGGTGCTCACGAGGCCCACGGAGGGGGAGCGCGTCGCCGGGGCGATGGCGGAGTTCTTCGGCGACTGCTTGGACGACGTGGGCTGCACGAAGGCGGAGTTCTACGTGGACGGGGTGCTGGGGAGCACGGATGCGCAGACCTCCGGGCACTACCACTATGGTGGCGAGCACAACCGGTGGGACACGACCTCGCTGACGCCCGGGGCCCATCAGGTCCGCATGGTCGTCTACGACACGACGGGCAGGAGCGCAGCGGCCGAGGTCAAGGTGTGCGTGGGAGACGGCCCGTGCGTGACTTCCGAGCCGGAGGAGCCGGAAGAGCCGGAGGTGCCGGAAGAGGAGGGTGGGTGTGGCTGCGGTGCGGGAGCCGGCGGTGCGGCGGCGTGGCTGGCGGTGGTGCTGTTCCTGCGGCGCCGGCGCACGTAGTCCGCCGCTCCGAGGCGCGGCGGCTCGGGGTCAGCGGTCGATGACCCAGCGGATGGACGTGGACGCCTGGAGGTCGAGCTCCTGGCGTCCCAGCGTGCCCTCACGGCCGAAGAGCAGGGTGATGGGCCGGGCTCTCCGTCGAGCGTGTAACTCGTCGGAGTGTCCTGGTTCGTCGTGCTTCTCGGAGTCGGGAGCTTCACCGTCGGTCGAATGACCGATGCGGCCAGGACCGGGGGCCTGCCGCCGGTTTTGGCCGAAGTGGTCTGCTTGTCAGACCAGTTTGCGCTGGCTCCGGTGGTTCGGGCCGAAGTGGTCTGCTTGTCAGACCAGTTTTGAGCCTGCTCTGGTGGGTAGGGGCAGCGCGCATGTGGGACCTCTGCCGGTGGCCCCCTGGGCCGCAGGCCTGCTTGGCCGGCCATCCCGGCATGTGGGATCGCCTCGCTCCACCTGCGAGGGAGGGTGACCTTTGGAAGTGCTTGGAATCCTTGGCAGATCCACGAATGTCAGACCGGCCGTGTAAGCGAGCCTCCGCCCGGTGCTTGGACCGGAAGCTGGAGTGTTGGAGGCTGCGCGCGCGGCCGAGGAGGGGTGGTACTGGATGCGTCTGCTGCACACGTCGGACTGGCACCTGGGGCACACGCTCTATGACGTCTCTCGCGAGGCGGAGCATGCGGCCTTTCTCGACTGGCTCCTGGTCACCCTCGAGGCCGAGAGCGTCGATGCGCTCCTCATTGCGGGCGACATCTTCGACACCGCCAACCCCAGCGCCGAGGCCCAGGCAGCCTGGTACCACTTCATCGCCCGCGTCCGCCGTAAGCTGCACAAGCTCGATGTCGTCGTGATTGGCGGCAACCATGACTCGGCGGCTCGCCTCGATGCGCCAGACCCCCTCTTTGCTGCCCTCGGGGTGCGCGTGGTGGGCGGGCTGCCTCGGGCCCAGGGGTCGCTCGACTTCGAGCGCCTGCTGGTGCCCCTGCATGACTCGCGCGGCCGGGTGAAGGCGTGGGTGGCCGCTGTGCCGTACCTGCGCCCCTCGGACCTGCCGATGGTGCAGACCGAGGGAGACCGGCTCATTGAAGGTGTGCGCGAGGTGTATGGCCTCACGCTGGAGTCGGCTCGCCGGCGGAAGCAGTCCGGTCAGGCCCTGGTGGCCATGGGGCACTGCTACATGACGGGCGCCGAGCTGTCCCTGCTCAGTGAGCGGAAGATCCTCGGCGGCAACCAGCATGCGCTCCCCGTGGACCTGTTCCCTGCTGACGTGGCCTATGCGGCGCTCGGGCACCTGCACAAGGCTCAGCGCGTGGGCGGCCACGAGGGCGTGCGCTACAGCGGCTCTCCCATTCCGCTCTCCCTGAGCGAGGCGCACTACCGCCATCAAGTGCTTCTGGTGGAGCTGGACGGCGAGGGGCTCGGCACGGTGCGTCCGCTGTCCGTGCCGCGCACCGCGGAGATGCTCCGCGTCCCCGCTCGGGAGGCCGTCCCATTGGAGGAGGTGCTGGAGCAACTGGCCGCGCTGCCCGCGCTGGAGCCGGACATGCCCGAGCGGAACCGGCCTTATTTAGAGGTGTGTGTCTCCTTGCCTCGGCCTGAGCCGTTGCTGCGTCGCAAGGTGGAGGCCGTGCTGGAGGGCAAGGCGGCGCGCCTCGTGAAGTTGACGCCTTCGTACACTGGTACGGGGCATGCGCTGGCGGAGACGCAGCCGGGCATTTCGCTGCGGGAGCGCACCCCCGAGGAGGTCTTCAAGGCCCGCTACGCCCGCGACTATCAGGAGCCCATGGCGCCTGCCCTGCTGGAGTCCTTCCACACGCTGCTCACCGCCGTGCAGGAGGACGCGTCATGAGGATCCTCGCCATCCGCGGTCAGGACCTCACCAGCCTCGCCGGCGAGTTCGCGCTGGAGCTGGACCAGCCGCCGCTCGACAAGCTGGGACTGTTTGCCATCACGGGCGCCACGGGCTCGGGCAAGAGCACCCTGCTGGATGCCATGTGCCTGGCCCTCTTCGATCGCACGCCTCGGCTCGAGGGCCATGGGGGCGTCGCGGTGGGACGGCCCGGCGAGGACAAGGAAGAGCGGCTGCTCTCGCATGACGTCCGGGGCCTGCTGCGGCGCGGCGCCGTCGAGGGGTACGCCGAGGTGGATTTCCTGGGGAGTGACGGGCGGCGCTATCGCTCGCGGTGGTCCGTGAGACGCGCGCGCAAGAAGACCGATGGGCGCCTGCAGTTCCAGGAGCTGACCCTCACCGATGTGGCCACGGGCCAGACCTTCGGCCGCACCAAGTCCGAGGTGCTCAAGGCCATCGAGCAGCGGCTGGGGCTGTCCTTTGATCAGTTCCGCCGTTCAGCGCTGCTGGCGCAGGGCGAGTTCGCGGCGTTCCTCCGTGCCAACTCCAACGAGCGCGCGGAGCTGCTGGAGCGCATGACGGGCACGGAGATCTACAGCCGGGTCTCCATCGCCGCGCACGAGCGCAACAAGGAAGAGCAGGAAGAGCTGGTGCGCATGGAGGCGGGGCTGGCCGCCATCTCGCGCCTGTCGGATGAGGAGCGCGCCGCGGTCGAAGGCGCGCTCAAGACCCAGGAAGAGGCACGGGCCGCTGCGGAGAGGGTGCTCGCGGAGGCCTCGGCTTCGGTGGAGTGGTACGCGACGCGGGCAAAGCTGGTGACCTCCGAGCGCGAGGCCGTTGAGGGGATGTCTCGGGCGGCGGAGGCGGTGGAGGCAGCGGCACCTCGGGAGGCCATGCTGGCTCGCGTGCGCGCGGCGGAGGCGTTCCGCGCTCCCGTGGCCACCATTGAGGGCAAGGAGCGGGCGCTGGCGGAGGCCTCGGCGGCCCAGGTGCGGTTGGCGGCGGAGGCGGAGAAGGCACTGGCAGCGGCAGGGGCTCGGCAGACGGAGCTGGGGCAGACGGAGCGGTCTCGTACTGCGGCGCTGGCTGCGGAAGAATCCGCGGGCCCGGCGCTCACCGAGGCGGCCCAGCTGGATGCGCAGCTCGCCGTGGAGCGGCAGAAAGCCACGGAGGCATCTCAGCGGGCGGCGGCGTCTCGGACGGCTGAGGAGCAGTCGGTGAAGGCCCTCGCGGCCATTGCCGGGCAGGAGGCCGCGGCGAAGTCGGCTGCGGAGGCGGCACGCACGTGGCTGGCCGGGCACGCTCCGTTGGAGGTGCTCGCGCGCGAGTGGCCCCGCTGGGAGGCCGAGCTGGGCCGCTACGAGCGGGCCGCCGTGGGAGAACAGCAAGCGAAGGCGGACGTGGCCCGGCTGAGCAAGGAGGAGCTCAAGCTGCGCGAGGCGGCGGAGCTGCGCCGTCAGGAGCGGCAGAAGGCCTCCGAGGCCATGGAGCAGGCGCAGGCCCGCGCCACCCACGCCGAGGCTGCCGTGGGCGTGGATGCGGGCGCGGCCCGGCGTGAGCTTCGCAAGTCCCTGCTCGCGCGTCAGGAGGCACTGCGGACGCTGGGCAAGGCCCAGGAGGGCACTGCCGCCGCAGCCACGGCAGAGCAGGAGGCTCGCACGGAAGCGGAGGCCGCCCAGCGCGAGGCGGAGACCGCGGCGGCCGAGGCGCGGCAGATGGCTGGACGGCGCCTGGAGCTGGAGGCGGGGCTGAAGGAGGCAAAGCGGGCGCTGGATCGGGCTCAGGCGGCCCAGGGCCTTGCCTCGCACCGAGCGGCGCTGCGCGAAGGAGAGCCCTGTCCGCTGTGCGGCGCGACCGAGCACCCCTATGGCCGCGCCGAGGCCGCGCTGGAGGCGCTCGTTGTGGAGGCCTCCACGCGCGTTGAATCGCTGGAGACGGAGCGGACCGCAGCGGCCCAGAAGGAAGCGGCAGCGCTCGCGCGGGAGAAGGCCGCGCAGCCCCGGCAGGCTCAGGCGGAGACCCGGCGGACCCAGGCCGCCTCCAAGCGTGAGGCGCACCGCGAGGCGTGGACGAAGGCGCGCGCGCTCCTCCAACAGCCGCTGCCCCCGGAGCAGGCGGAGGATTCAGGGGCCCGAGCGTGGCTCGATGAGGCGCTGAAGGAGGCCGAGGCGCGGCTCGCCGCAGTGAACGCCGAGGAGGAGGCCGCGGAGACACGGGCTCGGGCGGCGCGAGAGGCCCGTGCCGCGCTGGAGGCCTGCCGCGATCGGCTGGAGGCCGCCAGTGATGCGCTGCGGCTCGCGGAGACCGCGTTCACGGTGGCCGAGCGCTCGCTGCGCGAGTCCGAGCGTCAGGCGGACCAGCAGGGCATCGCGCGGCGCCAGGTGCTCACCGACTTGGCTCCCGCCTTCACGGGCTGGCGCGAGTGGGAGGCCCGGCTCGCGGCCGATCCCGGTGGATTCCGGAAGTCTTGTGCGACACAGGTGGCGGACTGGAACACGCACGACGAGGCGTTCCGGAATGCCCAGGCCCGTGAGACCAAGGCCCGTGAAGAGCGGGCCGCCGCCGAGGCACGCAAGGAGGCCCAGCGCGAGACCGCCGAGGCGGATGCCCGCGCCTGGAAGCGCGCGGACGAGGCCCTCCGGCAGACGCAGGCCGCCCGTGCGAAGGTGCTGGAGGGCCGCCCCGTGGAGCAGGTCCGCACCCTGCTGCGCACGGCGGTGGAGTCCGCCACCCAGGGCTACGAGAAGGCACGGGCCGCCTCAGAGTCCGCGAGCCGGGCCGCCGCGGTGGCCACCGCTCGCGCCGAGGAGGCCGCCAAGGCGCGCACCGCCGCCGCCGAGGCCCGGGAGCAGGCCCAGGCCGCGCTCGATGCGCTGCTGCAAGGCCGGGGCGTGACGTGGGAAGAGGTCCGCCAGCTGCTCGCGAAGGATGCCGCATGGTGCGAGTCGGAGGCCCGGGCGCTGGCCGGACTGCACGAAGCCCACGCCAAGGCCCGCACGGTGCTCGAGGAGCGTCAGGCTTGGCGCTCCAGGCACGAGGCCTCCGGAGCGCCTGCCCTGCCCGAGCCGGAGGTGGCCGCCACCCGCGAGCGCGCCCGTTCGGAGGTGGAGGCCCATCGCGCCGCCGCCGCTGGCTCCAAGGCCCGGCTCGGCCAGGACGACGAGGCCCGAAAGCGCTACGGCGCCGAGGCCCAGGCACTGGAGGTGCGCCGCCGCGCCGCCGAGGTCTGGAAGACCCTGCACGAGCTCATCGGCTCGGCGGACGGGAAGAAGTTCAAGGTGTTCGCCCAGAGCCTCACGCTGGACGCGCTGCTGCTGCACGCCAACGCCCACCTCGAGGAGCTGGCTCGGCGCTACCGCCTCATGCGCGTGCCCGGGTATGACTTGGATCTCCAAGTGGTGGACCAGGACATGGGCGACGAGATGCGTGGCCTGGCGAGCCTGTCCGGCGGCGAGTCCTTCCTCGTCTCGCTCGCCCTGGCGCTGGGCCTGGCCTCGCTCTCCTCGGAGACGACCCAGGTGGAGACCCTCTTCATCGACGAGGGCTTCGGCACCCTGGACCCGGAGACGCTGGAGGTGGCGCTCGCCACGCTCGACGCGCTCCAGGCCACGGGCCGGCAGGTGGGCATCATCTCCCACGTGTCCGGCATGGCCGAGCGCATCGGCGCTCAGGTGCGTGTGGTGAAGCAGGGCGGGGGGCGCAGCCGCCTCGTCGTGCAGGTGGACGGAGGGCTCGCCGCGCTGCCGGAGCCACCCGCCTCGGGCTCGGGCAATGGGCGGAGGGTGGCCTAGCGCTTAGGGGGCGAGGCTGGCCAGGTACCGGTCCAGCGTCTCCGCGAAGGTGGGGTCATCGCTGAGGAACGCGAGCCCCACGCCGCCCTTGTACGGATCATCCACCACGTGGACCACCAGGGCGTCTCCCTCTAGGCGATCGCCGTTGGGCAGCCTCACGTCCACCCGGACAATCGAGTCCATGGGTGGCCGGTGCGCCGTGCGCACGAAGAGGCCGCCGTTGGAGATGTTCGTCGCGTGCTCGCGCACGAAGTCCAGCTCCGTGCGGAACTCCATCTCCAGCTGCACCGGGAAGCGCTTGTAGCGGCGCAGCTCCGCGCCCGTGGGTGCGGCGGCCTCGGGCTGCCCCTGCACCACCTCCCCCGCCTCCGCCACCTCCTCGATGGGCTCGATGGGCTCCACGTCGTCCACGGGCTCGCCCGCGACGAGCGGCTCGTCGGCCACCTCCGTCCCCAGCGGCTCGTCGACGATCTCCGCGGCCTCGACGGGCTCCGCCTCGGGGGCGGGGGCCGGGGCCGGAGCGGGCCGGTTGACGGGCGGCAGGGCCTGCTGAGGAATCAGCGGCTTCAGCCCACGCGCGACGATGCCTTCCAGGTGCTCCTTCAGGGTGCTGGCGGCCGTCCAGTAGTTCTCCGCGGTGATGATGTTGCCGGTGAAGGCCGCGGCCCGGAACGCATCGCGCTCGGCCTTGGGCATCTTCCACAGCTCTACCAGCGTGCCCTTGCTCGCCTTGATTTCCCAGGCGAAGCGGTCCATCTCCATCCGCGGGAAGTCGGACATCTCCAGCTTCAGCTCGAGGTTGGCCTCGTTCTCGCGCAGGGCGATGATGATCTCGACGGGCTGCGTGGAGGGCAGCAGCTCTTCGATGGCTTCCACGATGCCGGCCACATGACCGGGGATGGCGGAGCCGTTCCACAATGCTGCGAGACTGAAGGTAGCCACGGCCCAACACCATACCCGAGGAAACCGCCCTATCCACATATCGGCAGGTGGATGTTCACCCAACCCGTCGGGGAGTGGGCGGGACACCTCCCCTCTCAGGGCTGTAGCACCTGCTGCCGGACGGGCTCACCTCGACTTCAGGGGGCGCAGACCCGCAGGCGGCGCGTCCAGCCGGAAGACGGGGTAGAGGTTCAGCCGCGTGTCATAGGAAGGGTGGCGTTCCTGGAAGAATTTGAGCCGGGCGCGCGCATCCTGGGCGAAGGCTGCGTCCTTCAGGCGCTCCTCCCAGGCGGCCTTCACGGCCGGGTCCTTGGCCAGCAGCTCTCGGGCGAAGGGCTCCAGCACGTACTCCTCGATGTACTCTTTTCGCTCGAAGTGGTTGTTGAAGAAGCCCCAGGTGATCAGCGAGTCCGGGCCGGCCGGCTCCAGCAGGTGGGCGACCACCTCCACCCCGGGCTGGGCCACTGGCACGTACAGCGAGCCCGCGGGCAGCGCCTGCTTCTCTCGCTTCCACGCGCCCTGGGCGGCGAGCCCCTGGCGGCCCTCGTAGGACTGGGGCTGGAACTTCACCTCGGTGGCGCGGAACGCCTCCACCTCCGCGGCGGGCACCGTCTTGTCCAGGCGCTGGAAGCGCAGGCCGTGGGCGCGCAGCTTGGGCTCCACCCAGGCCGCGTGGGCGGCGGGCACCAGGTAGCCACCGGTGGGCAGCGTCACGGTGAGCTTGGGCACCACCTCGTCATAGAAGGGCACCTTCCACACCTGGGGCTTCGTGTCGTCGTACTTCACCACCCGCTGGTTGAAGACGGGCGACGTCTCGTGGGTGTAGGCGTAGCCGCGGAACTCGATGGTCCGGCTCTTCTGGGTGTGGTCCCAGGCGAGCGTCACCTGGCGCACCTGGCCGGCCTCGGCCGCCGCGTCCGCCGCCTTCGCCGCGGCCTGCAGGGCAGCACCGTTGGCGGCCACGTACTGGAGCGCGCCCTCCAGCACGTTGCGCGTGGTCTTCACCCGGTGGGCGTAGGGCTTCCAGGAGTGCGTCTCCACCAGCATCCCGAAGCGGTGGTTCACCGCCCAGTACGTCTGACTGAAGCGCGGAGGCGCGATGCCCGCGGTGAAGCCGGTGGCCGGGTCATCGTCCTGGATGAAGGAGGGGTAGAAGGTGACGGGGAGGTGCCCCTGGGCCTCGAGCCCTGTCACGAGCGCGTCCCGGAGCTTCAGGCCGAGGGCGCGCATTGGCTCGGGGCCGCCGTAGAGGGGCTCCATGGTGAGCGAGACGTCGTGCTCGAACTTGGCGCCGTCGGTGACGTGGAGGTCCAGGTAGAAGAGGGGGTTCCACGCGTGAAGGAAGGTGAGCAGGGCCACCGTCTCCGGGGCGTCCGCCTTCACATAGTCGCGGTTGAGGTTGAGGTTCTGGGCGGTGACGCGCCAGCCCATCTCCTCGGGGCCCACCTGGTTGGGGCGGTTGTTGGGGCCGAAGCGCTCGTGGCCGTCGATGTTGAAGACGGGGACGAACACCGCCGTCACCTGCCCGAGCACGCCCGGCAGCGCCTTGCCCGCGAGCACGTCCCGGAGCAGCCAGAAGCCCGCGTCCTTGCCGTCAATCTCTCCGGAGTGGATGCCGCCCTGGAAGAGGACGACGGGGCGGTTCTTCTTGGCGTTGGCGGCGGGGGTGAGGGTGCCGTCCGCGCTGGCCACGAGCGCGAGCATGGGGCGGCCCTCGGGGGTGGTGCCGAACGTCTCACAGCGCACCTTGCCGGGGAAGGCCTTGGGGAAGTCGCGGCAGAGGGTTTCCACCTCCGCGTAGCGGCCGGTGCGCGTCCAGCCGGAGCGCTCGGCGGTGGTAGTGAGCGGAGCCTGCGTGAGGAGGACAGCGAGGAAGGCGGGCAGGAGCATGAGCCCCCGCAAACCACACCCTCCGGCCCGGCTCAACCCTGTTGCACGTGGAGGCTCTGGCCCACGGCGAGCACGTGGAGCTTCTCGCGCGGCCAGTGGCGCCGGCTCCACTCGGCGTCCAGGCGCTGGGGCGGCTCGTCGAGCGGCTCGTCGGTGAGCTTGAAGGTGCCCCAGTGCATGGCCAGGAAGCGCGAGGCGCCCAGGTCCTCGAAGGCCTGCACGGCCTCCTCGGGGTTCATGTGCTGCTTGCTCATGAACCACGCCGGGTCATACGCGCCAATGGGGAGCATGGCCGCGTCGATGCCCGGGTGGCGGCGGCCAATCTCCTTGAAGCCCTCGAAGTAGGCGGTGTCGCCGGAGTGGTAGAGGCGAGCGCTGGAGCCCTCAATCACGAAGCCGCCCCAGAGCATCTCGTTGGGGCCCGCGAGCGCGCGGCGGCTCCAGTGCTGCGAGGGGACATAGTGGACGGTGACGGGGCCGACCTTCGTGGAGCCCCACCAGTCCAGCTCGGTGCAGCCCAGCCGTGAGCCTTTGAAGACGGGCATTTGGCCGAGGCCGGTGACGATGGGGGCGCCCACGTCCTTGAGCGAGGGCAGGTCCAGGTGGTCGTAGTGGTTGTGCGAGACGAGGCTGGCGGTGATGGGGGGCAGCTTCTCGGTGGGGACACCGGTGGGGACGTTGCGGCGGATGACGACGTTGATGGCGTCGCGCAGCACGGGGTCGATGAGGAGGGAGATGCCGTCGAGCTGCACGAGCCAGCTGGCATGGCCGAGCCACGTGAGGCGCGCGCCCTGGCCGGGGGCGGGTGGAGTGGCGAGGGCAGCGAGATCCGGCTCGACGCGGGGGACGGGAGCGCGGGAGGGGGACTTGCGGCGGAGGCCTCGGAGCTTGTCACCCACGGCCCACTTGAAGACGGTGTCGAAGCCATGGGGCCCACTGCCGTCGAGGTTCTTGAAGCGCAGCGCCATGGGGGGAACATTAGGCTCGCGAGCACCCACGATCCAGGAGCCCGGCGTGAACCCAGCGGAGAAGCGTTCAGAGTTTCCCAAGGGGCTGCAGCTGTTGCTGGCGGACTGCGATCTGGCGTGGCCGCTTGCGTTCCTGAGTGCGGACAGTCCCTGGAGCAGCCGGGCCTCCCGCATCCTGTCGGTGCTGGCGTAGCTACGGCGGTCTGCTGACTCCTGACGCCGGATATGCTCGTCATCCCATGACAAGACTCCGATGGCGCTGGATATGCCTGTGGCTGCTGGGGGCGTTGGTGGCTTGCGCCACGACGCAGCCGTCGGAACTGGAGCGTGCTCCCGATACGGATGAAGGGAACGCTCTCTCGTTTGAGGAAGCATGCGCGCAAGAGAGCAGCCTGCTGGCGATGTGCGATGGAAGCCAGTGCGGGCTGTTTCGCTGCCAGGAAGTCATGGAGCACGTTTCTTCGGGAATCGTGGTGCCCACGAGAGGTGGGCCGCTACTGCTCCCGAGGAGTCCAGTAAGCACGCAGCGTTACTGGGGAAGTGCGCAGGAGCCTCCTCGGGATTCTCGGCCGGTCTTCATCATCCCCTGGCGCCACAAGCCTCCATTGCTGCCCAGCCAGAAGGCGCTGCTGGAGGAAGCGGCCAAGGAACGAAGCAAGCCCCATGAGAAGCACCACATCTTTCCTCAGGCCTTCCGGGAGTGGTTTGGCAAGCAGGGCATCGCCGTCGACGCGTACGTGATACCGCTCAAGGTGGAGAAGCACCGGAGCATTCACCGAGGAGAACGCGGGGGGCCGTGGAACGAAGCGTGGAGACAGTTCATCAACGCCCGTCTGCAGGGGGCCCCGAAGGAGGAGATCTACCGGCATGCAGGCCAGCTCATCTACGAGTTCGAGCTGTTTGGGCCTGTGATGCCCTACTGGAAGCAGCCGCCATCGCTTCCCACGGAGTACTGAGGGGCCATGCGCTTCTATTGGTTACAGGACGTCGCGAGCCGCCGGTACTCCGCCACGCACACCGATGGGCACAAGTGGTGCCTGCCCGGCGCATCCTGTCCGGTGTGCCAGCGTTCCGGGGGCACCTCCGCGAGCGCCTTTCCCTCGGTGGATCTGTCTCACTTGCCGCCTCGGGAGCAGAAGAAGTATTCGGCGCGGCTGGAGGAGGACTTCGCGGAGTTCGAGCGGCTGCGCGAGCAGGTGCGCCCTTGGGTTCCCACAGGCGTCCCGCTCTGGCCAGGGACGGATTTCGGCCCCATGACGGCTTCCATTCAGGGAGAAGTGGGCCCGTTGTTGTTGGATCACCCGTGGATCCTGCTCATGAGACGGGAGTCGCTGGAGCACTTGCAGAAGGAGGGCTTGCAAGGGCTGAAGGGGTGCCGCACGGAGCTGCGCTTCCGCACGAAGAACCCACCCGAACTGCTGGAAATGGAGTTGCTGCCTCGGGGCAGATTCCATGCGGAGTGCCTGCCAGAACGGTCTCCTCCGTGCCCCAAGTGCGAGCGAGTGAGCCTCCAGCATCCCAAAGAGCCCGTGCTTGATGCGGCCACGCTCCCGAAGGACGTGGATGTGTTCCGGCTCGAAGACTCCGCAGGAATGATTTTGGGCACGGAGCGCTTCGTGGACGCGGTTCGCCACCTGGGGTACTCGGACGATCTCCTCTTCCGCGAGCTTCCCGTGCGCGCCGCATCGCCATATTGAGGCAGGCGGCTCTCCGAGCCAGTCACACCCAGCCCGTCCTCCTTATATAGAGAGGAGGATGCCTGCCCCGCCTGGAATCACCCGCAAGCTGCTCTTCGCCTTCGGGGCGCTCGTGGCGCTGTTCGCCGCCGCGTCCCTGTTCGCGCTCGGGCGCATCAACGAGATTCACGAGGGGACGCACGCCCTCCAGGCCGCCAGCGGCCGCGTCCGTGCCGCGCTGGAGCTCGCCACCGCCGTGCGAGACCAGTACGCCCACCTGGCCCACACCATCATCCTCGGCAACGACAGCCATGCCCGCTTCCACGCCGACGCCCGGGCACGCGTGGAGGCGCTCACCCGTAAGCTCTGGGAGCAGGCCCAGGATGCCGAGGAGCGCGCCTGGGTCGGTGACATCCAGGAGTCCGGCGATGCGCTGGACCGGCTCTACCGCGACACGCTGCTGCCCGCCGTGGTCTCCAAGGATCAAGCTGCGGTGACAGCCGCCCACGGCCACGCGCTGGAGCTTGTCGCCACCATCCAGGCCCGCGCGGATGCGCTCGCCCGGCGCTTCGATGCCTCCATTGGCTCGTTCGAGGAGCACGTGGGGGCCGTGGAACATGCGAGCTTCCTGTGGGCCGTGGTGTTCCTTGGAGGCGCCACCCTGTTCGCCGCGGGCGTGGGGCTCTACATCGGCAACTCGGTGGCGCGGCCGGTGGCGCGGCTCACGGAGGGCGCCTCCCGTCTGGCTCAGGGAGACTTGAACACCCGCATCCCCGAGGGTGCTCCGGATGAGTTCGGCCGGCTCGCAGCCCAGTTCAACCGGATGACTGAGGCGCTGCGCGCGCACCAGGAGCAGCTCGTCCAGCACGAGAAGCTCGCGGGCATCGGCCGGCTCGCGGCGGGCGTGGCGCATGAGATCAACAACCCGCTCGGCGTCATCCTCGGCTATGTCCGCCTGCTCCAGCGCAAGGCCGAGGGCTCGCTCGCGGAGGATCTCAAGGTGTTGGAGGAGGAGGCCGTCCGCTGTCAGCAGATCGTCGAGGGGCTCTTGGATCTCTCCCGCCCTGGCCGGGTCGCCGTGGAGCCACTGGCCCTGCGTGAGGTCTGCACTGAAGTCGTGGCCCGCCTCCAGGAGTCGCCGAAGCTCAAGGGCGTGGAGGTGCGTGTGGAGGGAGATGCCCCCGCCTGGGCCCATCCGCAGCGGGTGCGGCAGGTGCTCTTCAACCTCGTGGTGAACGCGGCCGAGGCGGCGAGCTCGGGCGGCCGGGTGGAGGTGCGCATCGAGCCCCAAGCCGGAGGAGGCGCGAGCGTGGCGGTGTCGGACTCGGGGCCTGGGGTGAAGCCGGAAGAGCGTCCTCGCCTCTTCGAGCCCTTCTTCACGACGAAGTCCTCGGGCACGGGGCTGGGGCTCGCGGTGAGCCAAGCCATCGCCCACGCGCACGGCGGACGCATCGAGGCGGATGCAGGCCCACTGGGCGGAGCGCGCTTCACGCTGCACCTGCCGCCGCCTCGGGAGGGCGCATGAGCGCACCGGACAAGCCGAGCGTCCTGGTGGTGGACGACAAGGAGAACATGCTCAAGCTGTTCTCGCGCATCCTCGGGGACGCCTACGCGGTGACGACGGCGGCGGACGGGGAGCGGGCGCTGGGGCTGCTGGCCTCGCGCGAGTTCGACGTGGTCGTCACCGACATCCAGATGCCCGGAGCGGACGGCTTCGCGGTGCTGCGCGAGGTGAAGCGGCGCTGGCCGGCCACGGAGGTGGTGCTCGTCACGGCCTACGCCAGCATCCCCAAGGCGGTGGAGGCCATGCGCGAGGGTGCCTATGACTATCTGGCCAAGCCGTTCGACCCTGACGAGGTGGCGCTCGTGGTGGCCCGGGCGCTGGAGCAGCGGCGGCAGCGGCGCGAGGCCGAGGGGCTCAAGCAGCAGCTCGCGGCGGCCCCGGACTTCCACGGGCTGCTCGGCACCAGCGCGGCGATGCGGCAGACCTGCGCCCTCCTGACCCAGGGCGCCGCGAGGGACTTCACGGTGCTGCTCACGGGGGAGACTGGCACGGGCAAGGAGCTGGCCGCGCGCGCGGTGCACGCCGAGAGCCCTCGGAAGGGCCGCCCCTTCGTGGCGGTGAACTGCGGCGCGCTGCCGGCGGAGCTGGTGGAGAGCGAGCTGTTCGGCCACGCGAAGGGCGCCTTCACGGGAGCCACGGTGGCCAAGGCCGGGCTCTTCGAGGAGGCCCACGGCGGCACGCTCTTCCTGGACGAAGCCGGAGACCTGCCGCTGGCGATGCAGGTGAAGCTCAACCGCGCGCTGCAGGAGAAGGAGGTGCGGCGCGTGGGCACCACCCAGCCCATCAACGTGGACGTGCGGGTGGTCGCCGCCACGCACCGGGATCTCCAGGCCGAAGTATCCGCGGGCCGCTTCCGCGAGGACCTCTACTACCGTCTCAATGTCTTCACCGTGCGGATGCCCGCCCTGCGAGAGCGGCGCGAGGACATTCCGCTGCTCGCCATGCACTTCCTGGCCAAGGCAGGCCGCCCTCTCGAAGGCTTCACCCCCGAGGCGCTCCGCACCCTGACGGCGTACGCGTGGCCGGGCAATGTGCGGCAGCTCGAGAACGCCGTGGCGCGGGCGGTGGCGGTGGCACCGGGGCCTCGCATCCGCCCCGAGGATCTGCCGCCCGAGCTGAGCCCGTCCTCCAGCGGTGGAGGCCCGCTGCCCGCCGAGAGCCTGGCCAAGATGCCCTACCGCGAGGCCGTGGACAGCGCCCGGGATGCCGTGTCGCGCGAGTACCTGGTGGCGCTGATGCAGGAATTCGGCGGAAACGTGACCCACGCCGCCGAGCGCGCCGGCATGGAGCGCGAGAGCCTCCACCGGCTCCTCAAGCGCTACGGCGTGCGCTCCGACGACTTCAAACGCTCGGAATGACTGGGTAACGCACTGCACTGCAAAAGCCGCAGAACATGTTGCGGGAAATGTAGGTGTAGGTAGCAACTCTGGTTCTCAGCGCTCGATAAATGGGCAGGGTCTCTTTTTCCAAGAAATGAGCTTCTGCCCATGACCGCCGTCAGCGCCGCCCAGCGTACCGCCCAGACCTCCTTCGCCGCCGTCGCCGCCAGCGATCCCACGCTGCGCCAGGGCGCCAAGGGTGCGTCCGTGACGCAGCTGCAGAACCTGCTGCGCAACAAGGGCTACAACATCGCGGCGGATGGGGACTTCGGCCCGAAGACGACTGCGGCGGTGAAGAGCTTCCAGTCCTCGCGCGGGCTGACTGCGGATGGAATCGTGGGCCCGAAGACGTGGGCGGCGCTGCGCGGCGGCGTCGTGTCCAACCCGGGCACGCCCGCGGGCGGCAAGCAGGTGACGGCGTACACCAACGGCCGGCCCTCCACCATCACCGTGGTCCCCGTGGGCAACGGCCAGTACATGCGCGCGGACGCCGCCCGGAACTTCAAGGCCATGCAGGCCGCGGCCGCCAAGGCCGGCGTCAACCTGTCGGCCACCAGCGGCTTCCGCACCATGGAGCAGCAGCGGGTGCTCTACCAGAAGTACCTCAACGGCACGGGCAACCTCGCCGCCAAGCCGGGCTACTCCAACCACCAGAACGGCATCTCCATGGACGTGGGTGGCATTGGCAGCTACAGCAGCAAGGCCTTCAACTGGATGAAGAACAACGCCGCCAAGTACGGCTTCCAGAACGACGTGCGCGGCGAGTACTGGCACTGGACGTTCAAGGGCTAATTTCAGCCTGTGTGAAATCCGCCTTCCCCGCACTGAGCACTGGCGATCCGAGGCCGGTGCGGATAGTCACGGCCCCGCAACGGGAGGGGCTCGTGCATGTCACGGCCTTCCGTTGGTTCCCGCGCCCACGCAGGTGGGCGCCCAGGAGGCCGGATGCTCCAGAAGCTGATGCCCAAGTCGGACGAGTTCTTCGACGACTTCGACGCCCAGTGTGCCGTCACGGTGGAGGGCGCGAAGATGCTCCACGCCCTGCTGAGCGACTACAAGGACGTCGCTGCCCGCGTGCAGGCGCTCAAGGACGTCGAGCACAAGGGCGATGAAGTCACCCACCGCGCGTTCAACCGGCTGCACCAGCAGTTCATTACCCCGTTCGACCGGACGCAGATCCACACGCTGCTGGGCCGCATCGACGACGTGCTGGATTTGACGAACGCGGCGGCGGCGCGGCTGCACTACTACGAAATACAGTCCAGCCTGCCGGACGCCGTGGAGCTGGCGCGGCTGCTGGTGCTGAGCGCGGAGAAGGTCCGCGAGGTGGTCGCGGCGCTGCGGCTCATCAAGCAGCCGCAGCAGATCCTGGATGGGTGCAAGGCCATCAAGAAGCTGGAGACGCAGGCGGACGAGGTGCTGCGCGCGGGCATGGGCCGGCTGTTCAAGAGCGGCGCGGATCCGCTCACCATCATCAAGTGGAAGGAGATCTACGATCTCATCGAGACGGCCACGGACAAGTGCTTGAGCGTGGCCAACGTCATCGAGGGCGTGGTCCTGGAGCACTCCTGACATGCTGCTCACGGCTGTCGTCGTCATTGTCGCGGTCGCGCTCATCTTCGACTTCATCAACGGCTTCCACGACGCGGCGAACTCCATCGCCACGGTGGTGTCCACGCGCGTGCTGTCGCCGAACCTGGCCGTGGCCTGGGCAGCCTTCTTCAACTTCATCGCGGCGTTCAGCGGCGGAGTGAAGGTGGCCAACACCATGGGCAAGGGCATCATCAACTTCGACATGCTCAAGGCCCAGGGCTCCACAGCCGTGCTGATGGTCATCTTCTCGGCCCTGGTGGGCGCCATCGCCTGGAACCTGCTGACGTGGTGGTGGGGGCTGCCGTCCTCCTCCTCTCACGCGCTGGCGGGAGGGATGATTGGCGCCACGCTGCCGGTGCTGGGCTTCGCCGGGCTGATGGGGACGGGCATCGCGACCATTGCCGCCTTCATCGTGCTGTCGCCGCTCATCGGCATGACGATGGCCATCTTGCTGATGCTGGCCAGCACCTGGAGCGTCCGCAAGCAGACCCCGCTCAAGGTGGACACGTGGTTCCGGCGGCTGCAGTTGGTGTCCTCGGGCATCTTCTCGTTCAGCCATGGCACCAACGACGCGCAGAAGGTGATGGGCATCATCGCCGTGGTGCTCTTCGGCACCATCTGGAAGGACCGGGAGTTCCACATCGACTGGTGGATGATCCTCTCGTGCCACGCGGCCATCGCCCTGGGGACCTTCTTCGGCGGCTGGCGCATCGTCCGGACGATGGGCCACAGCCTGACGAAGCTGGCGCCCATTGGCGGGTTCGCGGCGGAGACGGGCGGCGGTGTCACCATCATCGCGCTGGCGAAGCTGTGGGGCATTCCGGTCTCCACCACGCACACCATCACCGGCGCCATCGTGGGCGTGGGCTCCACCAAGGGCTGGCGCGCGGTGAAGTGGGGCGTGGCAGGCCGGATCATCTGGGCCTGGGTCTTCACCATTCCGGCTTCGGCGACCATGGCCATCCTCGTCTACGGGCTCACCTGGGCCGTGGTGCGGATGGTGGGGTAGTTCCGGGCGGGGTGGGTGGGCGCCAGCCGGACTCCCGGACTAGGCTCCCTCCCAGTCATGGACGAGTCCGCGAAGTCCGCCCCGCCCTCGGAGGACGGGGAGGACTCCCCCCAGCCGCAATCGCGGGATGAGGTGGTGCCCTCTGCCGGGGATGCGTTCGCTCCCACGCTCCACCCGAGCCAGCGGACGGGCTCGATAGGGGGCGTGGCGCCCATGCAGGGCGGGTGGGACTTGCCCCTGGTGGAGCGCAAGCGCTACCTGCTGGATGGCATCGTCGCCGAGGGCGGCCACGGACGCATCCTGCGCGCGAAGGATCTCCACCTCGAGCGGCTCGTGGCGCTCAAGGAGCCGATTGCGCCGGGCTCGTCCACCGAGGACACCTTTCTGCGTGAGGCCCGCATCACCGCGCGGCTCCAGCACCCCTCTATCGTGCCGGTGTACGAGGCGGGGCGGTGGCCCGGCGGCCCGCCCTTCTATGCGATGAAGCTGGTGTCGGGGCGCTCGCTGGCGCACGTCGTGGAGGCCATGCGGACGTTGGAGGAGCGCCTGGCCGCGCTGCCGCATGTGCTCGCGGTGGCCGAGGCCATGGCCTACGCGCACAGCCAGCGGGTCATCCACCGAGACCTCAAGCCCTCCAACATCCTCGTGGGCGAGTTCGGTGAGACGGTCGTCGTCGACTGGGGGCTGGCCGAGGAACTGGAACGGCCAGAGCGCCACGCTCCCGGTACCGTCCTGGGGACTCCGGCCTATATGCCTCCCGAGCAGGCCGCAGGGCAGCCCGTGGACGAGCGCGCGGACGTCTATGCGCTGGGGACGATCCTCTATCACCTGCTCTCGGGCCGGATGCCCTACACGGGCGTCACCTCCCGGGAGATCCTCAAGCAGGTGGTTCGCGAGGAGCCCGCGCCACTGGCCCAGCTTCAGCCTCGGCTCCCCAAGGAGCTGTCGGGCCTGGTCTCCCGGGCGATGGCGCGCGAGCCCTCGCAGCGCTACCCCACGGCCCGTGAGCTGGCCGAGGACTTGCGCCGCTTCCTGCGAGGCCAGCTGGTGGCCTCGCACCGCTATACGCCGTGGGAGCGCATGATGCGCTTCGCTCGGAGGCACCGCGCGGCTCTGACGGTGGCGGCGGCGGCGGTGGTGGCGTTGATGGCGGGGGTGGTACTCGACCACCAGAGAATCCTCCGGGAGCGGGACCGCGCCGAGCAGAAGCAGGCGATCGCGGAGAAGGCGGAGCGCGAGGCCACGCAGCGCGCCGATGCGCTCACGTTGATCGACGCGCGCTCGCTGGTGGCGCAGTCACCCGAGCACGTCTTCTCACAACTGGCTTCGCTCTCGGCGTCCTTCACGGCGTGGGGCCAGGCGCGCACGCTGGCCGCGAATGCGCTGGCGCAGGGGATTCCCCTCACGCTCCGAGGCCATGCCGCCGGCCTCAACCAGGCCATCTTCTCACCCGATGGACTCCAGGTGGTCACCGCGAGCGACGACCGCACGGTTCGCCTCTGGGACGTGAAGGCGGGCACGTCACGGGTGTTGGAGACGTTCGGGGACGAGGCGTGGCGTACCCTCTTCTCGCCCGACGGGCGGAGCGTGGCCTCCAGCGGCAAGGACGGGCAGGTGCGGCTGACGGAGCTGGCCACGGGCACCTCGCGCCTGCTGAAGGGACCGACCCGGCCCGTCATGTCGCTGTTCTTCTCGCCGGACGGGCGCCGCCTCTTTACGGCTGACTACGGCGGAGAGCTCTGGGTCTGGGAGACGGCCTCGGGCGAGGGCCGCCGGGTGGGGACGCATGGCGACGAGGCGGTCGATGCAGGCCTCCTGTCCGATGGGCGGCACCTGTTGTCGGCGGGGGCGAGGGACCTCTCCGTGCGGTTGTGGGATGTGGAGAGCGGCACGGGCCAGCTCCTCGTCCGCCGTGAGCGGCCCATCCACTCCCTGGCCACTGCGCCTCAGGGCGGCGCCTTTGCTGTCGGCGTGGATGAGGGCCAGGTGCTCCTGTGGGAGGGCATGGGCCAGCCCATGCGGGTGCTGGAGGGGAAGTCCGGGCCCATCCACTCGCTGAAGTTCTCGCCCGATGGCCGCTGGCTGGCGGCGCACGCCGCCTCGGGGCCCGTTCTGGTGTGGGAGCTGCCGGGCGGGGCTCCCAGGACGTTCGCGAGTGCTCCCGGGTGGCTGGCCTCGCTCGCGTTTTCCGAGGATGGTCGGTGGCTGGGAGCAACGGGGCGGGATGGCAAGGCCCGGGTGTGGGAGGTGGCCACCGGCAAGCCGCGCGTGCTGCACGGTGCCGTGGCGCCGATTACCTCCGTGGCCTTCTCTCGGGATGGGGCGTCGGTGATCACCACCAGCCAGGATGGCGCGGGCCGCATCTACGACGTGGTGGATCACTCCACCCGTATCTTGGCAGTGCACACGGGGAAGCCTTCGGCGGATGCCTTCTCGCTGATGTCGCGCCACCTGCCGTTGGCCGAGCGCCAGAGCGCACTGATGAGCAAGGTGCTCGCCCTGGCTCCTACGAAGGATGGACGCCACGGGGTGTCCGTGGGAGGGCTGGACGGCCGGCTGCGCGTGTCCCGTCTGGACGGCACCTCCACGCAGGAGGTGCAGGTGGGGCCGGGCGAGCTGACCGCGGCCGATGTGTCGCCGGAGGGCTCTCGGCTGGTGACTGCGGGGCGGGACGGCACGGTGACGCTCTGGAATGAGCAGAGCCAGCGGCTCCAGCAGTTCACGGGTGCCACGGGGCCGCTCAAGGCGGTGGCGCTCTCGGCGGACGGAAGTTGGGTGGCTGCGGGAGAGGCCTCAGGAGGCATCTGGCTGTGGGAGGCGGCCTCGGGCCAAGGGCGGGTGCTGGGGCGGCACGAAGGTGTGGTGCGCGCGCTGGCCTTCTCTCCCGGAGGTCATCAGCTGGCCTCGGGTGGAGCGGATGGGACGCTGCGCCTCTGGAGCCTGCCGAACGGTGAGGGACGTGTGCTGTACCGCCACCAGTCGGAGGTCTCGGTGGTGGTCTTCTCACCGGAGGGCCAGCGGCTGGCTTCCGGGAGCGACGACCACACGGCGTGGCTGCATCGGTTGGAGGGGAACACCGGGCAGCGGCTGGACCTGGGAGGCGCGGGAGTCTCCGCGCTGGACTTCTCTCCGGATGGGACGCAGCTGCTGGTGGCCAACGCGGGGAGCTCCAGCATCCAGCGGTGGGATGTCCAGACAGGCAAGCAGCGAAGCCCGCTGCTGGGGCACACGCACATCGTGATCAGCTGGGCCTTCTCGCCAGAGGGTGAGCGGCTGGCCTCCGCGAGTGTCGATGGCACGGTGCGCCTTTGGGACCTCCAGACGGGCGAGAGCCGGCCGTTGCAGGGACACGAGGGACCGGTCATCCGCGTGGCCTTCTCCCGGGATGGGCGCCAGGTTCTGTCCGCTGGGCACGACGGCACGGTGCGGGTGTGGCGGGATGATCTGCCGCTGGAGCCTGATGAGCTGCGGGAATGGCTGAGGCAGGTGGCGTCCCGCTGACTCGTCATGAACTGTTCGGAAAGGTCGGGACTTTTCGCGCTCAAAACCCCCGACCTTTCCGAACAGTGAGCCTTGAGGCCGGCCGGGGTAGCCGATCTCGCGACATCACAGTGTGACGTTCACGGTCACACCTGGGATGCCCAGGTGAGAGCTAAGTCGTTGAAATGACCGGGGCGAAAACTGGTACGCGGCTTGCGATGGGCTTGGGTACATGGTTGCCGTGGCCCCAATGCTCTCGATATTCCTAGTCGCTGTCCCTGCCACCGAGGGAGCGGTCTGGACGCTGGACCTCCTTGTGGGAGAGGCGCTGGAGAAGAGCCCCAAGGTGGCTGCCGCTCGTGCCGAGGAGACAGGCGCCGAGGAGGGGCTGTCGGCGGAGTCCCGGTGGATGCAGAACAACCCCCAGCTCGAGGTGGAGTACGGCACCGATGCCGTAACCCAGGATGTAGGGGAGCGGCGGATGGCGATCGCGATCAGCCAGCAGCTCCAGGTGGCTGGGCAGCGGGGCTTGAGGGTGGAGCGGGCGGAGGCGGCGCTCACGGCGGCGCGAGCCCGGCGGCGGGCGGCGGAGCTGCGCGTGGCCCGGGAGGCGGCGGATGCGGCGGCGGACTGGGGGCGGCGTGAGGCGCTCGTGAAGCTGATGGAGGAGGCGCTCGCGGCGGCTCGGACATTGGAGGAGGCTGCGGCGAAGCGCTTCGCGGCGGGAGATGTTCCGGAACTGGAGCGCAACGCGGCGGCGCTGGAGCGGGCTCGGGCCGAGGCTCGGGCCGCCCAGGCGCGTGCGGAGGAAGTCTCTGCCCGGGCCTCCTTGAACCGGCTCCTCGGGAGAGCGGCCACGGCGCCGCTGATGGTCACGACCAGCGCCGTGACCTTGCCCGAGGTGCTGGCCGCGCCACAGCCGGAGGTAGAGGAGGCCCGCGCGGAGGCCGAGGCAGCTCGGGCGGAGGTGGATCTGCTGCGCCGGGAGCGCATTCCCGATCCCACCGTGAGCCTCGGCTATGAGCAGGAGCGGCGGCCCGAGGAGCACGCCACGGGCCCGGACTTGCACACGGCCTCGATGGTCGTGGCGCGCCTGTCCCTGCCGCTGCCGCTGTGGAACCGCAACCAGGGAGAGCTCGCCGAAGCGCGAGCCCGGCGAGCGGCCCGTGATGCGGAGCGCCAGAGCCGCGAGCGCGAGGTGGAGGCGGAGCGCGTGTCGGCACGAGAGGGTTATGAGGCAGCGCGGATTGCCGAGGCCGCGCTCACCGCGGCGCTGCCAGGCATTGAGCGCAACCTGACGCTGGTGCAGCGCGCCTACGAGGCGGGAGAGCTGAGCCTGGATGCAGTGTTGCTCGCGAGAGACCGAGCCTACGCCGCGCGAGGGGAGGCCATCGATGCCACCGCAGCGCTGGCTCGGGCCCGTGCCGCGCTGCTGAAGGCCTCGGGCCGCCTGCCGACGGGAGAGGTGCCGCGATGAGACGCCTGTGCTCGGTGCTGCTCTGTCTGCTGGCCGCGCCGGCCTTCGCGCACGGAGGCGAGGACCATGGCGACGCCTCGAAGCCCGTGAGCTCCATAGCGGACGAGACCCATGTGCTCGGGGCCACCGGGGATGTCTTCGAGGTGGTGCTCAAGCACCCCGAGCACGGTGAGGGCGGGAAGACACCGCTGCGCGTGCTCGTCGCGGAGACGGACACCAACGCTCCGGTGTCGGGAGCCGAGGTGGAGCTGACGCTGACCGGGCCGACCGTGCAGGCGCTGAAGCCGAAAATGGAATCGCCCGGTGTGTACCAGGCGGAGGCGGAGCTGCCCGTGGGCGCCGAGTTCGCGGCCGTGGCCACCGTTACCCGAGGTGAGGCAGTGGACGTGCTCGCGCTCGGCGTGGTGCACCTGGAGCCCGAGGAGTCCACGGACCACCCCGGTGGTGCCACGTCGCGCGGGTGGCAGCTGGGCGCGGTGCTCGGGGGCCTGGGCGTGCTGGTGCTCATTTCCTGGGCGAGGGCTCGAAGGATGCGGAGGGCGGCGCCATGAGCCGATGGATGCACGCAGTGGGGGTGCTGCTCGTGGCGGCGGTGGCCTGGGGCCATGGCGGAGAGGACCACGGGGCGCCTCCCTCGAAGCAGGGAGTGGCCGGGCCCGGCATCTCCATCGCGAAGGAGACCCAGTTCCTGCTGGAGATCCGTACCGAGCGCGTACGGACTCGCTCCGTGGAGGCGCGGCTCGTGGCTCCGGGCAAGGTCATCCCCCGGACGGACCGCTATGCCCAGGTGGCCTCGCCCGTGCCGGGCATCGTCATGGCCTCGGGGAGCGGCGTGCCGCTCGTGGGGCAGAAGGTGAAGAAGGGCCAGGTGCTCGCCACCGTCCAGCAGAGCCTCTCCGCCTCCGAGGCCACGGGCCTTTCCACCGGGCTCATCCAGGCCGAGGCCGAGAGCACTCGCGCGCAGGCTGCCCTGGAGCAGGCCCGGAGGGACCTGGCGCGGCTCGAGTCCCTGCAGGGCGTCGTCGCGGAGAAGGACGTGCAGCAGGCCCAGCTCGCCGTGCGCACCGCCGAGCAGGAGCTGAACCGGGCTCGCTCCGCGCGGGAGGTGCTGTCTGGAGCCCGCCAGGGGCAGGGCACCACGCGCTTCACGCTGACGGCGCCCATCGACGGGGTGCTCGTGGAGGCGCGCGCCACGGTGGGCGAGCAGGTGGATCCGTCGCGTCCGCTCTTCACGGTGCTGGACGCCTCGGTGGTCTGGGTGGAGGCGCGCGTCTACGAGAACGACGTGGCGCGGGTGGAGGCCGCCACGGGGGCGCTCGTGCACAGCGCGGCCTACGAAGGACAGCACTTCGCCGCGCGCCTGTACCACGTGGGCCAGGTGGTGGACGAGGGTACGCGCAGCGTCCGCGTCCTCTTCGAGCTGGACAACCGCGAGGGCCGTCTGCGCCCGGGCATGTTCGTGGACGTGGCCATCGGAGCGGGAGGGCGTCAGCAGGCGCTCGCGGTGCCCGAGGCGGCGGTCATCGAGGAGGAGGGGCGCAGCTTCGTCTTCCTCCACACGGGGCCCGAGCAGTTCGAGCGGCGCGAGGTGGTGCTCGGCGTGCGCGACGGCGAGTGGCGCGCGGTGCGCCAGGGCGTGCGAGAGGGCGACCGCGTGGTGGTGAGGGGCGTGGGGACGCTGCAGGCCACGAGAGGAGGGCGATAGATGCTGGACCGCATCATCCTCTTCTCGTTGCGGCACCGGCTGTTCATCGTCCTGGCGGCGGTGGCGGTGCTCCTCTATGGAGGTTGGGCCGTCACGCGGCTGCCGGTGGACGTGTTCCCGGACCTGAACCGTCCGACGGTGACGGTGATGACGGAGGCAGGAGGCCTGTCTCCGGAGGAGGTGGAGGCGCTCGTCACCCGGCCCATCGAGGTGTCGATGAACGGAGCACCGGGTGTGCGGCGGGTGCGCTCCTCGTCGGGCGTGGGGCTCTCGGTCGTCTACGTGGAGTTCGACTGGGGCACGGACATCTACCTGGACCGGCAGCTCGTGGCCGAGCGCCTCCAGGTGGCGCGCGAGGGGCTGCCCCGGGACGCGCTGCCGCAGCTGGCGCCAGTCTCCTCCATCATGGGGGAGATCCTCCTGCTGGGCGTGCAGAGCGAGGGAGACCACTCCTCGCCACTGGAGCTGCGCTCGCTGGCCGACTGGGTGCTCCGCCAGCGCCTGCTGACCATTCCAGGCGTGGCGCAGGTGACGGTGATGGGCGGCGGGGTGAAGCAGTTCCAGGTGCTGGTGAATCCGGAGAAGCTCTTGGCCTTCGGGCTCACGCTGGAGCAGGTGGAGCAGGCCGCGCAGCTATCCCAGGGCAACACGACGGGGGGCTTCGTCACGCAAGGAGGGCGTGAGTACCTGGTGCGCAACCTGGCGCGCAGTGCTTCTGTGGAGGACCTGGCGAACACGGTGGTGGCGGTGCGGGACGGAGTGCCCGTGCGGCTCAGGCAGGTGGCCGAGGTGAAGGCGGGCCCGGCGGTGAAGCGCGGGGATGGAGGGATGAACGGGCGGCCCGCGGTCATCCTCGCGGTGCAGAAGCAGCCGGGGGCGAGCACGCTGGAGCTCACCGAGAAGGTGAAGGAGGCGCTGGCGGAGCTGCGGCGCACCCTGCCCGAGGACGTGCACGTGGAGACGCTCTTCGAGCAGGCCGCGTTCATCGAGTCCGCCATCGGCAACGTGGAGGAGGCGCTGAGGGACGGAGCCATCCTGGTGGTGGTGGTGCTGTTCTTGTTCCTGGCGAACGTGCGCACCACGGCCATCACGCTCACGGCCATTCCGTTGTCGTTCGTCATCACCGCGCTGGTGATGAAGGCGTTCGGGCTCTCCATCAACACGCTCACGCTGGGCGGGCTGGCGGTGGCCATCGGCGAGCTGGTGGATGACGCCATCGTGGACGTGGAGAACGTCTACCGGCGGCTCAAGGAGAACCGTCAGAAGGAGCACCCCGAGCCCGCGCTGCGCGTCGTCTACCGCGCATCCTCCGAGGTGCGGAATTCCATCGTCTTCGCCACGCTCATCGTGGTGCTCGTGTTCCTTCCGCTGTTCGCGATGGGCGGAATCGAAGGCCGGCTCTTCGCGCCGCTGGGCGTGGCCTACATCGTGTCCATCCTGGCCTCGTTGCTGGTGTCGCTCACGGTGACGCCGGTGCTGTGCGCGTACCTGTTGCCCCAGGCGCGCTTCCTGGAGCACGGGGACAGCGCGGTGGTGCGAGCGCTGAAGCAGCGGGCGAGGAGGCTCTACGAGGTATCTCTGGCCCACCCGGGCGCGGTGATGGCGGGTGCGGCGGTGCTGGTGCTGGCGGCGGTGGCCACAGTGCCGTTCCTCGGGCGCAGCTTCCTGCCGCAGTTCAACGAGGGCACAGCGACGGTGAACGTGCTGGCGCCGCCGGGCACTTCGCTGGAGGAGTCCAACCGGCTGGGGCTGTTGGCCGAGCGCCTCATCGCCTCGGTGCCCGAGGTGCATACGGTGGGCCGGCGCACGGGCCGGGCCGAGCAGGACGAGCACGCCGAAGGTGTCCACTACTCGGAGCTGGACGTGGACTTCAAGGCCGGGGGCCGCCCCCGGGGCGAGGTGCTAGGAGACATGCGGGCCCGGCTCGCGCAGCTGCCGGGCGTGTCTGTGTCCGTGGGGCAGCCCATCTCGCACCGGCTGGACCATCTGCTGTCCGGTATCCGCGCGCAGGTGGCGGTGAAGATCTTCGGACAGGACCTGGATGCGCTGCGCGCCAAGGCGGAGGAGGTGCGGCAGGTGATGGCCGAGGTACCCGGCATCGTAGACCTCCAGGTGGAGCAGCAGACGCTGATTCCGCAGCTCCAGGTCCGCCTGAAGCGCGAGGAGGCGGCGCGGCTGGGCGTGCAGCCGGGCGCCATGGCCGAGCAGCTCGAGAAGGCCTTCAACGGCGTGGTGGTGGGACAGGTGCTGGAGGGGCAGCGGACCTTCGACGTGCTCGTGCGCTACGACGACACGGCGCGGGCCAGCGCGGAGACGTTCCGGCGGGCGTTGGTGGATACGCCCTCGGGGGCGCGGGTGCCGGTGTCGGCGGTGGCGGAGGTGGTGGAGGCGCGGGGTCCCAACCTGATCAACCACGACCACCTGCAGCGGCGCGTGGTGGTGATGGCCAACGTCGCGGGGAGAGATCTGGGCAGTGCGGTGGAGGAGGTACGCGCCCGCGTCGCCGACCGCGTGAAGCTGCCCGTGGGTGCGTCGATTGCCTACGAGGGCCAGTTCGAGAGCCAGCAGTCGGCCACGCGCCTCATCGCGCTGCTGTCGCTGGTGTCGCTGGTGGGGATGTTCGGGGTGCTGTACTCGCACTTCCGCTCGGTGCGGCTGGTGCTGCAGGTGATGCTCAACATCCCGCTGGCGCTGGTGGGCAGCGTGGCGGCGGTGCTGCTCACGGACCGCACGCTCTCGGTGGCGACGCTGGTGGGCTTCATCACCCTGTGCGGCATCGCGAGCCGGAACACCATCATGATGATCTCGCACTACCTCCATCTGGTGGAGGTGGAGGGGGAGCGCTTCAGCCCGGAGTTGGTGGTGCGCGGCTCGCTGGAGCGGCTGGTGCCGGTGATGATGACAGCACTGACTGCAGGGCTGGCGCTGGTGCCGCTGGCGCTGGCGGCGGGCGAGCCAGGCAAGGAGCTGCTGCACCCTGTGGCGGTGGTCATCCTGGGAGGGCTCGTCAGCTCGACCCTCTTGGACATGGTCGTCACCCCGGCGGTGTTCTTTCGATTCGGCCGTCCGGCCCTGGAGCGGTACCTGGCGCGCAAGCAGGCGGCGCGCGAGGAGGAGGGGCTGGCGTTGGCTCCTCCCTCGGAGAGCCAGCTGCCGGGCCGTGCATGAGGGAAGTCATGGGTAGGAATGTTTGGGAGAGGCACATGAAGCACTGGATGGGGTGGCTGCTGATCGCGGGGCTGGTGGCCGCATGTGACAAGAAGACGGAAGCTCCGGGCGCTGGTGCGCCACCGCCTACCACGGCTTCGGCCTCGGCGAAGCAGGCGCATGAGAACGAGCCGCACGAACATGCGTCTCCCCACGGCGGCTTGGTGGAGTCCTCTTCACGGGGGCATGTAGAACTGGTGGCCTCGCGGGATGGGAAGTACCGCGTGTACCTGCTCGATGACGACATGAAGGTGCGCCCGGTCGAGGGCGCCAGTGGTTCCATCAAGGTGGCCAAGGCGGGCTATCCCAATGTCGTGCTCGCTCCCGAGGGAGACCACCTGGTGGGGGAAGGACCAGCCCACACGGACGAGCACCTGGCCATGGTGGTGACGGTGGTGCAGGGCGGGAAGCCAGAGACGCTCCGCTTCAACGCGCACCTGGAGGCGAAAGGCCACGCCGCTGCGGGGGCCGAGGGCATGAAGGCGCACGACCACACGCCGCTGCAGGGCGGCATGGTGGCGATGAGCGGAGAGCTGCACCTCGAGGTGCTCTCGCAGCGCTCGGGAGAGGTGCGTGTATGGGTGACGGATGCCTTCCGCAAGCCGGTGCCGCTCGAGGGGATGAAGGGGACGGTGAACGCTGGGGGCCAGAGCGTGCCGCTCACGCCGGAGCCCGGAGGCCAGTTCCTGACGGCGAAGCTGTCGCCATCGGATCAGGAGCGCGAGACGACGGTGCGTCTGCCGATGCCGGGAGACCCGGAATACTTCATCACCTTCCTGCTGACGCCGAAGGATGCGCGGGCGGCGGCCGCCTCGGCTCCGATCAAGTCGGAGGGGAGGGCCGCTCCGGAGGCGATGCAGGAGGTGACCATCAACGTGGCGGGCGGCTACCAGCCGAGCGAGGTGAGCCTGAAGAAGGGAGTGCCGGTCCGGCTGCGCTTCATTCGCAAGGACACGGGTGGGTGCTCGGAGGAGCTGGTCATCCCGGACTTCGGGGTGAAAAAGGCGCTGCCGGGGCTGACGGAGACGGTGGTGGAGTTCACGCCGGACAAGACGGGCACCTTCCCGTTCACGTGCGGCATGGGGATGTTGAAGGGCCAGCTCGTGGTGAACTGAAGGGAGCCGGAGGCGCGAGCATGGAACGCATCGAGCGAGAGGACGGTGAGCCGGTGGTGAAGGCGCTGGTGGACAACCACCGGCACTTCCTCGCGTTCCTGGAGCGCCGCGTCGGTAGCCGCGCGGTGGCGGAGGAGCTGCTGCAGAGCGCCTTCGTGCGGTCGCTGGAAAAGAGCGGCGCGCTACGAGACGAGGAGCGGGCGGTGGCGTGGTTCTACCGGCTGCTGCGTAACGCGCTGGTGGACCACTACCGCAAGCAGGCCGCCGAGGGCCGTGCTCTGGAGCACGAGGCGCGCGAGGCCACCGAGGTGGGACCGGATCCGGAGCTGAAACAGGCCGTCTGCGCCTGCGTGGGCGAGCTGCTCCCCACCCTGAAGCCCGAGTACTCGGAGCTGCTGCGTCAGGTGGAGCTGGAGGAGCGCAGCGTGCCGGAGGCCGCGGCGGCGGTGGGCATCACCCCGAACAACGCCGGAGTGAGGCTCCACCGGGCGCGTCAGGCGCTCAAGCGGCAGCTAGAGAAGAGCTGCGGCACCTGCGCCACCCACGGCTGCCTCGACTGCTCCTGCCAACGGCGCTGCTAGGAGTTTGTTGAGGTAGACGAGGGCTCACTCACCGCGAGGACCGCCAGTCGAGACGACGCATGTGCACTGAGCGACCAGGCACGTTCCCCTGCGTGGGTAGGGCGGTGCGACCTGGGGCCTTCCGTCTGTAAAGCATTGCGCGGTATCCTCCCAGGTTGGGCGAGCCGTAGGCGGTCTACGCCTCGGGCAATTGGAGGAGCCGAGACCATGAGCCGGGTGCTGGAGCAGAAGGTCCTCGATTTGGCGAGCGGGCTGCTCGAATCTCAAGACCTCGCGCAGTTACAGGCGCGTACGGAGTCCCTCCTAGCGAAGCTCTTTCAAGCAGACCATGTGGCGTTCTGCCGGATGCATCCGGACCTGCCCACATTGTTCGATTGGAAGGCGAGCACGACGGGACATTTCCTTCAGAGCTATTACCAGTGGTACCAGAACGACTTCGTCTTCCGTTGGCTCTCGCAACATCCCAACATCGCGTCGAGCGACACGGAAATGCTTCGGGGTCGGAAGCTTGAGGAGACAGAGACGTATCGGCGCAGCCGCGAGTCGCATTTGGGCTTGAGGCATGTCCTCGCGGTTTTGCTGGCTCCCGAGGGCCAGCTGGGCAGTGGTGCCGTCGCGCTGTACACCGATCGAGACAAACCTTTCCCTGAGGAGAGTCGGCGTTTGCTGCAAAGGCTCACCCCCGCCCTATCGGGGGCGTTCGTGAACTTCGCTCGATTCGGTGCGCTGTCCTCTCACAACCAGCTCCTGGAAGAGCTGCTTGACCAGCATGGAACGCATACCATCGTGGTGGATGCCCAGCGGCGGGAGGTCTTCCGAATAGGAGCTGTCAGATCGTTGCTTGAAAACTGGTTCCCCTCGCGATCTGACCGGGACGAGGGGGGAATCCCTCGGGCCTGGAGAGATCGGATGGACGCGCTCATGACGGGGAGCGTCCCTCTCAATCTCCCAGCGGACTCATGGAGGGAGAAGCGGGGGCTGAGCACCTTGGAGGTGTGCTTCACCAGACTGCCGAGCATCAATGGCCGCAGCCTCTGGGAGTTACGGCTGAAGGAGGTCCATGTGGTACCCGAAAAGTGGCGGCAAATACTGACGCCCAGACAGTTCGAGGCGGCTGCCCTCGTTGTTCAGGGCCTGGCAGACAAAGAGATCGCCGACAAGCTCGGTATCACCGAGGACACGGCGAAGGACCACGTCCAGTCGGCCTACAAGAGATTGAAGGTATCGGGCCGGGCCGGACTCATCGCCCTGGCCTTGCGGTCCTGAGACACTTCGGCGCCGGAGCAAGCCCTTTCCAGAAGGACCCGCCCCGGCGCCCTCCGACGCGGTGTGTGCGGGGAGCGACGCCGGAAGCGGGACGGGACATCCGTCCCCTTAAGAGGGATGCGACGCGTTCTCGGGTGCCCCTTCCGTGAAGAGGCCCAGGTAGAGGACCCGGGTGGTGCGTGCGGACAGCAGCAGCGCGGCCTGCTCCTCCTCGTTCGTCAGGGGACTTAGCAGTGACGTCAGTTCCTCCACATGCCTCTCATCCGCGGTGCCGTGCGCCTTCAAGAAGGTGACGGCCTTGCGGATGTTGGGAATGGTGTTGGCCGCGAGCATCCGCTTCACCGACTGGCTGGCGCGGTGCACGGACAGGTACTCCAGCACGTAGGCCGTGCCCAGGAACGCCTCGGGCCGTCCGCAGCGCGAGGTGAAGCGGTTCCAGGCGACATAGGCAGTGACTGCGGGGGTGGGCACCTGCCGCTCGACGCGCTCGGCCGGCCAACCCAGGTTCTTCAGGTCCGCCAGCAGCCAGCGCTCATGCCCGCGCTCCTCGTTGGACTTCTGCAGGAGCAGGTCCCCCAATTGGGGGTGCAGGCCCAGGCGCTTCATGCGCCGGCCCGCCTCGGCCAACAGCGGAGTGGTCCACCGCGCGTAGTGATACGTCTGGATCAGGTAGTGGACGTAGCGGTCCTTGCCAATGCTGCCATCGAAGAGCCGCCGCGCCTCGGGGTGCGCGTCCAACTCCTCGAGCAGCGTGCGCGCTTCGTGCTCCAGGGCGGTGGGCCAATTCATCATGAAGGGGGATTCGGTGTGCGAGTTCATGGACGTCTCCTGTTCGGGCCCCGGGATGGGGGACCGTGGGTGTGGATGTGAAGTGGGTGGGAAAGGGTGATTCGGAAGCCAGCGGCGCGGTTCAGCTGCGCGAGGTGCGGGCGGTCAGCTTGTCGAAGAACTTCCGCGTGCTGGCGGGAACATCATGGAGCGCCGCGACGAGTGGCAGGGAGAAGCGGCGGAAGCACGCGTCGTAGAGAGGCTCGGCGATGAAACGCGCCCCCAGCTTGCCGGAGAAGAGCGACAACACCCGGGGGAGGCACAGTCCTTCGAACTGTCCCTGTCGAGCGCGCTCCCTCTCCTCTGGGGTGTAGATGGGCGCGGCCGGTGCCTCCGGGGGCTTGGGGTAGGCGAGCGTCCGCGCACGCCACTGGGGGCTCAGCAGGCCCTGGTGGGCCGCCACTTGGAAGAGGATGCGCGCGTCCTCGGCCGAGTCCGTCTCCGTGTTCGCGGAGGCGATCCAGTGCGTCACTCCCCGGCGGCGGCTCTCCTGATGGAGCCCGGCGTACAGCCACATGAGGACCGCGGAGTGGCGCCAGTCCTTGAGGATGCAGAAGCGGGTGGTCTCGGCGAACACCCTGCCCGGACCCTCCAGGTCCGACAGGTCCACCTTGCTCTCCAGATCAATGCCCAGCCGGCCTCCGGTGGCGCGGGCCACCTCGGGGTTGGGCAGCAACAGGCGGGTGGTGGCCACGGGCACGCCATCCGCGTAGACGATGACGTGGGCGGTGGTCGCCAGCGTGTCGAAGCCATTGTTCTCCCGGGGCACCGCATAGGCCGGGCGCTTGAGCAGTTCCAATTCCGTACCGAAGACCTCCCAGCGCACGCGCAGCGCATCATCGAGCTGCTGCTGGGTGGTGGCGATGTGGCAAGTCAGTGTTGTCATGAACGCCTCCTGACGGCCCGGCGTCGTGCCGTGCCTTCAGGAAAATGTTCGTGGCCAGAGGCTCGAGTTCGCCGAGGCCTTCAGTTTTTCGGGCGGATAGGACGGGACGGGTAGTGTTTGTCAACCCCCCTAACAGGGTAGAGGCGTCGATCTCCCGAATGCTCCACCCTTGAACATCACCCGTGAGGTTCTGTCGAACTCCACCGCGCTGCACCGAAGAACCGGGTGAGATGCATTGACTGCATGGGCGACCAGTCCTGGCGAGGAGAGGGGATGCGCAATCCATCAGCGGAAGAGGAAATGGTCTTGCACCAACGGCTCCTGGAGCGCGATCCGTTGGCCTACTTCGACGTCTTCCCCATGTACATGGAGCGGCTCGCGAAGAAGCTGGAGGGGCTTGGCTACGACGTCGATATTGCCCGCGATGCCGCCCTCGAGGCGGTCTTGGCCTACCGCAAGGCGCCGGAGCGCTACGATCCCAAGAAGGTGCACCCGTTCACATACCTTATGGTGTTGGCCAAAAATAAGGCGGTGGACCGGTGGCGCTCCGTCCAGGCACAGGCCCAACGAAATAAAAAGCAGGGCGATGTCGAACTCTTGCTGAGGACTCCGAACGATCCCGTGGAGAGGATGGAGACCTACGTGAGGGTACGTCAGCTCGTGGATTTGCTAGAAAAAGGGGGAATTCTGAACGAGCGGGATCAGGCCATCCTCCGGCTTTTCCTGATGGGGGAAAGCTCAACCGAGGAGAAGGCGAAGGTGTTGCGGTTGCCCCCAATGTCCAAAGAGGACAGGAAATTGGAGGTGAAGCGGCACCAGGACCGCATCATGAAGTTGCTGGAGCGTTGGTTTCGGAAGGAGGATCCAGATGACGACCCCTGACTGGCTCAAGGCCGCGGCTGAACGCAGCGCGGAGGACCCCGCGTCGCTGGCCTATGTCTTCGCGCAATACCGGAAGCATGAAGGCAAGTCCGCCGAGGAGCTTGCCGCGATGCTGGGCTGCAGCATGAAGGTGCTCGATGAGCTCTCCTTGTGCCGGCGTCCCGAGCCGGATCGCTTCGCCGAACACCTGCGGATGTTTGAGAAGCGTTTCGCAGTGGATCCTCGCCGGCTCGCGGCGGTGCTCAGGCGGGTCGAGGTGTTGGATCTTCTTCCTGCGGACAAGGAGGGAGGGACTACCGCGCGTGATGCCTCCTACCTGCTGGCGGCGCGAGACCACTCCAGCGATGACGAGACGAACTCATGAGTGGAGGCTGGCTGGAAGAAGCCGTGAAGGACTGCGGCCTGCCTGCCTCCACCGTGTTTCCCAGGGACCTGGCCGAGGACATTCCCCTGGTGTTGCCGCTCACCGTGGTGCCCCTGCCGGGCCTCACTCCCCGGAAGGGGCTGGAGTGGCTGGTGTCTCACAAGCGCGCGCACGGAGGGCTCGCGGGGACGAATGACCTCAAGCATGGGTTCACGGTGGCCCATGCGGGTGTGGGAGTGCTCTTCCTGAACAGCACGGACCTGCCGAACGAGCAGCGCTTCACGCTGGCGCATGAAGTGGCCCATTTCGTCCTCGACCACCTCCAACCCCTGCGCCGGGCTCTGCATGCGACGGACGGGAGAATCCGCCCGGTGCTGAACGGTGAACGGGAGCCCACGGTCTCTGAACAACTGTTCTCCGTGTTGGAGCGCATTCCCTACCGCACCCAGGCCAACTTCATGGACCGCAACGACAAGGGAAAGCCCCGCACGGGCCAGGTGATGGAGCTGGAGCAGCGCGCGGATCGCCTGGCCTTCGAGTTGTTGGCGCCTCGGCAGGAGCTTCTGCCACTGCTCAACCGCGCGGGGCGGGAGGAACTGGAGGCCCACCTCGTCTCCCGCTTCGGGCTGCCAGTGAAGGAAGCGCGAACCTACGCGTGGTGGCTGCTGAGGGAGCGGCCTTCCCGGCGTCCCTTCCTGACGTGCGTAACGAATGATGAGGAGCGTGACTGATGGTGGCTCGTAGTGGCGCAGGGGGACCGGACCGCTTCATTGGAGATGATGACTACCGGTCGAGCTTCAAGGAGGACTTGGGGTCCACGCTGGATCTCAACAACTGGTCGACGGGACTGGACGTCGAGAAGCTGGTTGCCGACATCCGGTCCCAGATCTCCCATTCGGCGACAGCCGAGGAGAGCATCCAGAAGACTGTCCGCACCGAGGTTCTTCGCAAGCTCAAGGAGTACTCCAAGCTCGACGTGGCGGGTGTCTATCCGGCCAGTGAGGAGCGGCTGCGGACAGTGTTCGAGGCGTTGTTGTTCCCGGGACGGGTCGAGGCCGTGACCAGCGTTGTCGCCTCTCATGACAGCTTGCCCCTGGGAATCACCCAGCTGGGTGTCGCCGTCGTTGGCTATAACGGCACGTCTGGAACGTTCTCCCAGCGGCTCTTCCGCAAGGAACTGTCCACGGAGGACGAGAATCCAGTCCAAGCCGCCATGGAGTGCATTCGCGAGCGGCACGAGCGCTCCGGGATGGGGCGCCGCGACATGCTGTCCAAGCTCGCGCGCCGGGGACTTCGGGACTACGCCGAGCGGGCCATCCTCCTGGACAAGGCCCAGGCGGAGTGGCGCATCGGCCAGGGCAATCCCTGCTCCCAGGAATTGCTCTCCGGTTCAGGCTATCCCCGCCTGCTGATGGCCTCGCTCGAGATGCTGAGCAGGCTCATTGGAGGGCACAAGAAGTTCGTGTTCGTCCCTCATGCCCTGGAAGAGCGAGGTTACCTGACGCTCGGACACGCTCTTCGGGCCGGTGAATACGCCATCATCCAGACGCTCGAGTCCGACAGTGCCTACTTCGTCGAGCGGTGGAGCTATCCCGATGAGCAGCTCAGGGACAAGGCGCTCGAGTTCGTGAGGAAGTATTGCAGGGACATCCTCATTGGTCTCTTCCGGTCCTCCGAACACGCGCCCCCTTCTCTCTTCTTCGCGCACCGGGAGCACGTGCACGTCGCGGCACACATCGTGATGGCGGACAGTCTCATCCACCCCAAACGAGGTTTTCCCATGCTGCTCGAAGTCGCGGATTCCTCCTGCAGGGGCGTGTTTGGCACGGACTCCTTCCAAGGGCTTGTCCAGGACGCCTACACGCGCGCGGGTGGCAAGTACGAGTACTTCAACGAGCGGCACTGGCGGTAGCGGGAGATGGAAGACATGGCGGATGAGAATTTGCCGAAGTTATCGGGGGTATCCCAGGGCAACAGTCCCTCGCGAGCGGTGGGGGGAGATCCCCGAGAGGTTCCTCGCTCCGCTGGAGGGGGCCTGCCTGAAAGGCCTGTGCGTCTGGGAGCCGCGGTAGGAGCCATGGGGCAAGGTCGGCCGCCTGAGGCGACGACCCTTCCGGCCGCTGGCACACGCCAGGCACCTCGGCCCCCTGTTCGGGAGACTGCCACTCCGGGCAAGCCCGTACCTTCTCCGGCCGCGAGCGCACCTCGGAGCGAGTCCCCACGTCCCGCACAACCGGCAGGAGTCCGGGCCCAGCAGCCTCCGCGGCCCGACGGCAGCCCCAAAGAGGTTCTCCAGAGGCTTCCTGAGGCGGAAGCCCATGCGTTCACCGAGCTGCGCTCCCAGGCGAATGCGGCAGCGGCGGAACTGAACCCCGAGCTCGAGAACGCAGTGGGGTTCACTCATTTCGACACCGCGTCGAGCCAGGACAACCTCATCACCGTGCTGATGACGCGGGCTGATCTGCACAAGTTGCCCTCGCAGACACTCGTGCGGGTGAAGTCCCTGGAAGACAAGCGCTCCTACCTGGGCGTGGTCGTCCGCGGCCCCTTCTCCGAGCCGGATGCCGTGGCCGCCAACTCCAACATCGCCGTGGGCGTGGTCGTCCAGGGCAAGAAGCTCTCCTTTACCTTTGATTACCACGGCCGGGCCGAGATCGAGATCCTTGGCGAGGAGAACGACGGCAAGGTGCTTCCCCCCGGCCACCGCCCGCGCCCCAAGAGCCCCGTCTTCCTGCTGGATGACGAAGAGAGCGAGCACGTCCTGGGGATGAAGGGAGAACTGTGTCTTGGAATGGTCGTGGGCTACAAGCAGATGGAGGCGCGCATCGACGCCCTGGACAAGTCCATCCTGCCCCGCCATACGGGCATCATCGGGACCACCGGCGGTGGCAAGTCCACCACCGTCGCGACGCTCATCCACCGGGCCCAGTCCGCTGGAGTCGCCACCATCGTCTTCGATGTGGAAGGTGAATACACCCATGTGGACCAGGCCACCGACGAGCCGACGATGCTCGCGGCACTCCAGCGCAGGAAGCAGCGGCCCGAGGGGGTGAAGGATCTGCACATCCATCACCTGATAGGCCGTGACACCCGCAACCGCCGTCATAAGCACCGGCATCCCTTCGCGTTGAGCTTCTCGAGCCTCTCACCCCATGCCATCGCGGAGATTCTCGAGATGACGGACGCGCAGCAGGAGCGCTTCCACAAGGCCTACGAGGTCACCAAGCTGCTGTTGGAGGATCTGAAGATCTTCCCGAAGACTCCCGAAGAGCAGCAGCAGTTGATGGAACTCGATGAGCTCTCCACGGGCTATCCGCGCATGACTCTCGAGCACCTCTTGGATGTCGTGAGCACGTACATCTACGTCCTGAGCAGTGAGGGAAGGGCTGAGAGCAAGACCAAGACCAAAGGATCCTCCCGGCAGGCCCCGGTGCCCGGCGAGAACATCGAGGAGGGGGCCGTTGAGTCGGCACCCTCCCAAGGGCCTCGGCTCTTCAGCGAGTTCAAGGAGCACCTGCACCTGGTCTTCCGCCGCGTGCATGAGCAGAGCAGCCGGAGCGAGGTGAGCTGGAAGGCCTTGTTTGGCAGGCTCCTGCGCCTGCGGCGCCTCAAAATCTTCGACGTGGGGCATGCACGAGGCGTGGATTACGACTCCATGCTGACCCCGGGGCGGGTGTCGGTGATCGATCTGTCGGACACAGACTCGCCCCAGCTCAACAATCTCGTCATCGCCGACATCCTCCGGGGGCTCCAGGAGCGGCAGGAGGAGCGCTACCAGCGGGCCCAGGAACAGAACCACCCCGTCGACCCGGCCCTCATCATCATCGAAGAGGCCCACGAGTTCCTCTCGGCCAGCCGCATCGCGCAGATGCCGGTGCTCTTCGAGCAGGTCGCTCGCATCGCCAAGCGCGGACGCAAGCGCTGGTTGGGGCTCGTCTTCGTCACCCAGTTGCCCCAGCACCTGCCCAACGAGGTGCTCGGCCTGCTCAACAACTTCATCATCCACAAGATGACCGACAGCACCGTCATCTCCCGGATGCAGAAGTCCGTGGGTGGGATCGACGAGAGCCTCTGGGGCCGCGTCCCCCGGCTGGCTCCCGGGCAGGCCATCGCCTCGTTCAGTTCCTTCAAGCGGCCTCTGATGATCACCGTGGATCCCGCTCCCGTGAAGCGGTTGCTCGTGGATTGAGACCGCGAGACCGCTTGGACACATTCGCGCGGGTGCCCTGAGGAGATCCCCCGAAAGGGGGGTATGCCCTCGATGACGCCTTTCCTAGCTTGTTTGTCACTAGGAGGCTCGAATGTCGAAGGGAGAGCGGGTTCTTGTCATCTCGGGTCCGATTGGAGCAGGCAAGAGCACGCTTGCCCAAGGACTCGTCGAGCGCCATGGAGCACATCGTGTCAGCTCTCGGGAGCTGTTGCTCGCGCGCATGGGAGAACGCAGTGGGGACCGGCGCACGCTCCAGGAGGCCGGTGCGGCGCTGGACCGCGAGACGGGTGGGCGCTGGGTGGCGGACAGCGTGAAGGAAGTCCTTCAGCGGCAGGAAGGACCGCCCCGTCTACTCATCGTGGACTCTGTCCGCATCGCATCCCAGGCCGAGGCGCTGCGAAGAGCCCTGGGGTCCCGGGTGGTGCATGTGCACCTGTCCGCGCCGGAGCAAGAACTCGCGGCGCGATACGAACAACGGCGTTCGCGGGCGGTGTCCGACTCCGAGGGCACCTCGTTCGAGGAGGCCCGCGCCGATGCCACGGAGCGCGGAGTGGAGACGCTCGCGGAGTTCGCGGACCTGGCGCTGAACACACACCGGCATCCCCCCGAGGCGGTGCTGGTCCAGGTCGCATGCCTGCTCGGGCTGTTTGGCCGAGACGTGGAGCGGCTCGTCGACGTGTTGGTCGGAGGCCAGTATGGAAGCGAGGGCAAGGGGCAGATCGCCTCCTATCTCGCGCCGGAATACGACGTCTTGGTGCGCGTGGGGGGGCCCAATGCCGGACATCGCGTGTACGAGGAGCTGGGGCCTTATACCTTCCACCAGCTTCCGTCGGGGACACGGGCGGCGCCTCGCGCGCGGGTGGCGCTGGGGCCTGGAGCCACTCTCTCGCTGACGTCTCTTCAGCAAGAGATCGCTGACTGCCGGATCGAGCCGGGGAGGCTCTTCATCGATCCCCAAGCGCTCGTCATCGAACCCTCGGACGTCGCGTTCGAGGAAGAGTCCTTGCGGAAGCAAATTGCGTCGACGGCACAAGGTGTGGGGATGGCGACGGCGCGCAAGGTGCTGCGCACGGCGGCGAAGCCGCAGGTCCGGCTTGCGAAGGAGCTTGAAGAGCTGAGGCCCTTTCTCTCCCCTACGCGAGAGGTGCTGGAGGACACCTATGCGGGTGGCGGTAAAATCCTCGTCGAGGGGACCCAGGGGGCGGGTTTGAGCTTGCACCATGGGGATTATCCGTATGTGACCTCGCGGGACACGACGGCGAGCGGGTGTCTGGCGGAGGCCGGCATTGCTCCAGGCCGGGTGCGTAAGACGCTTCTGGTATGCCGCACTTATCCCATTCGGGTGCAGAACCCCGATGGAGGGGATGGCACCTCGGGCCCCATGAGCAGAGAACTTTCCTGGGATGAGATTGCCCAGCGCTCGGGCTTGCCTCTGGAGGAGCTGCTGACGCAGGAGCGTACCTCGACGACGAAGCGGCAGCGGCGAGTCTCCGAGTTCGATTGGAGCCTGCTGCGCAAGGCTGCCGCGCTCAATGCCCCCACGGACGTGGTGCTGACCTTCGTGGACTATCTCGCCGCGAGCAACAGGTCCGCCCGGCGCTTCGAGCAATTGACCCCAGAGGTGCACCACCTCATTGAAGGCATCGAGCGGGTCGCCCAGGCCCCGGTGTCGATCCTGTCCACGGGCTTTGGTTTTCAGAACATCCTCGACAGGAGGGCGTGGTGAGCGGGATTCGCGCGGACGACTTCTCCGAACGCTTTCCCCTCCTCTTTCACATGGCGGAGGCAGGGAGCTGGCCGAGCATCCAGCGCCATGGGCTGCTGAGCACCTCGGCGCTCCTGGACCTCTTCGAGGTGAGGGGCGAGCAGCGGGTGGCCTTGGAAGCACGGCATCGGCCCGAGTCTGTCACGCTCTATCACCCCCGGCACGGGACTGCGGTCGTGCGAGACCAGAAACCCATGGATGATGCAGGGCTGCTGCGGAGTCTGAGCGGCGGACTGTCTCCAACGGATTGGTACCAACTGCTCAATGCCCGGGTGTTCTTCTGGGTCACCCACGAGCGGCTCACGAAGCTTCTCAATGCCCGAGCGTACCGGAACAAGCGGCAGACGGTGCTGACGCTAGACACCGCGCGGCTGCTGGCTCGCCATGAGGCGCGCGTCATGCTGTCCCCACTCAACAGTGGAGCGACGAAGCCATCTGCATGGCCTCGTGGACCGGACACCTTCCTGCCGATGGTGCGATACCCGTTCTCTTCTTGGGACCAGAGGCGCAAGCGCCGGGATCCGGTGGTCGAACTGACCGTCACCTATTCCGTGCCCGACATCAGGGACTTCGTGCTGCGAGTCGAGGAGTACGCGGGGGGGAAGCCAGACACGCTGTTGTTCAAGGCCAGGTGAGTCACACCCCCGAACGGGGGATATGCGTCTCTGCCTCGGGTCTCTAATTTGTGTCCTGAAGCAACCCAGGAGACGTCAATGGCGACCGGAGTACAGGAGTTCAAGACGGGTGAGAAGTGCGAGACCAAAGGCAACTACGCGTTCGTTCGGTACGTGGACAATCCGCAGACCCCCCTTCCGACAATCAATGAGCGGAACATTCCTCTCGACAAGGGGGACACGTTCCCTCCCATCAAGTCTCAGAACAGGGCAGCTTGGTGGAGGCTTACCTAGGTGACGTAGACGTGATGGCGAGCGTCGGAGCCTGTGAGCTCTGACGCTCGCATCTAAGCGCTACCGGCAGGGGTAGTTGGACTTCGTGCAGGTGACGCCGGAGTTATACGAGTCGTTGAAGTGGGCGTAGTACCCGTCATAGAGCGGGTGCGTCGTCCCGGTCTCGCCCGCCAACTTGACGAAGATCTCCTCGTTCTCGTTGAGCGCGTCCTGGGACCAGTTCTGCGAGCCCGTGTACACCCGGTACTGGTACGCGGAGCCGTACTTGCCGTACACGAGGAAGAACTTGTCGTGCACCTTGTCGTGCCGGCGGATGTTCACCCCCGCATCCAGCAGCGAGTTGTAGACCGACTGCGCCATGTCGATGCCGTCGGTCGAGTTCCCGCTCACCACCATCCACACCGCGCAGCCCCCGTTGCGGTAGCGCAGCACCTGGTTGAGTAGCTCCGGGCGCCCCGTGGTGACGAACGCCATGCCAATGCGCAGGCGGCAGTTCGCGTCCGGCGTGACGTCGTTCAGCCGCGTGACGATGGTGTCCGTCTGGCCCACGGCCTCGGGCGAGGCGTAGACGTCCGCAGGGTTGGACAGGTAGTAGCCCCGGCCGCTCGCCGAGTCGTAGTAGTCATTGTTGGCGTAGTGCCGCCGGTTCCACATGTCCGAGAAGTGGGCGTTGAGCCCGTCGTACAGCGTGACGGCGTCATACACGGTGATGGCGTTGTTGGACGCATCCGGTCCGCTCGCGTACGTCAGGTTCGATGAGCCGAACCAGGACACGTTCGGGTAGAGCACCCCGCTGGGATCCGTCGCCTGGCTGAACGTGAACATCTTCGTGTGCATATTGCCGGCGCTGCTCGTGCCGATGCAGCCCCCGCCACCACTCGCGTTGGTGCAGAACTTCGCGTTGGCGATCTTCTTGAGGGTCGCCACCGCCGGATCCGTGGAGGCTGCGTTCTTCCCATCCAGCACCAGGGACACAGAGACGCCCCGCGTCTGCGCCGCCAGCAGCGCATCCGCCACGCCATCAATGCTGATGGAGTGAATGGCGCCCCGGATGGTGCCACCCGCGGGCGTGCTGTGGATGAGCCGCTTCAGCTCGTCCGTGATGGTGTAGTCCCGGCCCGAGAACGCGGGCGGGTTGCTGAAGTGTGCCCAGACCCGCTTGCCGCCCACCGTCCCCGTCGCGGAGCTGATCCCCGCCTGAACGACGCCGGTCTCCTCGCCCAGGAGCTCTTCTTCCTCGGGAGAGCGAGGCGCGCAGGCGGTGAGCGCCGCCGCGCTGAGAGCCACTGCCAGTGCCTGCAGAACCGCCTCAATGTTTGTCCGCGAACGCATCTGCTCCCTCCAGGGGCTCGACAACCCGAGAAAGCCAGAATCACGGAGATAATGATAAATCAAGTGCTCCAGGAGCCGGTGACTTTCGATATTGAAAATGAGAACCATTATCAAATAGGGTCGCGGCCCGAAGTCTTCCTCTCTCTGCACACGCCCCCTGGACAGGACTGTGGCCATGAACTCCTCCACCGAAGTGAGACCGATGAATCGCGAGACCCGAGCCCGATGGGTATGGGCGATGATGATGATGTCGATGGTGCCGCTGTGGGCAGGCTGCGGCACGGACGACGAGCCCGAGCCCGCACCGAAGTGTGAGGCCAGCGCCGTGCGGTGCACCGAGCAGAGCATCGACCAGCTCGACCTGCTCACCACCGTGTCCACGGGAGAGATTCGCGAGGAGGGAACCACCTCCGGCCAGTTCCATACCTATGTGGATGCTCGCGCGGGCGGGCTCACGCCCACGCAGTCCTATACCTACGTCAGCTTCACCGAGCAGGGGCTGACCCGGGTGTCGGTGGATGATCAGGCGGCACTGGCGTCGACGGACTGGGACATTGCCTTCCGCCGCTTCGTCATCCGGGTGAACAGCGGCGTCTCGGGGCCCTCCTGCGTCTCCGTGGCGCAGGCCCCGGTGGGCACGACCTTTGACTCGGTGACCCGGGTGGACCCCGCGTGGCAGTTCCGCACGGAGAACTACTTCACGGAGACCTGCGAGCTCGTCGAGGACGACACCGGCATCGGCGCGCCGGCCGCGGTGATGGGCAGCTACTGGTCCTACGAGAGCTGTCTGGTCATGACGGGCAACGTCTTCGTGCTGCGTCTGGCCGACAGCCGCCACGTCAAGGTGCAGGTGACGAGCTACTACGAGCCCTCGGTCCAGGAGACGTGCAACCAGACGGGGAGCGCGACCCAGCCGAGCGGCGCGGCGCAGTTCCGGGTCAAGTGGGCCTTCCTCCCGTGAGGTGGGCGGCGCTGGCGGTCCTCGCCTTCGCCGGGTGTGGCCCGGGCCACTCAGCGCCCGAGCCACATGACCGCTCACAGGCCGCGTTGTTGGCGGAGAGCCGGCCGACCTCTCCGTCCTCGAGCCTGCCGCGCTTCGAGGCCACCGAGCAGGTGGAGTCCGTGGTGTCCCCTGGGGCGCATTTCCGCATCCACTTCACGCGCAGCGGGCCCAATGCGGTGAAGGCTGCGGATGCCGATGGCAATGGCATCCCGGATGCGGTCGACATCGTGGCTCGGACCTACGATCGGGTCGCGGCCTTCTACGCGGGGCTGGGCTACCTGCCTCCGCCCGAGGACTCCTGGCTGCCGGGAGACTTCGGCGGAGACGGGCTCTTCGATGTCTACCTGTTGGACTTCGCCGGGCGTGCGGACGGGGCGTTCCGGACAGATGGTTGCCAGGGCGCGGAGAGCCAGTGCTCGGGGCACATGCTCCAGGAGAATGACTTCACCGGGTACAGCTACCGCTCCTATGAGGAGGCGGTGGACACGCTGGCCAGCCATGAGTTCTTCCATGCCGTGCAGGCCGCCTACCACCCCAACCTCGGGAGCGTGGCGGTGGAGGGCACCGCGGTCTGGGCGACGGAGCGCTTCGCCCCGGCCTTGGAGGATCTGGAGCAGTTCTCCTCCGCGTACCTCGATCGGCCGGATCGCAGCCTGGTCGTGGATCCCGACGGGCCGGGCAGCTTCTCCTACGGCTCCTCGCTCTACTTTCAGTTCTTGAGCGAGCGCTTCGGAGACCGGCTCATCCTGTCGATGTGGGAGGAGAGCGTCCGCACCCCCAGCGTGCGCTGGCCGGCGCTGGTGGATACCGTGCTGCGCCGCGATTCGGGCGCGGACTTCGACCGTGCCTTCGCGGAGTTTGCCCAGTGGAACATGGCCACCGGTTCACATGCCCGGCCGGGCCAGGGGTACGCGCGCGGCGAGGGCTATGCCGAGCTCACCTCCTCCTCCAAGACCTTCCCAGTGGATGAGCCCTCGGTGCGGGTGGCTCCTGCCTCGACGCGATACTTCGAGGTGGCGGGAGCACAGAACATCTCCGTGAGCTTCCAGCCCACGGATGATGCGGAGACAGGGGCGCTCCACCTCCTGGTGGCAGTGGTGGGCCAGGACGGCACGCTCCAGGTGACCCGGGCGGACAGTCCAGGGGCTCTGCTCGCCCAGGTGTCCGCGCAGGGTGCCTCCCGCGTGCTGGTGGCGGTCGTGGATGGGCGCCACCAAGGGCTGGGGCGGTACGGGCGGCTCTGCATCACGGACACCGCCACCGGCTCGCCTTGCGGCGGGGACGCTCCCTCCGATGGCGAGGACAAGGACACGGGCTGCCAGTCAGCCCCCGGCGGATGGACGTGGTGGCTGTCCTGGCTGGTGCTGGCCGCTGGCGGGTACCGCCCCCTCCGGAAGCGGTCTCACCTCGAAGCTTCGCGCTGAGAGGCCGTGGCGCTCACGCCCCGCTCCACGAAGCGCTCGAGGGTTGCCCGGATCTGCGCGCGCATGTTGGCGGCCGATTCGGGCTTTCCCTCGCGCTGGCGCTGCCGGTAGGTCTCCGCGAGCGCGAAGAGCTCCTCCGAGCGCCTCCGCCCCTCGGCGTTCTCTCTCATCGTGAGGTGGGGATGGGCCTGGAAGAGGGCGTGCCACTCCTGGCGCACCTCGCTCCAGAAGCCCTGCGTGTCCGTCCAGTAGGCGCTCGCCTCGGGCAGGCTCTGGGCCTCCGGCAGCCGGGTGTAGACGTTGAGTCCCCGCTCCCGTACCAGCGCATGCGGCACCGGGCCGAGCACCACCTTCAGGCTGTCCTGCTCGTGCACCCAGCCCGTGGGCGTCAAGGCGTGCCGGTTGGTGCCAGTCAGGACGTCGTAGTCGCTCCGCTTCGTGTACTCGCGGCGCGGCAAGGGGCGCCATGTCTCGCCGGACTGCCAGGAGGACACTCCGCGAGCATGGGTCCAGCGCCCCGAGCCCTCATACCGAGGCCCATCGTCGACCTCGAACACGGCTTGGCTCCACGTACACCGGGCCTCCGCCGGGGACAGCGCATGGTGCTCCCATGACTGGCGGCCGCGAAACTCGAGCAACTCGGTGTCCTCGAACGTCCAGTCCTGGCGCCAGTGCTTGAGGGGCGCTGGCTGTCCGTCTTTCGTCACCACCAGGATGTGCTGGAGCGACACGCGCCCCGGCGTGTCCTCCACCACCCCCACCCACTCCGTCCCCGTGGTGCGGTAGGGAGCCCGCGGCGTGTAGCCCTCGCTGAGGCTCACCGTCTCTTCAAAGGCGAACTCCACCCGGTAGCTTCCCGCCATGCGAAGAATCGCGGCCCTGTCGCGCTCCGGATCACACCCCTCTGCCGCCGGCGCTTCCACCTGGACCGTGGGGGAGATGCTCCGAGGCGCGCAGGCCAGGGTCAGTGTGAGCAGGGCCCAGCGCGGCACAGGGCTCCTCCGTGGCTCCGTTGTGTGGAACGTCATGGGATGCCCTCCGGTTGAGATGGGAAGCCGGTGTTGAAGGTGTGAGCTGTCACTTCATGGGCGTGCGTGTCCCAGCCCTATCCTTGAGGGGCAGGCGGCTTCACGCTCCCCCAGTGGAGCTGGAACATCGCTGGGGTCCCTGCCGCGTCGTAGTAGGACAGGATCCGCACCTTGAAGTAGGCGCCCTCATCCGTCCGGACGACATAGAGCATGCTGCGCGGCGAGAGCTGGTGCGTCCTCGGGTCGTAGCTGTACCAGGCCGTTCCCGACTCGAAGGCGGTGTCCGGGTCCGTGTTCTCGTCGGCACCATCCTCCGCGTCGGTGACGTACCCCTCCGCGGGGGCTTGGCTCACCTGGGCAAAGTCCGCGTCCGCAAGGATGGCCGCCGCTACGGCTCCGCTGCCATTCACGCCTCCCCGGACGCGGATGTGAAACCGCTGGAAGGCCAAGTCCCACTGCTTGTCCTCGGTCCCCTCTACCTGCTGACGCTGATCCAGGTCGAAGCCGATCCACTTCTCCGAGCTCGTCGCGTCGAGGGTGGTGGTGAGGGTGCCGTCGCCGTTGTCCACGTGGCGGATGTTCGGCTCTTGCGGCGCGTTGCCAGGATCCTCGATGTCGGGAACGTCGTCGGGATTCGGCTGGAGGTCCGGGCCACAGGCCGCCAGCCACCCCGTGAGGAGCAGCACCGAGGCGAGGGGACGGCGGAGCGCGGGGCGAAGGGGCAGGGCACGCATGCGAGTCACCTGAGGGAAAGCGAGGAGCATCAGAGCTGGAAGGACAGCCCGGCTTGGAAGGTGCGAGGCAGGATGGGCAGATCCGTGGTGTTGCCAGTCGCGGTGAGGTTGGAGCCGGCCACGAAGAGGCGGAAGCCCGCGGGGAGCTGCTGAGAGGCGCGGGCGTCCAGCGAGACGTAGGGGTCGGACTGATACGGGTCCGCGGTCCCATCCCCGTCCACGTCCGGGTAGAAGGGGCGGGGGCCCACGAGCGCGCCGCGCACCCACGCCTCCAGTCCCCAGGGCCGGAAGCGCCAGGTGGCCTGGGCCGTGAAGCGGTGGCGGGCCTGGCCCTCCAGGGGCTCTCCGGTGGTCTGATCCCTGCCGACCGTGAGCGTGTAGCTGGCGTCCACGGTGAGGCCGCCGGGGATGCGCTGGCGCAGGCCCACTTCGCCTCCGCGGACGCTGGCCCGCTCGAGGTTGGTGTAGATGAAGTGCTGCCCCTCCGTGTCTTGCCGGAGCGAGATGGTGATCATGTCCCGCAGCGAGTGCTGATAGCCACTCAGCCAGAGCAGAGTCGGCGCGGCGGGCCGCAACTCCACGGACAGGTTCACGCTGCGGGAGCGCTCGGGCTGCAGGTCCGGATTGCCGCGCACGGTGTAGCCCACCGAGGGATTCTCGAAGTCGAGCAGCAGCTCCTGGAAGCTGGGCGCACGCAGCCCCCAGCCATAGCTGGCCCGGAGCGTGACGCGGGAATGCGGATCCAGCCGCAGTGCGAGCCGCGGCGTGATGGCAGGGCCGAACTGCGAGTCCAGATCGAGCCGCGCCCCCGGGACGAGGATGAGGCGCGGCTGGAGGAGCACCGTCCAGTTGTCCTGCACGTAGAGCGACGCGCGGCCCCGCTGCCCGCTCCCGCTGTCCAGCCGGTCCGCTGCGAGGTGCTCTCCGAGCAGCTCCACGCCTTGGATGAGCACATGCCGCTCTCCGAGCTTCAGATCGAGCTGACCGCCGAGCTGGGCCAGCTGATCCCGCGTGTCCTCCACCGAGTCGAGCGCGGTCCCCTGGCGCTGGTCGAGCAGGTAGCGGCGCTTGAACCCCGTGTAGTACGCCTCCGTGCGGAGGCTCATCGTGTCACTGAGCCGCCAGGAGGGCGACAGCCTCACGGACAAGGTGTCATCCCGGCTGGCGCGGTCGAAGGTGGCGCCCGTCGCTCCGAGGTCGACTCCGCGCTGGACGCGCCGGGAGTAGGACAGCGTGCTGGCCAGCTCCGAAGACTCCCCGCGCACGTCCCCGCGAGCGGAGACCTGGAAGCCCGCGAGGCTGCTGCCCGTGGTGCCAATGTCCGCGGGCTCCAAATCGTAGGCATCGCGGCGCTGTAGGCCTCCACTCACCCGCAGGCCCCAGTCCTCCCGCTGCATCTCACCCGTGGCGTCCACGTCGGCCTGCCGCAGGCTCCCGTACGTCACACGAAGGTCGGCGCCGAGCGGGCGGCGGGCCCGGCGGGTGATGAGGTTCACCACTCCCGCCACCGCGTCACTTCCATAGAGGACCGAGGAGGGACCTTTGACGATCTCCACCTGCTCGATGTCCTCCAGAGAGATGCGGGACAAGTCCACCGCGCCATTGACGCGCCCGTTGACCCGCTCGCCGTCCACGAGGACCAGCGCGTACTCGGGCCCGAGTCCCTGCACTTGGAGGGTGGCCCCCGAGAACGTGGACTGCACCTCCAGCCCCGGCTGGGCGCCGAGCAGCTCCGCGACGCTCTGGGCCCCACTGGCCACGATCTCCGCGCGGGTGATGACCTCGGTCGCGACCGGAGTGTCCTCCAGCCGCTCGGGAGAACGGGCGGCCGTCACCACTGTCTGCGCGGGAGGAGCCTCCACGCCGCCGTCAGAGGGCTCCTCGCCCCAGGCCCTCCACGGAATGGCGACCGCCACGAAGAGAAGACACCAGCGCCCCGACATAGATAACCACGATATTGATACTGATTATCAAAGTCAAATATGTCAGGGAGACAACTTCTTCCTATTGTCGGGATTCGTATGCTCCTTCGCCCACTGGCCCTTGTTGCTGCGCTGTTACTCGCTGCATGTGGATCGGACCCTGGCGCCCCGCGCGGCCCCTTGCCAGACCCAGACACGCAGGCGCCGCAGGTTCAGGTCCTGTCGCCCACGATGCACCAGAGCATCACCGTGCGGCGCGTGCGCGTGGAGGGGCTGGCCACGGATGATCGGCAGCTGGTGTCCCTCGCCTGGGAGCTCAATGGCGGGACGCCGCAAGCGCTGGACGTGACGCAGCTGGAGGCTCTGGGCGCCTTTGCCTTCGAGGTGACTCCCCGCCCGGGTGCCAACGCGTTGGTGCTGCGCGCCCAGGACGCCGCTGGCAACACCACGGAGGGGCGCACCACCTTCCTGTTCGGAAACCAGAGCGGAGGCGGCGGGCTGCACAGCGGGGTGATCCGTGACGGCTCCCTCTACACCTGGGGCCGGAACAACCGGGGGCAGCTCGGCCTCGGCGCCGCGGTGACGGAGGACCAGAAGCTGCCGCGGAAGGTGCCGACCCTCGAGGATGTCGCCGCCATGGCCTTCAACCAGAACCAGTCCCTGGCGCTGAAGGCGGACGGCACCGTGTGGAGCTGGGGCGAGAACGCGCAGGGGCAGCTTGGCGTGGGGACTCCGCCCGAGCCGGGCTCACCCCACACGGCGGACCTCACGCCTCGCTCGAGCCCCACGCGGATTCCGGGGCTGAGCGGCGTGGTGGCCATCGCGCTGGGCTACCGCCATGGTCTGGTGCTGATGGCGGATGGCACCGTGCGAGCCTTTGGGGACAACTCCACCGGCCAACTGGGGGATGGCTCCTCGGAGGCCCTCAGGGACTCCCCCGTCACGGCCGTGGGGCTGACGGACATCGTGAAGGTGGCCGGTGGCTCCATGCACTCGGTGGCGTTGAGGGCGGACGGCACCGTCTGGGTCTGGGGGCGCAACACCTACGGCAACCTCGGCCAGGGCACTTCGGATGCGGTGGCCCATCCCAATCCCGTGCAGGTGCCCGGTGTCACCGGGGTGATCGACATCGCCACGGGCAGGGACCACGTGCTCGCTTTGCACGCGGATGGGACGGTCTCCTCGTGGGGGCTGGATGCCAGTGGCCAGCTCGGCTTTGGCGAGCCCATCCCGGACGAGCAAAGCGCCACGCCCGTGAAGGTCAAAGGGCTGGCGGATGCGCGCGCCGTCTTCGCCAACGCCAACATGAGCTATGCCCGGCGGGCGGATGGCACGCTCGTCTCCTGGGGGCAGAACTTCAACGGCCAGCTCGGCAACGGCGGCAAGACGGACAGCAACGTTCCTGTGACTTCAGTTCCTCTGCTCAAGGGGCTCTCCTCGTTGGGGGCGGGCGCCACGCACGTCGTCTCCATCCGTGAGGATGGGAAGTTCTTCACGTGGGGGTGGAACTCGCGCGGCAGCCTGGGCCGGGATGATCTGCTCGATAACTGGTCCTACCCTGAGCCGATCCAGGTCTCGCTGCCATGAGAGGTCCGGGCCTGGCGCTGCTGGTGGTGTGGCTGGCGAGCTCCGCCTGCAGCCCGGGAGATGCCCCGGTTCCGTTTCCTCCCGAGGAAGAGCCCGCGCCGTCCGGACCCGAGCCGCCGCCCCGCCATGACTTCGTGGAGCCTGGCGAGGAGCTGCCAGGCGGCGCAACCACCGTGGTGGATACGAGCCCCGAGGCCTTTACCCATCCCGCGGCGAACCTCTCGGTGGAGAGGCGCTCGGAGTTTCTCGTGGGCGAGGCCTTCTTCGAGGTGGACTGGCTCGTGGCGCCCAACGCCCGGACGGATCGGGACGGGCTGGGCCCGCTCTATCATGCGGTCTCCTGTCTGGCGTGCCATCAGCGCAACGGGAGAGGCGCTCCGCCCAGTCCGGGGGAGGGCGTGCTCTCGTTGCTGGTGCGGATGAGTGTGCCGGGCGCGGACGCCCAGGGCGCTCCTGTGCCGGAGCCTACCTACGGAGATCAGCTGCAGCCCCGTGCCGTAGCGGGTGTTCCGCCCGAAGCCTCCGTGCAGGTGCGCACCACGGAGCTGCCGGGGGCCTTCGAGGACGGTGAGCCCTATGCGCTCGAGGCTCCCGAGTACGTCCTCACGGATCTGGCCCATGGCCCGCTGCGGCCCGACACGCGCTTGTCACCGCGGGTGGCCCAGCCGGTGTTCGGCCTTGGCCTGTTGGCGGCCGTGCCCGAGGCGCTCCTGCTGGAGTGGGCGGATGCCGAGGACGCGAACGGGGACGGCATCTCCGGCAGGCCCAATCGCGTGTGGAACCGGCGGCTCGGGCAGACCGTACTGGGGCGCTTTGGATGGAAGGCCAACCAGCCGAATCTGGAGCATCAGAATGCCGGTGCTCTGGCGGGCGATATGGGGCTCACTTCGCCGCTGGCGCCCAGTGAGTCCTGCACCTCCGCGCAGGCCGCGTGCCTCGCCGCGCCCAACGGTGGCACGCCCGAGGTGGACGCGCGCAAGCTGACGGCGCTCACCTTCTACACCCATGTCCTCGGAGTGCCCGCCCGCCAGGGGGTGGATGTGCCCCGGGTGCTGCGAGGCAAGGAGCTCTTTCACCGTGCCGGGTGCGCACGGTGCCATCGGCCATCGATGGAGACAGGCGCACTGGAGGGCCACCCCGAGCTGTCCCATCAGCTCATCTGGCCGTACACCGATTTGCTGCTGCATGACATGGGAGCGGGGCTGGCGGACGGACGCGAGGACTTCGCGGCCTCTGGACAGGAGTGGCGCACACCGCCGCTGTGGGGGCTGGGGCGAACAGCGGCCGTGAGTGGACACACGCGCTTGCTCCATGACGGGCGGGCCCGCTCGGTGATGGAGGCCATCCTCTGGCACGGAGGCGAGGCCGAGGCGTCACGCGAGCACGTCCGGCGGCTCACGCGCGAGGAGCGCACGGCCCTCCTCGCATTCCTCGAGTCCCTCTGAGCGGGGTCTGAGTGCCAGAAGACGTGCCGGTGACCACCGTAAGAGAATGAAGGGAGCTCCGTCAGCCAGGGTGAAAGGAACAGAGCAATGAACCACCCTCACCCTCCTGAGAAGCATTCCCACGCCCACTCGCACGCTCCGGTACCGGCCGAGGGCGACACCCGGCCCGTGGACCCCGTCTGCGGCATGAAGGTGAACCCCGAGGCCCCCAAGGGAGGCACTTCCGAGTACGAGGGCCACACCTACTTCTTTTGCAATCCGAAGTGCCGGGAGAAGTTCCGCGCCGAGCCGCTGAAGTACCTGAAGCCCCAGGCGGAGCCACTCCTCCCCGCTCCGGCGGGGACGACGTACATCTGCCCGATGGACCCCGAGGTCCGGCAGGACCATCCGGGGGCCTGTCCGAAGTGCGGCATGGCGCTGGAGCCCGAGGCGCCCGTGCTGGAGACGAAGACGGAGTACGTCTGTCCCATGCACCCGGAGGTGGTGCAGGACCACCCGGGAACCTGCCCGAAGTGCGGCATGGCGCTGGAGCCGCGCACCGCCGTGGCCGAGGAGAAGCCTGACCCGGAGCTGATCAGCATGACGCGCCGGTTCTGGGTGTCGCTGGTGCTCACCGTGCCTGGGGTCTTCCTGGGGATGTCGGACCTGATTCCCGGGCAGCCGGTGCAGCGGATGTTCTCGCCGGGCCTGCTGGCGTGGGTGCAGCTCGTGCTGGCCTCTCCGGTGGTGCTGTGGGGCGGGTGGCCCTTCTTCGAGCGGGGCTGGGCCTCGGTGCGCAACCGGCACCTGAACATGTTCACGCTCATCGCGCTGGGCACGGGCGCGGCGTACCTCTTCAGCGTCTTCGCCACGCTCTTCCCGAGCACACTGCCGCACGCCTTCACTGGCCACGGAGGCAGCATCCCCGTCTACTTCGAGGCGGCCGCGGCCATCACCACGCTCGTGTTGGTGGGACAGGTGCTGGAACTGCGCGCGCGCCGTGCCACGTCGGGAGCGCTCCGGGCCCTGCTGAGCCTGGCGCCCGCCACGGCCCGCCGCATCCGTGAGGACGGACAGGAGGAAGACATCCCGCTGGCGCACGTGCACGCGGGGGAGCGGCTGCGCGTGCGTCCGGGCGAGAAGGTGCCCGTGGACGGAGTGGTGCTGGAGGGGAGGAGCGCGGTGGACGAGTCCATGGTGACGGGCGAGTCCCTGCCAGTGGAGAAGGCGCCGGGCCTGAAGGTGACGGGCGGCACCGTCAACGGGACGGGGAGCCTCATCATGCGGGCCGAGCGGGTGGGGCGGGACACCCTGCTGGCGCGCATCGTCCAGCGGGTGAGCGAGGCCCAGCGCAGCCGGGCGCCCATCCAGCGGCTGGCGGACAAGGTGTCGGCCCTCTTCGTGCCAGCGGTCATCGCGGTAGCGGTGGTCACGGCCATCATCTGGGGCATGTGGGGGCCAGAGCCTCGGCTGGCGCATGCGCTGGTGAACGCAGTGGCGGTGCTCATCATCGCCTGCCCGTGCGCGCTGGGTCTGGCTACGCCCATCTCGGTGGTGGTGGGCATGGGGCGAGGGGCGCAGGCGGGCGTGCTCATCCGGGACGCGGCTGCGCTCGAGCGGCTGGAGAAGGTGGACACGCTGGTGGTGGACAAGACGGGGACGCTCACGGAGGGCAAGCCGCGGCTGGTGTCGGTGGTGCCCTCGGCGGGCTTCGCGGAGGCGCAGCTGCTCCGGCTCGCCGCGAGCCTGGAGCGCGGCAGCGAGCACCCACTGGCTGCTGCCATCGTGGCCGGAGCGCAGGAGCGGGGCGTGGTGCTGGCGCAGGTGCAGGACTTCCGCTCGCTGACGGGCCAGGGCGTGACGGGCAAGGTGGATGGAACCGCCGTGGCGCTGGGCAACGCGGCGCTGCTGGCCGTGCTGGAGACGGATGCTGGCGCGCTGTCCGAGCAGGCCGAGTCGCTGCGGCGCGAGGGGCAGACGGTGGTCTACGTGGTGGCGGAGGGGCAGCCGGCCGGGTTGCTCGGGGTGGCGGATCCGGTCAAGGCGTCCACGCCCGAGGCGCTCGCGCTGTTGCGCCAAGAGGGCCTGCGGGTGGTGATGCTCACGGGGGACAGCCGCACCACAGCGGAGGCGGTGGCGCGCAGGCTGAGCATCACCGAGGTCGTGGCGGAAGTGCTCCCGGAGGCCAAGGGAGACGTGGTGAAGAAGCTCCAGGCCGAGGGCCGGGTGGTGGCGATGGCGGGAGACGGCGTCAACGACGCTCCGGCGCTCGCGCAGGCGGACGTAGGCATCGCCATGGGCACGGGGACGGACATCGCCATGGAGAGCGCGGGTGTGACCCTGGTGAAGGGAGACCTGCGAGGCATCGCCCGGGCGAGGAAGCTCAGCCAGGGCACGCTGCGCAACATCCGGCAGAACCTGTTCTTCGCTTTCGTCTACAACATGCTCGGAGTTCCTCTGGCGGCCGGTGTTCTCTATCCGGCGTTCGGTCTGCTCCTCAGTCCGATGATCGCCAGCGCGGCGATGAGCCTGTCCTCGGTGTCGGTCATCACCAACGCGCTGCGGCTGCGCAAGCTGTCTCTGTAGCGCTCGCTTCCTCGCCTCTTTGGGGTTGGTGGCGTCCTGCTCGCGCCCCACCCTCTCCATTCAAGGACTCAAGGTCTGCCTATGCGCAACGCATTGCTGGTGGTCTGCCTTGTGCTGATTCCCCTGAGCGTCGGGGCGCAGCACTCCCACGCGGAACCTGAAGCGGCCATGGCCTCCGAGGTGAAGTCCGTGCGCGACATTCCGATGATGCGCACGGCCTCGGGCACGGCGTGGCAGCCGGATGCCTCACCTCACATCGGAGTCCACTGGGGCGCGGCAGGCTGGCACTTCATGGTTCACGGCCTGCTCTTTGGCGGGTACGACTGGCAGCAAGGTGCGCGCGGTGGCGATGCCCCGCTTGGGTTGGGGTGGCTGATGCTGATGGCCGACCGCGAACTCGGAGCAGGGCGCCTCGGCGCGCGGGTGATGCTCAGCCCCGAGCCCTTCACCGCCCAGCACCACGGCGGCTATCCGCTGCTGCTCCAGACCGGCGAGACGTACCGGGGCGAGCCCCTGCGAGACCGGCAGCACCCGCACGATCTCTTCATGGAGCTGGCCGCCGTCTATACCCATGTGCTCTCGAACAACTGGGGCTTCCAGCTCTATGCCGCGCCCGCGGGGGAGCCCGCGCTCGGCCCCGCGGCCTTCCCGCATCGCCTGTCCGCCTCGTCGGATCCGCTGGCGGCCCTGAGCCACCACTGGCAGGACTCCACGCACATCTCGTTCGGCGTGCTCACTGCGGGCCTGCTCACGCCCGTGGCAAAGCTGGAGGGCTCCTGGTTCAACGGCCGCGAGCCCGACGAGAACCGCCTCGACATCGACTTCCGGAAGCTCGACGCCTACTCGCTGCGGCTGAGCGTCAACCCCACGCCCGAGGTCAGCGCGCAGGTGTCCTATGGCTACCTCCCCAGCCATGACGTGCTCCACGCGGATGAGCCGCTGCACCGCCTCACGGCCTCGGCCATGTTCCACCGGCCACTCGGTGACGGAGGACTCTGGGCGACGACAGCGGTCTTCGGGCGCAACGTGGAGGGCGAGCACGGCGGCACCAACGCCTACCTCCTGGAGACGAACCTGAACCTGGATGGCCGCAACGTGCTCTTCGGTCGCGCCGAGCTCATCGAGAAGACGGGCCATGATCTGAGCCTGGACGAGCCGCTGGCGGAGGAGACCTTCCCCGTGACTGTGCTCGCCCTGGGCTACCTGCGGAACCTGGGCCACGTAGGGCCCGTGGTGCCAGGAGTGGGCCTCCGTGCGGCGGTGAACTTCGTGCCAGAGCGCCTCGAGTCCACTTATGGCGGACGGACACCTGTCGGTGGCATGCTCTATCTGCGATTGTCTTCCATGCCGTGAGCTTGGGCCGGGGCTCCGGAGTCACTCCCACTTCAGGAGTCTTCGACGATGCGTACTGGCCCTCCCTCTTCGTTTCCCCGGAACCGCCGGCTCCGGCGAACCGTGGCCCACCTGTTGATCGCCATCCCCACGCTGTCGCTCACGGCGTGCTCCGCCGAGGATGACGGAGGTTGCATTCCCTATCCCGAGCGTCCCGGGACGCGGACCTACTACGGGAACTTGCTGGATGGCGGTGTGCCCACGAACGACACCTGCATGGACGTGTGCAGGCCGCAGGTCGCCAATGCCCAGAGCTGCGAGGTGGATAGCGAGACCGTGACCTATTTGGATGGCGGGACGGGCACACGCCCGGTGATCCGGTGCCACTACATCAGTCCGGCATATTGCGGGTCGGATGGGCGCATGCCCGAGGGACTCCAGGCTGCACGGGTGGAGGCGCGGTGTGCCCTGGGCGTCCACTTCGCCCAGATGGCCTGGATGGAGGCCGCCTCGGTGCCCGCCTTCCTCCGGCTCGCGGACGAACTGAAGGCCCACGGGGCTCCCGATTCACTGGTGCGCGCGGCCCGGCGCTCGGCGGGGGATGAGGTCCGCCACACGCGCGCGGCCGGAGCGCTGGCCCAGCGACACGGCGCCTCCGTGCCCGAGGTGGAGCTCGCACCGGTCGCTCCGCGCTCGCTGGAGGCGATGCTGCTGGAGAACGCGAAGGAAGGCTGCGTCCGGGAGACGTTTGGCGCGGTGGTCGCTGGGTGGCAGGCCCAGCATGCGCAGGACGCTCAGGTGCGAGAGGCGCTCCGCCGCATCGCCGAGGATGAGCTCCGCCACGCCGAGCTGGCCTGGGCCGTCGCGGAGTGGGCGGAAGAGCTGCTCACGCCCGAGGAGCGCCAACGGATGAAGGACGCCCGCCTTGAGGCGTTCCACGAGCTGGAGCGCAAGCTGGGCGAGGAGGAGCCCGAGCTGGCGTTGATCCAGCAGGCGGGCGTGCCCTCGCGCGATGCCTCTCTCCAGCTTCTCCGGGGGCTGCGGACCCTGATCGCCTAGCGCTCCCGGCCGCGTACGCTTCTCCTCCGCCCAGGAGAAGCGTGCACGCGGCGAGCGGCTCGCTAGACTGCACCCCATGAGTTCCCGCGAGGAGCCACGTACGCCGGGGGCACCGGCCGGCAACATCTCGGTGGTCCGGCTGCCCAATAGCTGGTTCATCCTCTGTACATCGCGCGAGCTGGGCCACAAGCCCATCTCCCGGATGCTACAGGGTACTCCGCTCGTGCTCTTTCGAGGCGCGGGCGGGCAGCCCGCGGCGCTCTTGGATCGCTGTCCGCACCGCAACGTGCCGCTGTCGCTCGGCCGCGTCGTGGGCGGCCAGCTCCAGTGCGGCTACCACGGGTGGACCTTCGACTCGGCCGGCGAGTGCCGGGCCATCCCCGGCCTCTCCGGAGACACGCGCGCCAAGGCCCGCTGTGCCGCCTCGTACGCGGTGCGGGAGCAGGATGGCTTCGTGTGGGTCTACTCGACGCCCGGGGTGGTGCCCACGACGGAGCCCTATCGCTTCCCGCTGCTGGACGCGCGAGGCTACAGCACGGTGCGCCGCATCGTCCGGGCGCCCGGCTCGCTGCACGCGGCGCTGGAGAACACGCTCGACGTGCCGCACACCGCGTTTCTCCACGGCGGCCTGTTCCGCACCGCCAAGAAGAGCAACGAGATCGAGGTGGTGGTGCGGCGCGGCTCGGATCGGGTGGAGGCCGAGTACATCGGCGAGCCTCGTCCGAAGGGGCTGGTGGGCAAGGTGCTGGCACCGGGTGGAGGGGTGGTGCAGCACTTCGACCGGTTTTTGCTGCCGTCCATCGCTCAGGTGGAGTACCGCATCGGGGATGACAGCCACCTGATGGTGTCCTCGGCGATGACGCCGGTGTCGGACTGGGACACGCTCATCTACGCGGTGGTGACGTTCCGGCTGCCCATTCCGCACTGGCTGGTGAAGCCGTTCCTCACGCCGGTGGCGCTGCACATCTTCTCGCAGGACGCGCGCATCCTGAAGGAGCAGACGGAGACCATCCACCGCTTCGGCACGGAGATGTACGTCTCCTCGGAGCTGGATGTGCTGGGGCCCGCCATCCTCCGATTGCTGCGCTCGGTGGAGCGCGAGAAGCAGGCGTCCTCCTCCGAGCCGGTGCACGAGACCCGGCTCAAGATGCTCGTGTGAGGTCTCTCATGTGGAATGCCGTCATGACCCGGGCTGGGCTCGCAGTCACACTGATGCTCGCCGTGGCCTGTGGCGAGGAGGAAGCGCCAGGCAACGGGCCGCCGCAGAGCAGCGCGATGACCTTGTCGCGCAGCGAGCACGCGGCGGTGTTGCTTCCCTCGGGGAAGGTGCTCGTCTCGGGCGGGGTGGCCAGTAGCAGCCTGAGCACCCAGGTGAGGGGCGCCGAGCTCTACGACCCGGACACGGGTGCCTGGTCCCTGACCGGCTCCCTGAACGAGCCGCGAAACACCCATGAGGCGGTGTTGCTTCCCTCGGGGAAGGTGCTGGTCATGGGAGACGCCCACATTGGCAACACGGCCGAGCTGTATGACCCGGAGCGGGGAACCTGGGAGCGCACGGGGAACATGCTCGGCGGCCGCATGTTTCCCCAGGCGGTGGCGCTGCCCTCGGGCCGCGTCCTCGTGGTGGGAGGCGATCCCGGTGACCCCACAAAGCCCAGCGCGGCCGAGCTGTACGAGCCGGTTACGGGCACCTGGGCCGCGACGGGCTCAGTCACCACTGGGCGGGTGATCAGGCCCGCGGCGGTGCTGCTGCCCTCGGGCAAGGTGCTGCTCTCGGGAGGAGGCTACTCGACACCTGTGGCCGGGGCGGGTCTCTACGATCCGGCCTCTGGCACCTGGAGCAACACTGGGGCGATGAAGACGCCCCACGAGGGCCACAGGGTCACGGTGCTGCCCTCGGGCAAGGTCTTGGTGGTGGGGGGCAAGGGGAGCGGCGGGGTGCTGGCCACGGCGGAGCTGTACGACCCGGCCACGGGCACCTGGAGCCTTGCGGCCTTCATGGCCCAGGGCCGCACGGGACACACGCTCACCCTCTTGCCTTCCGGAAAGGTGCTCGTCACGGGCGGGCGCAATGACACCAGCACGTTCTCCACGGCGGAGCTGTATGACCCGGAGACGGACACCTGGAGCAGCGCGCCTCCCATGGCTGAGCCGCGCAGCGGCCATACGGCCACCTTGCTGCCCTCGGGCGAGGTGCTGATTGCGGGCGGGGCCAGCGATGAGCGCTCGCTCAACTCGTCGGAGCTCTACACGCCCTGACTTCGGCTCTCCGGCCACTCGTGGTATGGGCCGTGGCTGTCTTGGAGTCTCTCGAACCCGCCCTCTCCAGCAACAGAGCCAGTCTGGGGTCCCTCGTTCCGTATCTGGGGCTGGGCATGCTGCTGGCCTGGGTGTCGACGCCCCCCGTGGCGATGGCCGCGTGCTTCGTGGCGACCCTGATGCTGGTGCCCTCGCGGAAGCTGGCGGAGGTTCCCCGGCTTCCTTCCTTCGTGACACTGTCCGGGCTGGTGGTCTTCCTGGCGTGGATCGTGACGAGGGGGACGTTCTCCTGGGACGAGCGCGAGGCGCTGAGCAGCGCGTACGACGCGCTGGCGCGCAGCCTCCGTGAGGGCTCGGCGGAAGTGCCTCGCGAGGACATCCAGTGGGAGGCCTGGAGCGTGGGAGGCCGCACGTTCATGTACTTTGGGCCGTTCCCCGCGCTGCTGCGGATGCTGCCGGACGCGCTCATGCCCGGGCGGTACGGGCTCTGGTCGAGGCTCTCGGGGTTCCTCGCGGTGGTGCTCTGCCTGGGAGTCGTGGTCGCCATCACCCGGCGGCAGCTCGGCGAGAACGAGCGGCTCGGGGCACGCGGGCGCGCGGTCCTGTTCTTCGCGACGGTGGCCGCCGTGGGGCTGGGCTCGGTGCTCGTTCTCCTGGGTTCGCTCGCGAACCTGTACCACGAGGCCATTCTCTGGGGCCTGTGCGCCGCGCTGTGGGGTGTGTTCTTCATGCTCGGCGTGCTGCGGGATGACGCGGGAGCTTGGCGGAGCCTTGCGCTGCTCTCGGTGGCTGCGGGCGTGGCATTCCTCTCGCGGGTGACGTTCGGCCTGCCGCTCTACGCGCTCGTCTCGGGGCTCGCGCTGCGGCGGCTCATTCTCCAGGTGCGGCGGGAGCGGCAGCCTTTGTTCACGGCGGCGGGATGGGTGGCGCTGGCGTTGCTCCCAGCGGTCGCGGCGGGCCTCTTCCACCTCTGGTACAACCACGCGCGCTTCGGCTCGCCGTTCGAGTTCGCGCCCTTCGCCGCGTACGAGTCTCCCTCGAAGCCACAGGGTGTGGACAGCCCGTTCCACTGGAGTCGCATCCCGAGCGGTGCCCTGGCGTACTTCCGTATCTCGCTGGAGAACTTCCGCCTCGGGGTGCCGTTCCTGACGTTCTCGAATCCGGCGGTCTTCCGGCCGGAGCTCTACCGAGACCTGTCCACGTTGCTCATCTCGCCGCTGCTCGTCTCGCCGTGGCTGGTGGTGGCGCTCGTGGGCGGACTGCTGCTCCCAGGCAGGCCGGGAGAGCGCAGGGGGTGGATGCTCTGGGCGCTTCCGTTCGCGGCGCAGGGTCTGCTCATCCTGGCCTACTACTGGTTGGCGTACCGGTTCACGGCGGAGTTCCTGCCATTGGGCATCTGGTTCCTCGCGGCGTACCTGCGCCGGGCTGGAGCGGAGCGGGGCGTGAAGCGGCTCCTCTCACCCCCGGTCTTCGCGGCGGTGGCGGTGCTCTCCGTGGTGGCGACGATGACGTCCCTGTTCCACTTCGAGAGCCGGTGGTGGGCGTACCCGGAGAAATACCGCCAGCGCCTCTCGCGTACCTTCGAGGCGTATGACGCGCGCCTCGGTCTGGGCACGCTCGGCAGTGCCCGGGAAGAGTGAGGCAGGGTTGAGAGCGCCTCAGCTCTTGGGCTGGATGAGCTCGGTGGAGAAGTAGCGCTCCATGCGGTCAGGGAACACCGTCACCACCTGAGCGCCGGGCCCCAGGCGCTTGGCGGCTTCCACTGCCGCCGCGTAGTTGAGGCCCGACGAAGGCCCCACCGGGAAGCCGCGCTTGATGAGCGCCCGGGCGGTGCGCATGGCCACCTCGTCCGAGACGTTCAGCTCCACCAGCCCCGGCAGGTCCGCCTGCCGGTACAGCAGCGACAGCCCATCCACCACGCCCGGCACGCGCGAGCTGAAGCTGCAGCACTCCATGTCGCTGCCCATGCCGGAGATGGGCTTGGCCACGAACGGCGTCACCGGGCAGCCTGCCTCCGCGAACGCCTGGTACAGGCCCACCACCGTGCCACCCGTGCCCACGCCGCTCACCACGCCGTGCACGAGCCCGCCCGGCACCTGCGAGAGGATCTCCTGCCCCGTCCACACCCGGTGCGCCTCGGCGTTGTCCGGGTTCTCGAACTGGCGCGGCGCGAAGGCCTTGCGCTCCTGGGAGAACTCCGCCGCGCGCTGGATGGCGGCCCGGATGCCCTCGCCCCGAGGCACCAGCACCACATCGCCGCCATAGGCGCGGATGGTGAGCACGCGCTCATCCGTGACGCCCTCCGGCATGACGGCGGTGAACTTCAACCCCATCTGCGCCGAGGCCAGCGCCAGCGCGATGCTCGTCGAGCCGCTCGAGGCCTCCACCACCTCGCCGCCGGGGCACAGCTCGCCCAGCCGCCACGCCTTCTCCAGCATGTAGCGGGCGATGCGGTCCTTGGTGGAGCCGCTCGGGTTGAGGAACTCCAGCTTGCACCAGATGGTGGGCCCCTCCTCCTGCAGGCGGACGGGCACCAGCGGCGTGGGGCCAATGGCCTGGATGAAGCGGCCATCGGCGGGCAGGGGGCGACAAGGGGCGCGAGGGTTCATGAGGGGCTCGGGTTCCGTTCCACATACCTCGAAAGCCTGCGTCCCGGGGAGGGCCCCAGATGACTCCTAGCGGACAGAACGCCCGCTTTCCTGGCTGTCATTCCGGCCAGGGTGCGACCGGAGCTTCCACCAGCCAACCAATGGGCGCGGAGCCTGTCGCTTCTTTCAGGGAAGACCGCCACTCTGTTGGGCATGCCGAACGAAAAGCTCGTCTTCGCTCAATCCGTGGAGGCCCTCTTCGTCCGGTCGCTCGGACCGCATCTGACGTCCGAGGGACGGCGCTTGCTGCGTGGCGTGGGGTTGGATCTCTCCGAGCCGCTGCGGCCCTCCTACTCGCTGGAGCAGTGGCGAACCTTCCTGCGCGTGGCCGCGCCGGATGTGTTCCCCAGGGCTTCGCCTGATGCCGCCTACTTCGGGCTGGGCGAGCGCTACGTGCAAGGCTACCGGCAGACGGCGGTGGGCCGCGCGAGCATGGCCCTCATCGCGCACCTGGGGCCTCGGGGCACGCTGGAGCGCGTCACCCATGGCGCTCGCGCGGGCAACAACTTCAACGAGGCCCGCGTGAAGGAGCTGGGCAACCGCGAGGCCACGCTCTGGATGAAGAACGTGTCCGCGGACAATCCGTTCTTCGCCTGTGGCTTCGTGGCGGAGACGCTGCGGGGCTCGGGGGCCGCGGAGATTCACGTGGAGCCCGTGGCGTTCGACGGCATCTCCGCCACCTTCCGCATCACCTGGGAGGTCGCCTCCCGGCGCCCGGTCGTTGCTGCTGCGGGGTGAGCGTGGCGGGAGCGTGGCTCCTACGTCGGAGTCTCGCTGAGCCGGGCGGCGTGCGTCAGGAGGTAGTTGCGCTCCGACAGGCTCGTGGTGCGCTCCGCGGCGCGCCGGTAGTGCGTGATGGCGCCTTCGAGGTCTCCGGCCCGCTCCAGCAGGTGCGCGCGCACCGCGTCCAGGCGGTGGTGGCCTTCGAGGCGGGGATCCTCTGAGAGCGCATCGAGCCGCTCGAGGCCCGCGGCTGGACCGTGCACCATCGCCGTGGCGATGGCGCAGTTGAGCGTCACCATCGGGTTGTCGGACATGCGCTGCAGCACTTCGTACAGCGCGAGGATCTCCGCCCAGTCCGTGGCCTCGGTGCTGGGCGCCTCGTCGTGCACGGCGGCGATGGCGGCCTGCAGTTGATAGGGGCCGACGGCGCCCCGTGACAGCGCGGTGGTGACGAGCGCCACGCCCTCGGCAATGGCACTGCGGTCCCAGAGGCTCCGGTCCTGCTCGTCAAGCGGGATGAGCTCGCCGGAGGGGCCGGTTCGCGCGGCACGCCGGGCGTCGGTGAGGAGCATGATCGCGAGGAGCCCCTCGATTTCGGCATCGCCGGGGACGAGGCGGTGGAGCATGCGCGTGAGGCGGATGGCCTCGTTGGAGAGATCGCTGCGGTGGAGCTCGGGGCCCGATGAGGCGGTGTAGCCCTCGTTGAAGATGAGATACAGCACGTGCATCACGGCGCCGAGGCGTGCGGTGCGCTCCTCGGGGGTGGGCTGCTGGAAGGGGACGCCGGAGGACTTGATGGTCTGCTTGGCGCGGCTGATTCGCTGCGCCAGGGTGGCCTCGGGCACGAGGAAGGCCTTGGCGATCTCGAAGGTCGTCAGGCCGCCGACGGCGCGAAGCGTGAGGGCGATGGCGGAGGAGGGCGAGAGCGTGGGGTGGCAGCACATGAAGAGCAGGTCGAGGGTGTCATCGCGCTCGGTGGCGCCGGCCTCATCGGCGGCGAGGGCGAGCTGTTCCTCGGGAGGCACGAGGCTGACCACGAGCTGCTCGCGGTGTCGGCGGGCGGCCTCGGCGCGGACCTGATCGGTGATGCGGCGGGAGGCGACCTGGATGAGCCATGCGCGCGGATTGTCGGGGAGGCCCTCGCGCGGCCACTGGGTGGTGGCGGCGATGAGGGCCTCCTGGACCGCGTCTTCCGAAGCGGCGAAGTCGCGGAACCGGCGGATGACGGCGCCCAGCACCTGCGGCGCGAGGTCGCGCAACAGGTGCAGGGTGCGGGTGTCCAGGGAGGGGTTCATCCGATCAGGTCTTTGGGCGGGCCGCTCGGGACGAGGCGCACTTCGATGGACATGTTGAGGGGCTCACCGCCGGGGCCGGGGGCGGCAGAGGCCTCGGCGGCGATGGCGTAGGCGCGCTCGGGGGAGTCGACGTCGATGATCCAGAAGCCGGCGAGGAACTCCTTGGACTCGGGGAAGACGCCGTCGGTGATGGGCTTGCCGTCCTTGCCGGCGCGCACGCGCTTGGCCTGCTCGGGGCCGGAGAGGCCCTCGCCGGCAACGAGCTCGCCCGACTCGGTGAGCTTCTTGGAGAACTGCATCATGAAGGCGATATGGGCCTGGAGGTCCTTCTTGGGCCAGCTGGCGATCTGGTACGGCCCATTGCCAGGGTGGTTCATCATCAGCATGTACTTCATGGGTGGCTCCTTATTGACGGGCGCTCCAGCGTGGAGCGTGCGTTCACCGAGGAGTCGGAGCCCAAAAGCGGTTCTCGACATCGGCGACGCGCTCTTTCGACATTTTTTCCGAGCTCGCGCAAGTGCCTGGAATGATTGATGTTGGCGGCGGGGCAGGGCTCCTCATCGGAGGTTGAGGCTGATAAATTCGCTCAAATGCCGAGGCTTATCGCCCTCCTACCATTGTTGGTGCTCACGGGCTGGGGATGTGCGGTCAAGCCCGGTGTTCGTGGAGGAACGCTCTACCAAACAGCACCGGCTTCTGGCCCAGCCACACCACTGCCAACTGAGGGACATACGAGGGGGTTCTCGTTCTGCGAACTCAATCCAGATATTTGTCTGGACCCTTTACCTGCTCCGGAGCCAGGCGAGGCCGAAGTTACTGCGGACCCTTGGAAGTCCTTGGCGTGCATTCAGGCGTGCCAAGCCGGGAGTGAGGCGATGGAGACCTTCTGCGCGAGACTTCCGGGAAGGACGAAGCGTCAGCAGAAGATCAAGGCCATGTGCTTTGGCTCATGCTACGCGGGGAAGGCCGCATGCATCGTGTTCTGCCGGGCCACCTTTGGTCCTCCGAGGGAACCATGAAGTCGCGATCCGTGCCGCAGGACGAGGCTTGGCGCCCGAAGCTGAGCCGGATTGAGGACCCGATCGCGGAGGATTGCTGGGAGTACGTCACTCCCAAGGGGCAGAAGCGCTTCTCTCGGCTCATGGTGGGGCGGCCAGTGCACTACCCCGAGCATCAGCTCTGGTACTGCCCGGTCCTGATCGAGGGCTACACCCAGCCTCGGATCAAGCCGATCTTCGGCATGGGGCCTGTGGATTCGCTGATGAATGCGATGACCTTCGTCCGCACGTTCTTCGAGGAGAACTCCGAGGTTCTGCCTGGAGCGAAACCAGCGGGTACTCAGCGGTCTCGCCCGGCCGCTTCTCGCAAGAGATCCACGCCTCGCCGAAAGTCCCGGTCCGTGTAGGTCCCCAAGGCAGCTTCATGCCCTGCTAGGGGATCCAACAGGTAGGCGTGGCGCGCATTGACGGCGTGCTGTACCTGTGTTCAGGCTACGGGTGCGCCATGGCTCCGCAGATCTCCATTGATTTCCACGCCGCTCAGGCGGCTCACCCCTCGTTGATGCCCTTCCATCCGGTGGTGCGCCGGTGGTTCGCGGAGCGGCTGGGCGAGCCCTCGCAGCCCCAGGTCGAGGGCTGGCCGCTCATTCAAGCGGGGCATGACGTCCTCATCGCCGCCCCCACCGGCAGCGGTAAGACGCTGACCGCCTTCCTGGCCGCACTCGATGGGTTGTTCCGCCAGGCGCTCGAAGGCACGCTCCGGGACCAGACGCAGGTGCTGTACGTGTCGCCCCTCAAGGCCCTGGGCAACGACGTGCAGAAGAACCTCCTGCAGCCGCTCGAGGAGCTGCTCACCCGGGCCCGTGCCGAGGGCTACTCGCCCCAGGACCTGCGCGTCCAGGTGCGCACCGGTGACACCTCCGCCTCCGAGCGCGCGCAGATGATCAAGCGCCCGCCGCACATCCTCATCACCACGCCGGAGTCGCTCTACCTCTACCTCACCGCCGATCGCGCCCGCGCCACCCTGCGCGCCGTCCACACCGTCATCGTGGACGAGATCCACGCCCTCGCCCGCGACAAGCGCGGCAGCCACTTCACGCTCTCCCTGGAGCGGCTCAAGGTCCTCACCGAGGTGCGCCCTCAGCTCATCGGCCTGTCCGCTACCCAGAAGCCGCTGGACCGGATCGCTGGCTTCCTCACCGGCGCCACCCTCCAAGAGTGCAAGCGCGTCGAAGTGGGCCACGTGCGTCCCTGGGACCTCACCGTCGAGATTCCCGACGCAGAGCTGAGCTCCATCGCCTCGCACGAGATGTGGGGCCAGATCTACGACCGATTGGTGCAGCTGACCTCGGAGCACCGCACCACGCTCATCTTCGTCAACACGCGCAAGATGGCCGAGCGCGTGGCGCATGACCTCGGCGAGCGCCTGGGCAAGCACAAGGTCGCGGCCCACCACGGCAGCATGTCGCGAGAGATTCGCCTCTCCGCCGAGGAGCGGCTCAAGAGCGGCCAGCTCGTGGCGATGGTGGCCACCGCCTCGCTGGAGCTCGGCATCGACGTGGGCAACGTGGACCTCGTGGTCCAGTTGGGCACCACGAAGGCCATCTCCGTGCTGCTCCAGCGCGTGGGCCGCGCCGGCCACTATAAAGGTGGCATCTCCAAGGGCCTCCTCTTCGCGATGACCCGCGACGAGCTGGTCGAGTGCGTCGCGCTGCTCAACGCCGTGCGCGAGGGCGAGCTGGACGCGGTGCGCATCCCCGAGAAGCCCATGGATGTGCTCGCGCAGCAGATCGTCGCCGCCTGCGCCTGCGAGGAGTGGGACGAGCGTGCCCTGTTCTCCGTCTTCCAGCGCGCCTACCCGTACCGGGACCTCACGTGGGAGGAGTACCAGTCCGTAGTGGAGACGCTCTCGGAGGGCATCTCCCTGCGCCGGGGCCGCAGCGGCGTGCACCTGCACCGCGACCGGGTGAACCACAAGCTGAAGGGACGCCGCGGCGTGCGCATCACCGCGCTGACCAATGGCGGTGCCATCCCCGACACCTTCTCCTTCTCCGTCACCGCCGAGCCCGAGGGAAAGATTGTCGGCCAGCTCGACGAGGACTTCGCGGTGGAGTCCTCCCCCGGCGACATCTTCCTGCTGGGCTCCACGGCGTGGCGCATCCAGCGCGTGACGGGCAGCACCGTGCAGGTGGAGGACGCGAAGGGCGCTCCCCCCACGGTGCCCTTCTGGCGCGGCGAGGCCCCTGGCCGCACCGACGAGCTGTCCCTCCAGGTGGGCCGCCTGCGCGAGGAGTTGCTGCGGCACGATGACCCCGCAGCCTTCCTCCAGAAGCAGCTGCAGGTGCCCGCCCCCGCGACGGACGCGCTGCTGGGCTACCTGCGCCTGGGACAGAAGATGCTAGGCGGCGTGATTCCCAGCCACACCACCGTGGTGGCCGAGCGCTTCTTCGACGAGGCGGGCGGCATGCAGCTCATCATCCACGCGCCCTTCGGTAGCCGCATCAACCGCGCGTGGGGCCTGGCCCTGCGCAAGCGCTTCTGCCGCTCCTTCGACTTCGAGCTGCAGGCCGCTGCCACCGAGGACGGTCTCCTGCTCTCCCTGGGCGAGCAGCACTCCTTCCCGCTGGGCGACATCTTCGAGTTCCTCCACCCGGACAACGTGGAGGAGGTGCTGGTGCAGGCCGTGCTCCAGGCCCCCATCTTTGGCACCCGCTTCCGGTGGAATGCGACGCGCTCGCTGGCGCTCAACCGCTTCTCCGGCGGCAAGCGCGTGGCCCCCAACCTCCAGCGCGCCCGGAGTGAGGACCTGCTGGCCGCCGTCTTCCCCGCGCAGGTGGGCTGCCAGGACAACCACGGCGGTGGCGACATCGAGCTGCCGGGCCATCCGCTGGTGAAGCAGACAATGGAGGACTGTCTGCGCGAGGCCATGGACATCGACGGCCTGCGCGAGGTGCTCCGCCGCATCAAGGATGGGCGCATCCGCCTGGAGGCCCGTGATGTGCCGGAGCCCAGCGTCTTCGCCCACCAGATGATCAACAGCATGCCGTACACCTTCCTGGACGACGCGCCAGCGGAGGAGCGGCGGGTGCGCAATGTGGCGCTGCGCCGGGCCATGCCCGCCGAGGATGCGGCGGCCTTCGGGGCGCTCGACGCCGGAGCCATCGCCCAGGTGGTGGAGGACGCGGCGCCCCCCATGCGCGACGCGGACGAGCTGCACGATGCGCTGCTGCAGTTGGTGCTGCTGCGGTCCTCGGAAGTGCCTCGGGGGCTGGATGCGCCGCTCTTCGCGCAGGGCCGTGTGGCGTGGCTGGAGCTTCCGGGCGGACGCTTCCTGGTCCCCGCCGAGCGTGGCACTGCCGTCCGGGCGCTTTTCCCCGAGGTGGCGACTCAGCCGGAGCTGCCGCTGCTGGAGGGCGACAAGCCCATGGAGCGGGACGCGGCGGTGCTCCAGGTGGTGCGCGGGTATATGGAGATGCTCGGGCCCACCACCGCGGGCGAGCTCGCGCGGCTGACGCTGCTGGACGAGGGGGAGATCAACATCGCCCTGCACGCCCTCGAGAGCACGGGCGGTATCCTGCGCGGCCAGTTCCGCGCGCCCACCGAGCCTCGTGCCCCGGGCGAGCCCGTGCCCCTGGAGTGGTGCGATCGGCGCCTGCTCCAGCGCATCCACCGGCTCACCGTGGGCCGGCTGCGCAAGGAGATCGAGCCGCTCAGCGCACAGGACTTCATGCGCTTCCTCTTCCGGTGGCACCACCTGGAGGAGGTGGACGCACTGCGAGGCTCCACCGGCCTGCTCAAGGCCATCACCCTGCTGCAGGGCTATGAGGCGCCCGCCTCGGCGTGGGAGCGCTTCCTGCTGCCCTCGCGCATGAAGGGCTACACGGGCGAGCTGTTGGAGCGCGCCTGCTACGCCGGTGAGGTCGCCTGGGGACGGCTGACGGTGAAGGACGCGCGTCCGCCGCCGGGGCCTCGCCGGGGCGCTCCCGTGGAGCCGGAGGCCCCGCGTCCCCGTGCGCCTCAGCCCACGCGCAACGCGAGCCTCACCTTCACCCGCCGAGAGAACCTCGACTGGATGCTGGCTGCCGCCCGGCCGGACGCGGTGTTCTCGGACGGGGGCGTGTGGCTGCCGCCGGACCTGTCCGCCGCCGCGAGGGACGTGGTGAACGTGCTGGAGCAGCGCGGGGCGTGCTTCTTCAATGATCTCGCGTCTCGCGCCCGCCGGCTGCCCGCCGAGGTGGAGGATGCGCTCTGGGAGCTGGTGGCTCGGGGGCTCGTCACCGCGGACGCGGTGCAGAACCTGCGGGTGCTTCAGAGTCCGGCCCAGCGCCGCCGCCAGAAGCTGCTGCAGCGCGGCGGTCCGGGGCGCTGGAGCCTGCTGGTTCCCTCCGAGCCGAAGCCTGCCGACGAGGTGCTCGAGCAGCGCGCGCGCCTGTTCCTCCAGCGCTACGGCATCATCTGGAGAGACCTGGCGATGCGCGAGGCACTGGCGCCCAGCTGGCGCGAGCTGCTGTTCATCTACCGCCGCATGGAGGCGCGCGGAGAGGTGCGCGGCGGGCGCTTCGTCTCGGGCTTCGTGGGCGAGCAGTTCGCGCTCCCCGAGGCGGTGGACATGGCGCGGGCGGTGCGGCGCCAGGCGCCCTCGGGTGTGCGGGTGCAGTTGTCGGCGGTGGATCCGCTCAACCTCACGGGCGTGGTGACGCCAGGGCCGCGCGTGCCCGCCACGGTGGGAAACGTTGTCACCTGGATAGATGGCATTCCCCAGGGCGTCGACGCGCTCGCCGAGGACGAGGACGAGGGGCCCGAGGCTCCCGAGGGCGAAGCGGCCGCGAGCTGAGCGAGGCGGGAAGAGGGCGCGCGGCGCCTCCAGGGCTGCTAGGGTGTCCCCGTCACAGCGAGGGGAACGCCGATGCGCCGTCTGCTCATCCTGGGGTTGTTGTTACTCACGGGCTGTCCTGAAGACACGGGCGAAGAGCCGCTTCCGACCGACGAGGGTCGCGTCCAGGGCAAGCTGACTCCATTCCTGGGCTCCAGCTCCGTGGGCTCCACGGCGTCGCGCCCGGCCCTGCTCCAAGGCCAAGGGGCCGCCGAGCTCTCCCGAGCTCTCCAGCGTGCACGCGCGCAGCAGCAGCGGCTGAAGCAGCAGAAGGCCTCGCTGGATGTCTCGCAGCCGGACTTCCCGGTCATCCCGACGCCTCCGGGGCCTCCGCCGCTCAAGCGGCTGCCTGCGGGGGATCCCACCATCATCGGTGACGTCATCGTCCGCTTCGAGCAGGCGGGGGTGAGCGCGCAGCGGGCCCTGGAGCAGGTCCAGGTGCCCGGCTACCGAGTGACGCACAAGGGCTACTCCAGCGAGTACCTGCACCTGGTGGGCTTCGAGGCGCTCGATGGCCACGCGCTCACGGTGGAGGAGACGGGCCAGCTGGTGTCGCAGCTGGCGCAGGTGCCCGGCGTGCGCTTCACCGAGAAGAACCTGCGCATGTACCCGTTCCGCACGCCGAACGACAAGGTGTACTCGCTGCAGTGGCATTACTCGGCGCTGAACCTCCCGGCCGCCTGGGACGTGAGCACGGGCGGCAGCACCGTGACGGTGGCCGTGCTCGACACGGGCATCGTCTCCCACCCGGACCTCACCCCGCGCATCGTCGCGGGCTACGACATGGTCAGCGACGTGTCCAACGCGGGGGATGGGAACGGCCGTGACTCGGATCCCACCGACATGGGCGGCGACGAGCCGGGGGGTGGCTCCTCGTGGCACGGCTCGCACGTGGCGGGCACCATCGGCGCGGCCACGGACAACACCAGCGGCGTGGCGGGCGTTACTTGGACGGCGCGCATCATGCCGGTGCGCGTGCTGGGCAAGCAGGGTGGAACCAGCGCGGACATCGCCGCTGCCATGACGTGGGCCACGGGCGGCAGCGTGCCGGGCTTGCCGGCCAACCCCACGCCCGCCAAGGTCGTCAACATGAGCCTCGGCGGCGCCTCGGCTCCGTCGCGGACGTACCAGGATGTCATCGACGCGCGCGTGCCGGCCGGGGCCATCTTCGTCATCGCCGCGGGCAACGAGAACACGGACGCGGCCAACTCCACGCCGTGCAACCAGCAGAACGTCATCTGCGTGGGCTCGACGAACTTCGCGGGCAAGCGCAGCAGCTTCTCCAACTACGGCGCGCCGGTGGATGTGATGGCGGCGGGCGGCGAGATGCGCGAGGACCTCAACGGCGACGGGTACGCGGACGGCGTGCTCTCCACCGCGCTGGATGACAACAAGCAGCCGGCCTACGTCTTCAACCAGGGCACCAGCATGGCCACGCCGCACGTGTCGGGTGTGGTGGCGCTGATGGCCGCCGTGAGCGCTGACCAGGGCCAGAACCTGACGATGGCGCAGGCGGAGAACATCTTGAAGGCCACGGCCAGCCCCAGCAGCCAGTGCTCCCAGGGCTGTGGCGCGGGCCTGGTGAACGCGCAGGCGGCGCTCAAGGCGCTGAGTGGCAACCCCAACGACCCGCCGAAGCTGGGCGTCACCACCTCGCTGCTGTCCTTCCGCAACGGTGGCACGCAGCAGGTGCTCCTCTCCAACCTGGGCGGAGGTTCTCTGAAGGTGACGCTGGCGAAGTCGGGGACTCAGGCCTCCGCGGTGACGCTCTCTACCACCACCGTGACCATCCCTGCCTTCCGCACCCAAACGCTGGACGTGGGCGTGAACACGGGGGGGCTCGCCAACGGGGACTACTCGGCGACGCTCACCCTCACGGGGACGGATGCGAACTCGAACGCGGCCGTGGGCACGGCGACGGTGGCGGTGAAGATCCGCGTGGGCCTGGCGGAGGATCAGGACGCGTTCATCGCGTTCGCGTACCAGAACTCGCTCGGCGAGTGGAAGGTGGACGACAATGCGGTCGCGGTCGTCGAGGCGTCGACGGGCTACCAGTACAGCATCAAGTTGTCGGCGAGGACGTACTACACGCTCGCGACGATCGACGACGACAACGACGGCGAGTTCTTCGAGGACGGCGAGCGCACGGGCTTCTGGCGGAACGTGGACGACTTCGAGCCCATCCCGCTGGCGGCGCAGCAGACGATCACGGGCATCAGCTATGACTTGGTGCCGCTGGCCCCCATCGACGACTCGCCCGCGCTGGTGGTGGGCAGCCCCTGCACGAGCAACGCGGACTGCCCGGATGGCGGCCGGTGCGTGCTGAGCTACCCCGGCGGCTACTGCACGCGCGACTGCAACACGCAGTCCTGCCCCGCGGGCTCCAAGTGCTACGTCGTGGACCAGGCCTCCGACGCCCGGGTCTGCATCCAGAGTTGCTCGGGGCCGAGCCTGGGACAGAGCAACTGCCGCACCAGCTACGTCTGCTACGACGATTCGGCGGGGGGCGGACAGTGCCTGCCGAACTGCAACGCCTACAACATCTGCGGCTCCACCCCCGCGTGCCGGGCCAACGGCTACTGCCAGTAGCGGCACGCTGAGGGAGCAGGGCAGGGGCGTCGGGTGTTTCACCCGGCGCCCCTTGCCGTTTCAGGGCCTGAAGTGGGGGAGGCGGCTCAGGTCAACGCCTTGGCGGCGGGGAGGTTGAGGCGGAACGTGGTGCCCCGGTCCACCTCGCTCTCCACCGTGATGGTGCCGCCGAGCGTGGTGATGATGCTGTGGACCATGGCGAGTCCCAGGCCGGTGCCCTCGCCCACGGGCTTCGTGGTGAAGAACGGATCGAAGATGCGGTCCAGGTTCTCTGGAGGAATTCCGCACCCGGTGTCGCGGATCTCCACCACGATGAACTCGGGCGTGTCCTGCCGGGTGGAGACGCGGATCTCGTTCTCCTCCACCTGCCCCTCGGGAATGGCATGGGCGGCGTTGATGAGCAGGTTGAGGAACACCTGGCCCAGGCGCGAGGCATTGCCCTGCACGGGGGGCACGTCCTCGCCCAGCTCCGCCACGAGGCGGGCGCGGCGGCGGATCTCGTGTGAGGCAATCTTCACCGCGGCGTGCACCACGGTCTTCAGGTCCGCCCGTCCGTTCTGGGCGTCGTCCGGGCGCGAGAGCGTCTTGAGATCCTGGACGATGACGCGCACACGCTCGGCGCCCTCCTTGGCATCCGTGACGGCCGTCAGCAGCTCCTGGAAGTCCTCCTGCGAGGGAGCCCCTTGGGTGCGGTTCAGCTCCTTGTGGAGGAAGTTGAGGTTGCTGATGACGTAGGCCAGCGGGTTGTTGATCTCGTGGCCCACGCCCGCGGCCAGCTTGCCCATGGAGGCCAGGCGGTCATTGAAGATGAGCTGCGCCTGCATGCTCTGGAGCTGCCGCAGGCTGGAGGCCAACTGGATGTTGGCGTTCTCGAGCTCTCCGGTGCGCGCGCGCACCATGTGCTCCAGGGCCGCGTTGTAGCGGTGAAGGTCTCTCGCGGCGATCTCGGCCTCCTCGCGGCGCTCGCGCTCAGCGGCCTCGGCCTGGGCCTGGAGCATGCGCTCCTTCTCGCGCAGGGAATCCCTCAGCTCCTGCGCCATCCGGTTGAGGGCGTGCGCGAGCGAGCCCAGCTCGTCCTGGCGCTCGGCGGGGAGCTCGGCGGAGAAATCTCCCTGGCGGATGCGCTCGGCGGTGGTGTGCAGCTCGCGCAACTCACGCAGCAGGGGCGCCAGGAGGAACGCGGCCAGCGGGCCTAGCACCAGGCCCACCAAAAGCGGCAGGACGCCACTCAGCACCTGCTCATTCTCGAGGTGCTCGTCCATCTGGGCCTGGAGCAGCTGCTTCCGCTCCCGCTGGGCGGCTGCGGCGTTGTCGAGGTGAGGCCTCACCCCTTGCTCATAGGTGGAGAACAGCTCCCACCAGGCGCTGTTGGAGGAGTTGGCGGGGAGCGTCACCGGCCGGAGCACCACCTCTACGCCTCGGGCCCATTGGCGCTGGGCGTCAATGAGGTTCTCGATGAGCTGGGATTGACGGGCATTGCCTGGAGTGTCTTTCCACTGCTGCTCCTCGCGCAGGCCCTCCTGCAGGTTGAGAAGGTTCTCGTTGAGCAGTTGCTCGTAGTCCCGGAGCAGTGCGCGCGAGTCCATTCCCAGACGTCCCGCCTGGAGCAGGTGTGCCAGATAGTTCCATGCCTGGGGCTGCATCCCGGAATAGAGGCGCAGTTGCTGATCCACCACCGCGATGCGCGCGCGGAGCTCCTGCGCGCTCGAGGCATTGCGGTGCAGCACGATCCCCGCGGCGGCCACGAGACCGAACGCCACCCCCGCGAACAGCAGGACCTTGGTGCGGATCGACATGGAGACAGGCATTAGGAGAGAAGGGCCTCCAGCACAAGATGGGTGGTGGACACTTGCGCTGGAGGCAGGTTCCCTCCGCCCAGAACTTGCATCATCTTCTGGGGGCTTTGCACACCGAGCCGCGAAATCTTCTCCAGCGTCTCAAGGCCGAGACGCGTCCCCACCACGAGCGCGCGGAGCGCACCGTCCGCTTGATGGACCCCGGCCTCACCCTCGAGCACTACCGCCACCACCTGGAGGCGCTCTACGGCTTCTATGGCCCGCTCGAAGCCCGGCTGGCTCGACAGCTCTCCGGCCTCGTCCCTGAGTTGCGCGCCTCTGAGCGGTGGAAGCTCCCGCTGCTCGCGAGAGACCTGCGCTCGCTGGGGCATGACGCAGCATCCCTCGCGAGCCTGCCCCAGGCCACCTGGCTGCCGCCGCTCACGGGCCTGCCCGAGGCACTCGGCGGCTTCTACGTCCTGGAGGGGGCCACGCTCGGGGGCCAGCTCATCCTCCGCCACCTTCGGCGCCACTTCGAGGGCATCCCCGCGGGCGAGTTCGCCTTCTTCCGCGCCTATGACGAGGACGTGGGCCCCATGTGGAAGGCCTTCGGCGAGGCCGTCACCCGCGCCTCCGAGGCTGCTGCCTCCGAGGACTTCGACTCACGCGCCGTTCAGTCCGCCAAGGACACCTTCGATGCCTTCGGACGCTGGCTCCAGAAGGAGGCCTCGGAGGCCACGCTGGAGCCTTGAGCCGGCCTACGGCGAGGCCGGCAGGCTGCCACGCAGCATGAAGAACACCACCACGCCCGTCACCGAGACGTAGATCCAGATGGGCGCCAGCCACCGCGTCACCTTGCGGTGCCGCCGGAAGTCCTGCTTCCACGCGAAGTAGAAGGCCGTCAGTGCCAGCGGCAGCACCGGCATGGACAGCAGCACGTGCGTGGCGAGGATGAGCAGGTACACCGCCTTCATTGCCCCCGTCCCCGCGTACTTCGTGTCCCCGTGCACGTAGTGGTACGCCAGGTACCCCACCAGGAACAGCGATGACGCCGCGAACGTGGACACCATCAGGTACTGGTGCAGCCGCCGCGCGCCCTTCCTGATGGCCACCCACCCGGCCACCAACAGGCTCGCCGCCAGCGCGTTCAGGCTCGCGTTCACCGCGGGCATGAACCGCAGATCCACGCCCTCCGCGCCCCCGCGCCGGATCAGCAGCAGCCACGCCAGCAATGCCAGGGCCGCCGCCGACACAACGCCCGTGAAGACGTAGAAGGTTCGATCACTCACACGGGATGTAGGGGCTTGGCTCGCGGTCGACATGGGTCTCTGAATGTCTGGAACCTCGCACACTTGCAACTGCTCACCGGGGGGTAGGGGGTGAGGCTACCTCCACTGTGTGTGAAGGGGGACTGGCTAAAGATCGGAAATCCGGGCATAACACGTGTCCGGAATCACCCAGTACCCCCCCGGAGGTCCCTGTGCCTCGCGTACGACACTTCTTGGCCGCCTTGGCGGCCTTTGCCCTTCTTCAGGCCGCTCCTGCCTCTGCCGAGGAAGCGGTGTGCTCGGTCGTAGACAAGGTTCCTCTGGAGCGGCACCTGCGCCAGCTCTCCCTGGACCTGCTCGGCCGTCCTCCCACCATCGAGGAGTACCGCGCCTTCCAGGCCAAGGGCTCCATCACCGCCGAGGACATCCAGCAGATGATGGACTCGGAGGGCTTCTACGAGCGCATGCGCGGCTACCACCGCGCGCTGCTGCGCTCGAACATCAACGCCAGCGTGTTCGACAACGGTGACACGCGCCTGACAGGCACCGGCGCCATCGCTGCCGGCACGACGGTGAACAACCCGTACGGCTTCCGCAACACCACCAGCAGCTCCCTGCGCGGCAACAACAACCAGGGCTGTGACGCCTTTATTCCGCAGGACACCTGCAACTCCCAGAAGCAGGATCCGCACGCGGAACCGGCCAACAAGGTGTGCCGTGACGAGCAGGGCGTGCCGCTGCCGGTCAGCTACGACTACGACACCACCAGCTACTACGCGTGCAACCGGCTGGACTCGACGGACACCACCATCACCGACTGCACCGTGGCCGTCAGCAAGGGCGCCATCGCGGCCAAGTACCTGTACTTCTGCGACATGCGGCGGCTGAGCGACAACAAGCTCCACCCGCACCTGTGCTTGCCGGACCCCGCAAAGAACACCACGGTCGCGCTGACGCAGGAGGAGCTGGACTCCGGGGGCAAGGTGGTGGCCTTCGTCCACCCGAACCCGCCCTCGGGCACCTCGCTGACGCGGCTGGACCGCTGCACGCTGGACCTGACGCTGCGCAACGGCATCAAGGGGGCCTGGGTGCCCCAGCGCGGCTGCTTCCAGCGCGAGGGCTTCGTCACCAGGAGCGGGCCCTTCTTCGCCACGGACCCGTCGGCTCAGGTGACGGTGTGCGCCATCGAGGCGCAGGAGCGCCCCTCCAACCCGTGGACGATGGAGTCCTGCGAGACGACGCGCTTCCGGAGCGACCGGAGCTGCGGCTGCGGCAAGGACATGCGCCGCTGCGAGGTGACCGCCGTGCACACCGCGCGCGTGGACGCCATCAACAAGGAGCAGGAGCTCATCACGGACTCGGTGGTCCGCCACGATGAGCCCTACTTCAACATCCTCACCACGCGCCGCTCGTTCGTGAACGGCACGCTGTCCGAGATGTACCGGCAGCAGCAGGGCGTGGGCATCTTCACCATCACCTCGCCGGCCAACCCGGACGTGGTGCCGTCGGTGCCCTACGCGCAGGCGAGCACCTGGACGGAGTACACGCGGGATCCGCAGCACTCCGGCGTGCTCACCACGCCTTCGTTCCTGTACCGCTTCCCCACGCAGCGCGCCCGCGTGAACCACTTCTACGAGGCCTTCCTCTGCAAGACGTTCGTCCCGTCCTCGGACCCGCTGCCTCCGCCCGAGGACAACTGCAACCGCGAGAACAACCTGGCCCGCCGCTGCGGCTGCAACTACTGCCACGCCACCATCGAGCCCACCGGCGCCCACTGGGGCCGCTTCGACGAGCGCAACTCGCTCTTCCTCACGGAGGAGAAGTTCCCCCGGTTTGATCCCAAGTGCCGTGACTGCGCGCTGGCCGGCGACACCAACTGCGGCGGCGAGTGCAGCCAGTACGTGATGCAGGCGTATGACGGTGACGGCGCCGCCTCGCTGGGCATGCTCAAGACGTACCTGTACCGGACGGCGGACGAGGAGGCGAACATCGCCGGCGGCCCGCAGCTCCTGGTGCGGCGCATGCTGCAGACCGGAGACCTGGAGCGCTGCGCCGTGAAGCGCGTCTGGAGCGAGTTCCTCGGCCGGCCGATGACGGCGGAAGAGCAGCGGCTGTACCTGCAGGAGCTTTCGGAAGACTTCTCTGCCCACAACCACAGCCTCAAGTCGCTCATCCAGAAGCTGGTGACGACCGACGCCTACCGGAGGATCGACTGATGCGCCGCCTCGTCGCCCTCGCGCTCATCGCGCTCGCACCCGCTTGCTCCAAGTCCGAGGACAAGCCCCTGCCCCCGCCCCTGGACGGGCAGCTGGAGCCTGTCCCCAACCCCCACGGCACGGTGACGCCGCTGCCGGACCCGGAGATGCAGGAAGGCTCCGTGGGCCGTGCTCCTCGCCGCATCACCGTGGCCCAGCTGGACACCTCCATCCGCACCGTGGTGGGCCGCGGCTGGGAGTGTCCTGCCAACGCCCCGTCCTCCTGCGTGGACCTGGCCGATGTGGCCCCCTCGCTGGGCAAGGCGGACTTCGCCAACGTCTCCACGGAGAACACCGAGGCCAACCTCGTGTTCGCCAAGTTCCTCGAGGATGGCGCGCGTGACGTGTGCATGGCGCAGGCCACCGCCGAGCTGACCGTCACGGACCCGAACGCCCGGGTGCTCACCCGCACCGTCCCCACGCTGACTGGGACGGCGGGCAACCTGACGCAGCTCAGCGACGCGCAGGTGACGGAGCTGCTCACCTACCTGTCCACCCGCTTCTGGGGCGCGCCGCTGTCGGGCGAGGAGCTTCCGAAGTGGAAGAACTTCTTCACCCAGGCCGCCGCCCGCGCGGAGACCATCAAGAAGCGTGACCAGGCCTTCGCGGCCATGTGCATCGCGATGATGACGGACTCGCGCTTCCTCACCTACTGATACGCACCCGGGGACACTTGCCATGAAGAAGAACCCGAACACTCCCAACTCCGGGCGCCGCACGTTCCTCAAGGCGGCCGCTGGCTTCATGGGTGCCACCCTCTTCGGGGGCATCCCCTTCCGCGCCTTTGCCCAGGCGACCAACCTGGCGCCGGCCGATCGCTGCTTCGTCTTCGCCTACTTCTCCGGCGGCTGGGATCAGCTCCTGGCCTTCGACCCGAAGGATCCGGCCGAGTTCACCCCGGAGCGCGTGTCCGAGACGCGCATCCTCCCGGGCTACAGCCTCATCAACGACTCGCGCTACTCGGGGGTGCCCGTCATCCCCGAGAAGAACAACGTGCGCTCGAACATCGCGTTCGGGCCCGCGGTGGGCCGGCTGGCGGACCACTTCGATTTGATGACCGTGGTGCGCGGCATCAACATGACGACGCTGGGCCACGAGGTGGGCTTCCGCTACTTCCTCACGGGCAAGCGTCCCATCGGCAGCGCGGCGCGCGGCTCGTCCACGGCGACGGAGATTGTGGGCCAGCTGCACCCGGCGGTGCCGATTCCGTCCGTGGCCTACAACATCGAGACGTACAACGACCGCTACCCTGGCTACGCCAACGCGCTGCGGGTGAGCCGCTCCACGGACCTGCTGCTGACGCTGTCGCCCAGCACCAAGCAGCTGGACAGTGAGCTGGAGCGGCAGCTGGTGGACTTCCGCGGGCAGCCCATCTCCTGCGAGGCGGCGGCCTACGGCACGCGCGGCGTGGGCGCCACGTACTCCAACAGCCAGGACCAGATGCAGACGGTGCTCTCCAGCCGGCTGGACAACTCGTTCCGGTTCGAGCTGGCGGAGAACGCCGAGGTGCGCCAGAAGTACGGCCTGGCGGCCGCGGGCCCCTACGACAACGAGGCGGGCCGCGCGGCGCTGGTGGCCACGGCGCTCAAGAAGGGCATCAGCCAGTGCGTCTCCATCAACCTGGCGGGCGGCCTGGACACGCACTTCGGCACGCAGCTGACGCACGCCAACAACCAGCGCCGCGGCTTCGACGCGCTGGCCATGCTGGTGGATGACTTGCGGGGCACGGCGCACCCGGCGGGCGGCAACTTCATGGACCACACCACCATCCTGGTGTTCTCCGAGTTCTCCCGCACGCCGCTCATCAACGCCAGCGGCGGCCGCGACCACCACATCAGCAACAGCTGCATGCTGATGGGCGCGGGCGTGAAGCACAACTACGTGTTCGGGGCGAGCGGTGACATCGGCATGGGGCCGGGCACGTTCGACCTGCGCAACGGCGCGGCGTCCGCCACCGGAGAGAACATCCTCCCCGAGCACATCATCGCCACCGTCCTCGCCTCTGCGAAGCTGGACTACAGCATCACCCGCGTGTCGCCCCTGCAGCCGATCCTGGCCTGAAGTCACAGCCAATGAAGACTCCTCTCCTGTGCGTCTGGGGGAAGGGTGGGACTGTTGCGCCCGCTCTTCTCCTCCTCCTGGCTGCCGCGTGCGGTGGCTCTTCTTCCTCTTCGCTGGAGCTGGAGCGCCCGCAGGCGACGGCCTTCCAGCCTACGCAGATCCGCTCGCCCATGGCGCTGGCCTCGGGCACGGGTTTCGCGGACCAGACGGGCGGAGGCGTCTTCATCTCCGCGGCGGGGAAGGCCGTGCGGCTGCGGCTGGACGGCACCCAGGCCCAGCTGGAAAGCCACCCGGGGAACACCGTGGCTCCTGGCACCGCGAGCGCGGCCTTCCGGATGGGGCCTCGCACCGCGCTGGTGGAGACGGCCACGGGCCTGTTCCTGGCCGACGCGGGCTGGCTGATCGCCCCGCCGTGGCGGGATGCACTCGGGCCGGGGACGAAGGCCACGGCGCAGGGCGCGGACGGAGCGGTGTGGCTGGCGCATACTTCCGGCCTGTACCGGTTGGTGGACGGGCAGCTCTCCGCGCTCAAGGTGAGCGGTGCGGCGCTCGAGGGCATCACCCAGCTGGCGGTCGCTCCCGCAGAGGACGGAGCCCCCGGCGTGTGGATGCTGCGCAACGGGGCGCTGCATGTGGCCGTGGCCACGGCGCCCAACGTGTTCCAGGTGCGCCCGGCGGCCCTGGCGCTCGAGGAGAAGGAGACGCTGGTGTCCATCGCGTCGCTGCTTCCCGGCAAGGAGCAGAGCGCGGAGCTGTGGGTGCTCACCTCGGAGCGGCTGCTGCGGCACAAGGACAAGGCCTGGAAGCGCGTGGAGTTCGCGCAGCGGCCGGTGCAGCTGCTGGGCTCCGGGCGCTTCCTCTGGGTGAAGTCCAGCGATCAGCTGCTCTCGTATGACGCGGACGCAGGCAAGTGGGGCGTGGCCACGGGCGTGGACACCCGCGAGTTCCGCTTCCTGGCGGCCGATGAGAGTGGGTGCGCCTGGGCGCAGCTCGGCGCGGACTCGGTGGCGATCAGCCGCGCCCCGGCTCCCCGCGTGGTCGGGCTGAATCAGAGCGCGCGCGTGGTGGAGGATGGCCTCATCATCCGCGCGGTGCCGCCCGCGGGCACCGACTCGCCGACGATTCTGTTCCGCATCGGCGGCACGGAGCAGGTGGTGGAGGCGCCCGAGTACAGCCTGGGTGGGCTGGAGAAGGACGGGTCGGCGCGGCCCTTCTCATTCGCGGCGCTGGAGCCGGGCGTGAACTCGCTCGAGGTGGTGGCGCGCTTGCTGGATGGCACGGAGGCCCGGCGCACGGTGCACTTCGACTTCCAGCCCCTCTCTCCCATCCAGGTGGGCTTCGAGAAGGACATCCGCCCCATCTACGAGTCCCGCTGCGCCAAGTGCCACGTCTCGGGTCCCGGCCGGCCGCTCTCCACGTATGAGCTGTGGAAGCAGAACGCCGATCTCATCTCCGCCGCGGTGCGCGACCAGCGCATGCCCGCCGACGGTCCCTTGGATCCCCAGCTGATCTCCCTCATCCAGCGGTGGGTTGCCGCTGGCACCCAGCCCTGAGCTCACCTCCGAGGTTCTTCATGAAGTCCCGACTGCTCGCTCGCGCGGCGTGTGCCTCCGCGCTCCTGGCCCTGGCTTGCGGTGAGGAGGCTGTACCTCCAACTCCCGAAGCGCCCGTGGTGAATCCCTGCGACGGGCTGCCGCCGATGACGCTGAAGGCCGAGCCCACCCGCCTCCGGGTGGCGGGCGCGGTGGACCTCACCGCCACGGGCGGCAGCGGCCACTACCGCTTCCGTGCCGAGGCGGGCGGCTCCTCCGGTGAGATGCGCGGGGACCGCTTCATCGCGGGAGCCACTCCGGGCACGGACACCCTGGTGGTGGAGGACATCCAGTGCTCCGGGTCCGCGCAGGCCACGGTGCAGGTGATCGCGGGCTTCGACGTGGGGCCGGCACGCGCCATGGTGCGCCCGGGCACCTCCTTCCAGGTGTTCACGCAGGGGATGCTTGGCAACCCGGACTTCACGCTGGTCTCCAGCTCCGCGGGCAGCACGCTCTCGCCCACGGGTGTGTACAGGGCGGGCCAGGGCTCGGGCGTGGACCTGCTGCGCGTGCGCGATGGGCAGACGGGCGATGAGGCGCTGCTCCAGTACGAGGTGAGCGCCAGCGCGCGGCTGCGCGGCGACCCGGTGGTCCTGGCGCTGCCGCCGGGCTCGTCCATTCCGCTGGCCACGGCGGGCGGCAGCGACCGGGTGTCGTGGACGAAGGTCTCCGGCCCGGGCACCCTCGAGGGGGGCCGCTTCAAGGCCGAGACCTCCGCCCGGGGGCTGGCCATCCTCGAGGCGACGGATCCCTTCACCAAGGACACGGCGCGCATCTCCGTGCGCGTGATGGACGAGCTGACGCGCCCCACGCAGCCGCACGGCCGCATCACGGACGTGGCCACCGTCGTCTCCGCGGACTTCGACGGGGATGGCATGCAGGACGTGGCGGTGGGGCAGCGTGAGAGCGATCTCAACCGGCCGCTCGGCGGCGCGGTGTTCATCTTCAAGGGCAGCTCCACCGGCTTCCCCCAGCAGCCCACGTGGGTGCTGACGGGGGCCACGGACACGGCGGCCTTCGGCGACACGCTGGCGGCGGGAGACTTGGACAAGGATGGGAAGGCGGAGCTGGCGGTGGGCTCTCCGGGCGCGGACATCACCGGCGCGGACTCGGGTGCGGTGTACCTCTACCGCTGGGGCGCCAATGGGCCGGAGTTGATGCGCCAGCCTCTCACGAGCGTGGCCCGCGGTGGCGCCTTCAGCACGGGCCTCGCCATGGCGGATGCGGATGGGGATGGGGACCTGGATCTGATCATCGGCGCGCCCGCGGGAGACCTGGCGCCCTCGTCCACGGTGTCTCGCCGCGGCACGGTGGACATCTTCACGATTACGCCGGGCCAGCCCATTCCGGACCTGCCGGCCATCCGGCTCGGCGGCTCGGACCTGTCCAAGACGAACACGCTCATGTCCCGCAGCAACACGGACCTGGGCCGCGCCATCGTGGCGGCGGACCTGAACGGGGACGGGCTGACGGACATCGCGGCGCTGAGCAAGGTGTCGCGCTACCTGGCGGACGGCACCACGCAGGCCACGGTGCTCGTGGCGGTGTCCGTGCACTTCGGGCGGAGCTCGGGGACGCGGTTCCGGGCCGCCGCGGACGTGTATGTGCTACCGATGAACTCGGCGGACGGCACCGAGGGCACCTGGCGCCTGGGCTTCGCCCCGAGCGAGGGGACCCGGCCTCCGCTGCTCATGGCGGTGGCGGACCGCACGGACTCGCCGAATCTGAGCCCTGGTGGCAACCCGGGGGCCACGGACGCGGGCGGCGCGCTGTTGTTCGACCTGACGGCGTACAAGCCCACGGGCGAGCCCTCGGACACGCCGGTGCAGGTGACGAAGGATGCGGCCTATGCCCGCATCTATGGTGAGGCTGCGGGCATCTTCGCGGGCCGCAGCTTCGCGGTGATGGACGTGGACGGGCAGTCCGGCTCGGAGCTGGTGCTCGGGGCGCCCAACGCGTCCGCGCCGTCGGGGTCGACCACGCTGCGCCTGGCAGGCCGGGTGCTGGCCTATCCGCTGGCGACGCTCACGGCGGGCAGCGTCATCAACAAGCCGCTGGCCGTCATCCACGGGCAGAGCAAGTCGGACGTGTTCGGCGTGGGCCTGGCCGCGTGGGGGAACTCGAGCGGTGGCGGCCTGTTGGCCTTCTCCGGGCGGTCCTCCTCCGAGGCGGGTGCCTTCACCGGACGGCTGGAGTTCTTCACGCGGGCGGGCGCCTCGTTCGCCGAGTGGACCCGCGGTATCGCGGTGGTGCCGGCGAAGCCCGCGGTGGAGCGCTTCGGCGAGGTGGTGGCGGCGACGACGGGCGTGGGCGGCCGGGCCGTGGCGCTCGTGGGCGCGCCGGGCGTCGCGGGCCCTGGCACGCAGGCGGACGGCAATGACTTCAACGTGGGTCGGGCCTTCACGTACGACCTGACGCAGGGCACGGTGGCCTCCATGGTGGCCGAGGGCGCGAGCGCGCCGGTGGTGAAGGGCCGCAGCGTGGGCACGGACGTGACATTCACGGACTTCAATGGCGACGGGCGCCAGGATGTGGTGGTGGGCGCGCCATCCTTCACGGTGCCAGCCTCCAATGCGACGGCGGACCTGTCGGTGTATGCCGCCCAGAAGACGGGCTGTGTCACGACGGCCTCGCAGGGCGTGGGCGGGCTGCTGGTGTCGCTGGGGCAGGCGGACGGCTCCTTCAAGGATGCCTATCGGCTGTGGGCGCCGCTGGTGATTCCGGGCTGCACGCCGGACACGGACACGCGCTGCCGCCGCAGCCAGATTGGCCGCGGCGTGGTGGGTGAGTTCGACTTCAACGGCGATGGGCGTGATGACATCGGCGTGCTGCGCAACAACGGCTTCGAGGTGTTCCTCGGCCGCACGCCGGATGACGCCTCGCTGGCGAAGCTGACGATGGGGTGCGATCCGCTCTACTTCACGGACGGCTCCACGACGCGCCAGACGAGCGCCCCGGCGGTGCTGGGCGACCTGAACGGCGACGGCTGCGAAGAGGTGAGCTGGCGCTACACGGAGACGAACCGTTCGGGCGTCATCATCCTCTTCGGCTACGACGCGGGCGGTACGCGCTGCGGCGGCCGGACGGCGGCCTCGTGGGTGCGGCTGGCGGCGGATGGCGAGGTGGGTGGCAACGTGCTGGGTCTCGGCGTGGCGACAGCGCGGGCGGGCAAGTTCCTCAACGATGGGAAGGACCGCATCGCCATCAGCGCGACGTCCGTCCCCTTCGACGGGGTGACGCAGCCGGCGGTGCTGCTCTTCGACAAGGATCTGCTGGTGGGGCGCCGTCCGACGGGGGCGGGTGAGGCGCTGGTGGGCGCGCTGGGCGATGGGGTCAACCCGGTGACGGTGGTGCACCGCACACGCGCGGTGAACTTCGGGCGTGCGCTGGCGGGAGGCCGGGACCTGAATGGCGACTCCATCCCGGATCTGATCGTCGGTGCTCCGGGAGCCTCGGAGTCCTCGGACGGTGGCGGCGCGGTGTTCCTCTATGCGGGTGGCGCGCAGCCGACGGGCCGGCTGACGCCATGGCTGATCGCGGTGGGCGATGTGGCGGAGCGCTCCAACATCGGCCAGGACCTCTCGCTCACGCAGGGCGGGGCGAACAGCCCGCCGACGCTCGTCATCGGCGCGCCGACGAGCTATCGCACGGGGACACAGAACGGCACGGCCTTCTCGCTGCCGCTTTCGTTCTAAGCTGGCGCCCTCTTTTCAAGGGGGAGCCATGTCGTTGTGGGGAGGACTGCGGGACCGGCTGTTTGGAAAACCTGGGAACTCCGCGCAGGTCAGCCGGTTCGACATCGAGCCTGGTCTCTCGGTGTTGTTCACCCGCCACCGCCTCTCCACGCAGCAGGGGCTCATCGATTGCTGTTCGTATGTGACGGAGGGGCTGGCGGAGCACCGGCAGAAGGAGATGGTGCTCACGCTGCGCGAGACGGCGGAAGTGAAGGAGGATGCTTTCCGTCAGCGGGTGTTCTCGGCCTTCTCCACGTTCAAGCATTTCGCCGCGCAGGGCCGGACGGTGGACGTGGGAGATGTCACGAGCTTCGGTGAGCGGCGGCCGTTCCCAGGCAGGCAGTTCCTCTACGCGGCGGCGAGTCCCATGCCCGGGGTTCCCGTGCCGCAGGGGGCGCTGGCGGTCATGCTCATCACCGACAAGGAACTGGAGATCTACATGCGCTGCGGGGCCGCACGCGTCTTCGCCTCGCTCGGCAAGGCTTTGGGTTACTACCCGCATCCCTCCTGGTCGGATCTCCACCGCGCGGAGCTGCCAGCGTCCCTCCTCGAAGAGAGCCTGTTGCCCAAGGTCCCCAGTGTGCACATGTGGAGTGCGCGGGTCGTGCAGACGGAGGGAGACCTCGTCCTGCGTGTCGCACCGGGGAGTCATGAACACTTTCGCAAGTTGTTCGAGCAACTGCCTGGCGAGACGCAGCCCTTCGCGTTCCTGACCGGCATGGATGCGGCCGCGAATGCGTGTCTCGTCTGGGAGAAAGGGCAGAGCGAGACCTCCGCCATCACCCCTCCTGGCAGCAGAGCGGAGCGGATCAGCGGATGCTTTCTCATGATCCTTCCCGGGGTGGAGCCGGAAGGCGTCAAACAACAAGAGGACGGCTACGTCTGGTGCCTCTCGGAAGCGTCCTTCCAGGCCTTGAAGCGTGCGCTGTGCGAAGAGCAGGCGCTGGCGCTGCTTGTGGAAGGTTGGCGGCTGAGGGTCGAGTGGCTGGCCCCTTGATGCCGATGGCCCCGAGGACAGCGCGCTTCTCCCTGCGGAAGTTCACGAGCGGGGACGTGGGCCTGTACCACCAGCTTACGGGGAACGTGCGGGTCATGCAGTTCGTCACGGGCCGCCCATTCACATGGGAGGAGACGGCGGAGAAGTTCGAGCGCATCCTGGCCAGGAGCGCCCAGCACGAGCACGAGGGCGTCTACGCCATCCACGACTCGGGCACGGACGAGTTCGTGGGGGCCGCCGCGCTGCTGCGAGAGCCCACCGGGCGGGTGGAACTCGGCTACAGGATCCTCGACACGCACTGGGGACGTGGAATCGCCACAGAGGTAGCCGCCGAGCTGCTGCGTTTCGGCCTCCACGTCCTACACGCGCCAGCGGTTGTCGCGTATGTGGACGCGGAGAACACCGCGTCCATCCGGGTGTTGGAGAAGATCGGCATGCGGCGCGTGGCCACGACCTCCGAGGGTGGCTGCACCGAGCACGAGTATCTGCTCGGGTAGAGCGATGATCAGTTCCTGGCTGACAGGTCAGCGGTGGGAACGACCTGTGAGAAGAGAGGGCTGACACGTCGAGCCACAGGTGCGCGGTTCCCCGCCCACCATGCCCAGCACCTGCGTAGGCCCTGGTTCGTCCCCGAGCGGCCGCCCAAGGCACGCCCCACAGCCCAGCGCGGAAAGCGCTGAGGCGCTGATTCCGGAGTCGAGACGCCGGGGGAGCGCTGGCTCCCCTGGCAGGAGAATGCCGGGCGAGCCGGAGGGCGTTAGGAGAGGCAGCCATGCCCATCAAGACCAAGCGCTGGGTCGTGCCCGCGGAGCCGGATGACGGCCTGAGGGTGCTGATCTGCCGCTACCGGCCACGCGGTGTGACGAAGGCGAAGGAGACCTGGGACGTCTGGATGCGCGACCTGGCGCCCAGCCCCGAGCTCTTCGACGCCTTCTACGGCAAGGGCCAGACGCCCATCACGTTGGATGCCTACCGCGAGCGCTACATGAGCGAGATGCAGGCCCAGCAGGAGAAGATCGCCGAGCTGGCCGCCCGTGTGGACCGGGGCGAGACGGTGACGCTGCTCTGCTCGAAGGACTGCATCCTGGAGCAGGTGTGCCACCGCACCCTTCTGGCCGAGCTCATCGAGGCTGCTCGGAAGCGCTGAGAGGCGCACGCTCTCAAATGTAGAGTGCTCCCATGACCTCGACCTCCACGCATCGCCGGAGCGCCCTGGGAACCTGGGTGCTCGTGTGTCTCCTCGCGGGGCCGCTCACGGCCTGGGCGCAGAAGAAGGACTCTTCCCGCGCGAAGTATCTCGCCGAGCTCTCGAAGTTGAAGCGCGCCAAAAAGGGTTCGGTCGAGCCTGTGTTCCATCTGGGCCTCGCCGCCGCCCAGGAACTGCAGGAGCAAATCATGGAGCGCGACGAGGCTCCCGCGGGTGACCCGAAGGCCAAAACACCCGTGAACACGAAGCTCGAGGGCTTCAATGTCAGCACCGGGGAGGCGCTCTACGCCGTGCCGCGGACTGCCTACTTCCTGGCGCTCGCCCGGAAGAAGGGCACGCCGGAGGACATCGCCTTCTTCGAGAACATCCAGCGCACCTTCCCGGAGCACGATGCGTGGCCGGCGTTCGTCGAGCAGCAGACGGACTACAGCGGTTGCACCCTCTACAACTCGCCGGAGCTCATCTCCGTTTACCGGGGCTGGTCTGAGTTCGCCGCGAAGTATCCCAAGGCCTACCCGGAAGAGGTGGCCAAAGAACTCGAACGCATCCACGAGGCGATGACCCAGGAGGAAGGCTGTGCCTGCGAGAAGGCCGAGGGCGTCACCGCCGGCTTCGAGGCCTTTCTCAAGGCCTTCCCGAAGGCTCCCATCGCCGACACGGTGAAGGCGCGCCTGGAGGCCTTGCGGGCAGGGAAGAGCGACATTCGCTTCGAGTGCCAGAGCGGCTGAGGACACACGAAACAACAGAGGCCGCAGCCCGGAGGTCCTTGAAGGGGGATAAGCACCTCCGAGCTGCGAGGCCTCCCGGGCGCCTTAGCGGCGGCCCGTTCCCGGCGCGCCGTGGTCCGGCAGTTCCACGGCGGTGCCGTCGAGCGTCGCGGTGCCGCAGTCCGGCCCGAACACCAGCGTGTGCGTCGTGCCGTCCGAGGTGGCACGCGTGAGGGTGCCAGCGGTCGGCCAGCGGCACACATTCCGCGGCGCGCGCACGATGTTCTCCAGCGTCACCGTGCCTGTGGTGCCGTCGAGGTACGCCTCGGTGTACGAGCCGTTCACCGTGCGCGTCGGCGGCGTGTCGCTGGAGAACTCCACCGTCATGGAGCCGGTCAGGTGCACCGAGCTCACCACCGAGCCCGACGCATCGGTGCGAGAGCGCGTGACATCGGCCTGGGTCGTCTTCGTCTGCGGCGGAGCCTCCCCGTTGAGCGTCGCGCTCGAGGAGGTGGTGCCCTGCACCGTCGACACGGAGCCATCCTCTCCCGTGCGGGAGAGCTGGAAGGTCACGCTCTGGTCCTGCTGCACCGTGGAGCAGTCCTCGGACGCCTTGTAGTCATAAGCGATGTCCACCGTGCCGCTGGAGGGACCGAAGCGCGGCCCGCCGCACGTCTTCAGGTCCCCGTCTCCCGGCGCTGGCGTCGTCGGCGTCGTGGTGGTGTCCATGCTCGAGACGGTGCCGGTGCTCGTGCCGCCCGTGCCGCCGGACGGAGGCTGACGTCCCCCGCCTCCGCCGTGGCCACCACCGCGCCCACCGCCCCCGGGCCTGCCAGGGGACTCGCAGTCGGTCCACTCGAGGTGAACCGTGGCGGGGAGGCTCTTGCCACAGACATCCACGTAGGTGATGTCCGGGCTGGCGTCACAGTGGAAGCCCTCCACCGCATCCGGACGCAGCGTGTGCAGGCCGCGCATCAGGCTCGATACCTCGACCGCATCGCTCGAGTCCGAGGTGGCCTCCACCGTCTGAGACACCACCTCCGTGGTGTCCTCTTCCGAGCTGTTCCCCGTGCACCCGCTCGTCAGCGCCCCGGCGACGAGGGCGACGGCTCCCAGCCATGAGCTGCTCTTCTTCCAGTGCGTCATATGTGCTCCCGTGCGTTTCGGTTCCGGCCCGAACCGACTGCATGCGGAGAGACGAGAAGGGGAATTTTCGTGTTCCCGGCACCGTGCGCGTTTTTGCGGACCCATCCTTGGGGGAAGCTAGACTGGGGGCCTTGGCCGAGAACGAAGAGCTGCGCGCATTGATCGCCGAGGCCCAGGACGGCAGCGTCCGCGCCTTCGAGCTGTTGGTGTCCTCGTACCTGCCCCAGGTGCGCCGCTTCGCGCGCGCGTTCGCCAGGTCAGACTCGGATGCGGACGACTTGGCGCAGGAGGCACTGGTCAAGGTCTACAAGAGCCTGCGCTCGTACCGCTTCCAGTCCGCGTTCAAGACGTGGCTCTATGCGGTGGTGCGCAACGTCGTCGTGGACGCGGCGCGCAGCCGCGCGGGCCGGGAGCGCTCTCAAGAGGATCCGCTCCCCACGGACCATGCCCGGCTGCCTTCCACCGCCGAGCCGCCCGATGAGGGCCTCGCTCGGGCGCAGGAGCGACAGCGGCTCTGGAAGGCGCTGCGTCAACTGCCGGAGGAGTTCCGCACGGCGGTGGTGCTCTTCGATGTCGAGGGGCACACGTATGACGAGGTGGCAGCCATCGAAGGCGTGCCCATCGGTACAGTAAAATCGAGGCTTTCGCGGGGCCGGACGCTGCTCCGGGACTTGCTGGCGGGCGAGCGGGCGCCCGATCCGGCGGCGAGTGAAGCCACGGTGGGAACATCCGGCCCAGGTGTTTCGTCCCATGGGCGTAGGAGCGAGAAATGAGTGAGCTGGAGCCATCGGAGGAGCGCGCGCTGCGAGAGCAGCTGGGAGCGCTGCGGGAAGACCCGCCCGAGCTGGGCTTCCAGGCCTCGCTCCATCGGCGGCTGGCCGCGGCGGGCCCGCCAGAGCCCGCGTCCGGGTGGGACCGGGTCCGCTCGTTCTTCCGCCGGGGGGCGCCGGTGCTCTGGCCCGCGGTGGGGGTCGCGGCGGGCGTGGCCGCGTTCCTGATTCTGAGCGCCGTGCAGACGCCTCCGGCCGCTCCGCAGGGCTCCGCCGAGGTGGCGCAGCCGCTGGAGACGCCGGGCACGGCCGTGCCAGCCAGCAAGGTGGCGGTCATCAAGCTGGACTTCACGGCGGACGTGGCGGTGGAGGAGGCGGACTTCCAGGTGAGCCTGCCCGAGGGCCTGTCCTTCTGGGCGGACGGCGAGGACTTGCCGCTGCGCTCCTTCCAATGGACGCAGCCGCTGAACGCAGGCAGCAACGTCATCCCCATCGCGGTGCGCGGGCACAAGCCGGGCCGCTATCTGGTCACGGCGATGGCTCGCGCGGGAGATCAGAAGATAGAGCATGATGTGGTGCTCGAGGTGACTGACGGATGAACCGGTCCATTGCACAGCTCGGGGCAGTCGCCGTGGCGCTCGTGCTGCTCGGGGCCGGGAGCGCGCGTGCGCAGGCTCAGGCGGTGCCCCCGCCCACAGCGCCCCCGCCTCAAGCAGCGCCCCCACCTGCATCTCCTCCACAAGGAGCACCGGCCCAGACGGCTCCGGCGGACACGGGCGCGATCCGTGGCCCTGATGCTCCGGCACCCTCCGCGCTGGAGCCGCGAGGCGCGGAGCCGCGCGTCCGCGTGCGCAGCTCGCACACCGTGGACGTCATCGCGCCGGGTGAGAAGGTCGACACGATTCTGGGCCGGATGCGCACGGAGCGTCCGGCACCTCCACCGCGAGGAGACACGGTACGGCCGCCTCCAGGCCCGGATGGACGAGGTGCTCACCGCCAGCAGGGCCCGGGGCGCTCAGGACCGCCGCGCCCCGGTGAGGATGGGCGCGGTCCGCCATCTCCTCGCACGGACGGCACTCCTCCTCCCCCGGGCTCCCAGCTTCCGCCACCGCCGCGATGATGCTCGCCCCAGTGCTTGCCCTCCTGGCGCTGTCGGCCACGGGGGCTTCGCTCACAGAGGCACAGCAGGCCTTCGCCGAGGGACGGTACGAGGGCGCGGAGCAATTGGCGCTGCAGGCCGCGAAACCTCCACAGGAAGGCGCCGCGCTCTACCTGGTGGGCTTGGCGCGCTTTCGCAGTGGGCGGCCGGCCGACGCCCTGGAGGCGCTCGAGGCTGCGGGCAAGGCGCAGGACGCGCCCGAGCGGGCGCCCTGGAACTTCAACCGCGGCGCCTGTCTGTACGAGCTGGGCCGCTTCGAGGAGGCCGAGCAGGCCTTCCTCCAGGCCGCGGCGGACGAGTCCCTCTCCCGGGTGGCTTGGGTGAATGCGGGCTTCGCCGCGCTGGATGCGGGCTTCCCCGAGCGGGCCGCGCAGTGGGCAGCTCGGGCGAAGGCAGGAGCCGCCGAGCGGGAGCTCGCGCTGGTGGAGGAACTGCTCTCGGAAGTGGCGCACGCAAAGGGAGCCACGGTGAGCGCGGGCGACGAGTCCTATCGACAGGGCCTCACGTCCTTTGACGCCGGGCGCTTCGAGGAGGCGCGCACGCATTTCCTGGAGGCCGCGAAGTGGGAAGGCTCCTCTGGCCGCGCGCGGCTCATGGCGGGAGCCTCCGCCTACCGGACGGGAGACCGGGTGGCGGCGCGGGAGGACATCGTGACGGCGCTGGCGCTGCGGTTGGAGCCCCGGGACAGGGAAGTCGCCCGGGACTACCTCGACCGGCTCTCCTACGGCCTTCGCTCCAGCGGGCAGGGGCTGGGGGCCTCGGTGGGGGCGGGCGTGGGTTACGACAGCAACGTGCTGCAGGTGGGCGTGGCGGCGCGGGATGGTTCGCTCGGGTCGAGGACGCTGGATACCGCCAGCCAGTTCGTGGAGGTGGGGCTCGGGCTCGTCGCGCGGCTGCGGCTCTCGGACACGGTGTTCTCCGAGCTGTCGTACGGCGGCTCGCAGCGGGCGTACACGGAGAGCTCCGCCAGCGACTACTCGCTGCAGCTGCACCGCGCGGGAGCCGCCGTGGAGTGGGACGCCGTGCGCCGCCTTCGCCTGGGCGCCTCGGCCAACGGGGAGGTGTACTTCACCGGCATCTCGGCGTTCCGGGGGCTGCAGGCCTCAGCCACGGGCTCGGTGTGGGTGGCGCTGGACGAGAATGAGCTGACGAGCACGCGGCTCGATGCCTCTTTCTCGCGCAAGGTGGGGCTCGCCAGCGAGTTCAGCTACCTCACGGGCCGGCGGCTGGATGCGACGCTGTCCCAGGACCTGCGCCTCCGGAAGTTTCTGCTGACAGGGTGGTACCGCTACCGGGAAGACCGCATCGGCACGCTGATGCAGTCGGCCTCCAGCGGGGGCTCCGGCCTGCTGCAGGAGTACGTCATCCCCTTTGCCTGGGCGGGCCACGCCACGGGCGCATCGGCGCGCTGGGAGCTGGGCGAGGGCTTCGAGGCGAGCCTCTACGCGGGGCTGGAGTGGCGCCGCTACCTCAGCGAGAGCTTCCTGCGCGTCCAGTTGTTGGACGGGAGCGAGCAGGAGTGGGGGCATCGCCAGCGCCGGGACACGCGCCTCGTCCTGGGCCCGGCCCTGAGCGCCCAACTGGGCAAGCACCTCCAGTTGTCCGTGCGGTACGACTTCCTGTCGAACGACTCGAACGTGGACACGCGGCTGGCCGACCCGGCGGATGCATGCGAGGCGCCGGACTACGTGTGCCATCGCTACGACTACACGAACGGGAACTACCAGAAGCACCAGCCCATGTTGGAGCTGAGCGGGACGTGGTGACGGGCTGCGGCTCGAAGAAGCTCCTGGAGCCTGGACAACCTGAGAGGTTCACCTTCCCACTCCCAACGTGCCAGGCAAGCTGCTAGGGTGCGCGCCTTCTCGCAGAGGGGGGTACGCCATGGCAGCAAGGAAGGGACGCTTCGACTGGTTCGACCTGATGACGCCGGACGTGGCCGCAGCCCGGTCGTTCTACACGGCCGTCATCGGCTGGAAGACCACGAAGTGGGAGCAAGCTGACTATGAGATGTGGACCGTAGGGAATGAGACCATCGGCGGGATGATGGCCCTGCCGGCGGAGGAGACGAAGCGGGGCACGCCGCCGCACTGGCTGGCCCATATCGAGACAGATGACGTCGACGCCACGGTGAAGAAGGCGCAAGAGCTTGGGGGCAAGGTGCTCCGGCCGGGGACGGACATCCCCACCGTGGGCCGCTTCGCCATCCTGGCGGATCCGCAGGGCGCCATCTTCGGCGTGTTCCGGCCGCAGGAGCCGATGAACGATGCTCCCCGCAAGCCGGGCTACTTCACCTGGCACGAGCTGAACACCACCGACTACCAGGGCGCCTGGAAGTTCTACTCGGAGCTGTTCGGGTGGAAGCACACCCGCTCCATGGACATGGGCCCGGAGATGGGCGCGTATTGGATGTTCGGCTACGACGCGCAGACCTCTCTCGGAGGGATGTCGAACGTCGCCGTGCAGATGAAGGTGCCGGCGCATTGGCTCTACTACGTGTCGGTAGAGGACCTCGACGCGGCTCTGGCGCGCGTGAAGCAGCTCGGAGGTCAAATCCTCAACGGGCCCATGGAAGTGCCGGGCGGCGATCGGATCGCCCAGTGTATGGATCCGCAGGGGGGGATGTTCGCCCTCCACATGAGCCCTCAGTCCTAGCCCGCTTCCCAGGAGTGACAGACATGTCCAAGATCATTCCCTGCCTCTGGTTCAACTACGACGCCGAGGAGGCCGCGAAGTTCTACGTCACGCTGCTGCCCAACTCCCGCATCGACAAGGTGACGCGCTCTCCGGCCGACAACCCGAGCATGTCCGCGGGCGCGGTGCTGACCGTGGAGTTCACGCTCGCCGGACAGCCCTTCGTGGGGCTCAACGGTGGCCCGCAGTTCCCCTTCACCGAGGGCGTGTCCTTCACCATCGACTGCGAGGACCAGGCCGAGGTGGACCGGCTGTGGGAGACGCTGTCGAAGGACGGCGGCAAGCCGGGACAGTGTGGCTGGATCAAGGATCGGTTCGGGCTCTCATGGCAGATCGTCCCGCGCGCCCTGAACCAGCTGCTGCAGGGCTCCAACCGCGAGGGCGCGGCCCGCGCCATGCAGGCGATGCTCAAGATGAGCAAGCTCGACGTCGCCGCGCTCCAGCGCGCCTATGACGGCGCGAGCGCTCCCAAGCACTGAGGGACGCCTTACGGGCCCGCTGGCGGCTTCGGGGCCACGCTGGCGCGCATGAAGGCCATGTACTCGTCCTCGGAGGTCTGCCGGCGTGCGCGAACGAGCGGGAGAATGTCGCTCGTCGCCACGTAGCGCAGGCGCTCCGAGGTGTCGTTCGTTGCCTCGAAGATGACCTCGGCGACGTGCTCGGACGTCGAGTCCTTGCTCGCGCTGCGCGAGGCCCGCATCGCCGCGAAGACCTGGTGCGCCTCCGAGACGAAGGAGTCGTAGTCCCGGATGCCGCTCGAGAGCAGGCTTGCCTCCTTCGCGGAGCGCTCACCGAACTTCGTGGTGATGACGCCGCCTGGCTCGACGATCTTCACGCGGATGCCGAGCGCGCCAAGCTCGTACGAGAGGGACTCGGAGAAGCCCTCGAGCGCGAACTTGCTCGCGTTGTAGAGGGAGATCATCGGCAGCGCGAACACGCCCGCGCCGGAGCTCACGTTGACGATGCAGCCTCCCTTGTTGGCGCGGAAGTGCGGCAGCACCGCGCGCACGACGTTCATGACGCCGAAGACGTTCACCTCGAACTGCTCGCGGACCTTCTCGTCCGGGGTCAGCTCGAAGACGCCGAACGCGCCATAGCCCGCGTTGTTCACCACGGCGTCAATGCGTCCGAACCGCGTGAGGCCCGCATCGATGGCGGCGCGGATCGTCTCGGGCTTCTGGACGTCGAGCGGGGTGACGAACGTGCCGGGAAGCTCCTGGGGCGTTCGCATGGTGGCGATGACGTTCCAGCCACGGGCGGCAAACAGCTCCGCGGTGGCCTTGCCGAACCCAGATGATGCGCCGGTGATGAGGACGGTCTTCTTCATGGTGCTCCTCCTGTGGAGACCGTCAGATAGCGGCGCGGGACTGGTGCAACAATCACAGCAACATGAGATGAACTGGTGCAGGAGACAGCACAATGAAACGACCGGATCTCTTCGAGCTCCAGGCCATCTCGGCAGTGGCCTCCCGCCGCAGCTTCCGGGCCGCCGCGGCCGAGCTGAGCCTCTCGCCGTCAGCGCTGAGCCATCGGGTGGCGGCGCTCGAGCGGCGGCTCGGCGTCCGGCTCTTCCAGCGCACGACGCGCAGCGTGTCGCTCACGGAGGCGGGGGAGCAGTTTCTCGCGCGCGTTCGGCCCGCGCTCGCCGAGCTCTCGGCGGCGATGGAGATGGTCAAAGAGTTCCGCGACACGCCCGCGGGCACGCTGCGCATCACCACCTCGGAGGGCGCCGCGCGGCAGGTGCTCACGCCCGTGGTGCTCGAGTTCATGGAGCGCTACCCCGACATGCGGGTGGAGCTGGTGGTCGAGTCGCGGTTCATGGACATCGTGAAGGAGGGCTTCGACGCGGGTCTCCGGCTGCTCGAAGCGGTGCCGCAGGACATGGTGGCCGTGTCCTGTGGCCCGAGGCAGCGCTCCGTGGTGGTCGGCTCTCCCCGGTACTTCAAGGCGAACCCCCGGCCGAAGGTGCCGGCCGACCTGCGCGCGCACCGCTGCATCCGCACGCGGAAGCGGAATGGCGGCATCTACGCGTGGGAGTTCGAACGACGGGGCGAGGAGCTGGAGATCGAGGTGGATGGGCCGCTCACACTCGACACGCTCTCGCTGGTGATAGAGGCGGCGATGAATGGCGCGGGGCTCGCGTATCTGAGCGAGTGGGAGGTTCGCTCGGCGCTTGCTTCCGGAAAGCTCGTGAGCGTGCTGGAGGACTGGTTGCCCTCATACCCGGGGCTGTGCGTCTTCTATCCGAGCCACCGCCACGTGCCTGCGGGGCTGCGAGCCTTCGTGGAGGTGGTGAAGCAGTTCACGAAGCGCCAGGAAAGTGTGTGAGTGGAAAGCGGCTATGCTGGCGCCTCTTTTGTGGTGGGAAGGAGATGGAAGATGGCGTCCAGCAGTGCAGCGAAGGTGGGGGTGATCGGCAGTGGTCTCATGGGAACCGCACTGGCGCGAGCCTTGGCAGCGGCCGGTCATGACGTCGTGGTGTGGAACAGGACTCCCAGCAAGGCCCAGGCTGTAGGCAGTGGCACCGTGGCAAGGGAGAACCTGGTCGAGGCCGTCTCGGGCCGAGAGCTGGTCATCGTCTCTGTGTCCAACTATGCCGCCAGCTTCGAGCTGCTCTCCGCGAAGGGGGTTGCGCAGGCGCTGGCCGGGAAGACGCTCGTTCAGCTCACCAGTGGCTCTCCCGCGGATGCTCGCGCGGCCCTGGAGTGGGCCACGGCTCACGGCGTGGACTATTTGGACGCTGCGATTCTCGCCTACCCGAGTTTCGTCGCCACCGATTACGCGACGGTCTTCTACGCCGGGCTGCGCACCGTCTTCGACCGGCACCTTCCTACCCTTCAGGCGATTGCCAAGAACTCCATCTACGTCGACGAGAAGATCGGGGCCGCCGCGACGCTCGACTGCGCGATTCTGGAGTCCTATTACGGAGGCTCTCTGGCCTTCCTGCACGCTGCGGCGATGTGCCAGGCGGAGGGCCTGGACCCGAAGACGTTCTTCGCCCACAAGAACTCCTTCCTCGGGCTGATCTCCGTGACGGCTGATGCCGCACAGGGGATGATCGAGCGCAACGACTTCTCGGGCGACCAGTGCAGTCTCAACACCCACGTCGCGGCCATCGAGCACATCGTCCGGTTGAGCCAGGACGCCCGCATGAGCGCACGCTTCCCCAAAGAGCTGCTCGACAACTACAAGCGAGCCGTGAGCGCGGGATGGGGAGGCCAGGAGTTGCCAGCAGTGTTCCGGACGCTCAAGCAGGACTGAGTTCCGCAGTCATCGAGGCGACACACGCTCTGCTTCAGCAGGCAATCTCGGCGTGAACAGGGTAGTGCGGTTGGCTCTTCAACCCACACGACGGACAACCCATGGACGAGAAAGTCACGGCGGTGCTCGACGCCTATCACGAGCGCATACGCGCAGAAGACCAGCTGATGCGGGAGGCGCCGCAAAAGGGCGGCTTTGAGGGGTTGCGCGATCAGGTCCTGCTCTCCGTGGGACCGGACACGGGCAAGCTGATCAACATCCTTGCGCGGAGCTTGAAGGCCCCCCACATCCTGGAGCTCGGCACTTCTTACGGTTACTCCGGGATCTGGCTGGCGGAAGCCGCGCGGGCGACTGGCGGCCGGGTGACCACCATGGAGCTGCAGGACTACAAGGCAGCCTATGCGCGCGGCATGGCGGAGAAGGCGGGGCTGGCCGGCTCCATCGACTTCAAGGTGGGTGATGCGGTTCAGATGATCAACGAGTTGCCGTTCAAGCTCGACTTCGTGCTCGTTGACCTGTGGAAGGACCTCTACGTGCCGTGCCTCGAGGCCTTCTATCCCAAGCTCAATCCGGGGGCGATCATCGTCGCCGATAACATGCTCCGGCCTGGTGGCGAAGAGGTGCAGCGCTATGGCCGAGCCGTACGCGCGAAGCCCGGAATCACCAGTGTCCTGCTCCCCGTGGGGTCTGGGCTGGAGGTCAGCCGTTTCGAGCCGAGCTGACCGCTTTGCGCGAGCACTGGCGCGTGTCGTGGCTGCCGGTTAGGGATACGGCCATGAGCCACGATACGACCTCCTCACCCCATGCCTCTCGCCCCGTGGTGGTGCTCGGAGCCGCCGGGCGCCTGGGCCGTGAGCTTGTCCATGCGGCCCTGCGGCTGGGACAGCCGGTCACGGCCGTCGCCCGGAGCCGCGAGAAGCTCCGGGAGACGCTCCGAGTCGCGGATAACCCGTTGCTCACCTTGACCGAGGGCGATGCTCGCGACGCCGAGGCCATGGTTGCGGTGATGAGGGGCGCATCCGCCGTGGTGAACTCGGCGGGGCATGCGGGAGACGGAGCGGCGTTCATCGAACTGGGCCGCACGGTCGTCCACGCGGCGGAGCGCATGCTTGGGCCCGGCGGACGGCTCTGGTTCCTCGGCGGCCTGGGCGTGATGCGCATCCCGAACACGAACCGTCTCGGCATTGATCTCGCCGGGATGCCGGAGATGTACCAGACCCACCGCGCCAACCACGAGACGCTGCGTGCCTCGTCGCTCGACTGGTCGATGCTCTGCCCGGGTCCGTTGATTGATTCGGCCGACAGGCCCGCCGTGGACACGCTGCGCATCAGCACCGAAGTCCTCCCCGTCGAGATCGACGTGAGTGATGCGCCGGACGATGCGCGGCTCTTCGCGCGGCTGCGCGAGCGGTTCCCTGAGACCACCATCCCCTATGCAACAGCGGCCGAAGTGGTGATGCGCCACCTGGAAAAGAATGGCCCGTTCAACCGCCAGCGGGTGGGTATTGCCCTTCCGGTGGGACATACCGCTGAGAAGCAGGGGTGGACGCTCGGCAAGCGAGGGTGAGGTGCTAGGGAGCGCTCAGAGGGGGCCGAGCCAAACGAGCGAGTGCTCCTCAAGTGAGTCCCAACGCATTGAAGGCTGCGGCCTTGGGATCACCATTGCACCTGCCAGCGCTGCTTCTCTGTCCGCAGCATTCAGCAACCGGAAGAAGACCGTCTCACCCATCACCCACCTCCGAACCTGAAACCTGCGGCGTGCCCTGCGCTCCCGTTTCCATCCCGTGCTGCTCGAACAGCGCGAGGTACGGCTCATACCGATACAGCCGGTTCCGCTTCTGCCCCGTTGTTTCCCGCAGCAATCCAGCCGCCACCAACTGTTCAATGGTGCTGGCCGCCGTCGCGAACGAGCACCTCAGGTGCTGCTCCGCCGCGCGCACGGACATGAACGGCTTCTCGAAGAGGTAGTCCAGTAGCCGGATACCCAGCGCGTTGGCGGCGAGTTTCTGCCGTGCGTCCTCTCGCAGGTGGAGAATGGAGCGCGCGGTGTTCGTCGCCGCGACACTCACTTCGGCAACACCTTTGAGGAAGAAGCGCAACCACCCCTCCCAGTCTCCCGCCGTTCGCACGGCCGTGAGCCGGTCGTAATACTCCGCGCGGTGGGCCTTGAGGTACACGCTGAGGTACAGCAGTGGACGTGCCAAGATGCGCTGCTCGCACAGCAACAGCGTGATCAACAAGCGCCCCACACGGCCGTTGCCGTCCAGGAACGGGTGGATGGTCTCGAACTGCGCGTGCGCCAGGCCGCACTGCACGAGCGGAGGCAAGCCCCGGCTGTCGTGCAGGAACTTCTCCAAGTTGCCAAGCGCCTCCTTCATTTCGTGAGGAGGTGGTGGCACGAAAGTGGCTGTCTGCAGGTTGCAACCTTGCGGGCCAATCCAGTTTTGCGAAGTGCGGAACTCCCCGGGGCTCCGCTCACTGCCGCGGACGCCCTCCATCAGCCTTCCATGGATCTCCCGCAGTAACCGCAGCGAGAGCGGCAAGGTCTTGAGCCGCTCCAGGCCATGGTTCATCGCCGCCACATAGTTGACGACTTCGCCCGCATCCTTGGCGATGCGAGGTCCCTTTGCGTCGATTTCGTACTGGAGGACATCCTCGAGCGTGCTCTGCGTACCCTCAATCTGCGAACTCAGGACCGCTTCATGCCGTACGTACATCGCCACGAAGAGGTCCGGGTTGGGCAGAATGGAAGCGACCCCGTCCAGCCGTCCGAGCGCCCGGTCTGCCTCACTCATCAGGGCCGTCAACTCCCCCTCCATGCGCACAGGGGACGTAGGGGGCAAGGCGGCGGGAATGAACGCCCGGTATCCATGGAGTTGCTGTACGTATTGCCCTGCGCGCATCGGATTGCGCCTCCTGCCTACTGAAGTAGCCCGAGATAATCCTGCGTAAGACGCGCGGTTATTGCAATCGACTGCCAGATCCTGAAATAAGGATCGTGTTCGCGATCCGGTATTTCAACCTGCTTCCATAGCGGATTGCTCAGGGGCCGTGGATTTCGAGAGGCATACGCCGCCGTTTCCACCATGGCGGAATCGATGGCGCCGAGCGGCCCTCCCGGGCGCAGCAACTTCAAGCCCCGCTCGACAAGAGCCGCGCAGACGCCGTCTTCGTGCGCGGGTGCGAGCGCTCGAACGCCTGCTTGGCGGCAGTGCTGCCGGAACCAAAGAGGAGGGTTCATTAGCACCACGTCGTAGCGGTGCAAGGTGGTGGCTCTGCCTCGACGGCCTTCTGGGCGTACGCATCTAGCACTCGGAGGACATTGGCCTCGGCCTCCTCCCAGACGCGCCACTCCTAGGCTCGGCCCTGGCTCTTGCTCATGTGGATGCCAGTCGAGGAAGGGAGGGGCAGCAGTGGCGTCAGGAACTGCTCCAGCGACGCAACATTTCCAGGCCGCGAGGCGTGCCCCACGTAGCCGTCCGGGCGCACCAGGATGAGCGCCTCCGTGCCCGGCGCCACGTCGTAGGCCCGGTGCGCATGTCCACCCGCGTCGAGCATGAGCGCCCCCTCGTTCGGAGCCGCTTCGGCATCCGGGGCGCTCCCCTGTGCGCGGAGGGTGACAGTGCGCACGGTGTCGCCGAAGAGTGAGGAGGCCCACTCAGGTACGTCCGCGTGCCTCGGCCCGAAGGCCAGCAGCGTCCAGTGGGGACCCTGGAAGGCGTCGAAGAGCCGGCAGGGATTGCCGCGCGCATCCGTGCACGGCGCATCCGGGGCCCGGTCTCCCGCGCGCACGCGGGCCGTGTCGCCCGGCAGCTCGGGAGCGAGCGGACCGCCGCGATAGTTCAATTGCAGTTGCCGTTCCTCCGAGCCCCGCCTCAGGGACTTCAGCCGGCTCTGGCTCATGCCCTCATAGAGCTTCAGGGACAGGCCGAGCACGTTCGCGGCAATGGGCAGCCGCTCCGCCTCGTAGGTGTTGAGCAGGGCGGGGTCCGCGCCCTGGAGGACATGGCCCAGTTTCCAGCCCAGGTTGTAGGCGTCCTGCACGCCGGTGTTGAGCCCCTGTCCTCCGGCGGGAGGGTGGACGTGCGCGGCGTCTCCCGCGATGAAGACGCGGCCCACGCGGTAGCGGTTCACCATGCGCACGTTGGGGCGGTACACGGACAGCCAGCTCGCGTCGTGCAGGCGCAGCGTGCGGCCAGGTCGCGCCGCATCTTGGAAGTGTTGATTCAGGGCGGCCTCGGTGAGTTCCGGCACGGTGCCGCCGGGCTTCACCTGGAGGACGAGCTGGAAGCGGTCCGTGCCAGGCAGGGGACACAGCGCCACCATGCCGCCCTTCGCGAAGGGCCACACGTGCCAGCGGGTGCGGTCCAGGCCGTCCACGCACACGTCGCCCACTACCATGCGCTCCTCCTCGCGCGTCTCGCCGTGCAGGGGCAGGCCCAGCACCTTGCGCACGCGGCTGTGTCCGCCATCCGCGCCCACCAGGTACTCCGCGCGAACGGTCTCCAGGGTGCTGTCGCGGGTGAGGGTGGCGGTGACGCCCGCGTCATCCTGGGTGAACCCGGTGAGCGCGGTGCCGAACTCCACGGCATGACCGAGCGAGGCCAGCCGGTCGCGCAGGATTCCCTCGGTACGTGCCTGCGGTACGAGCCAGGGGTTGGGATGGGGCACATCGGGCGTCGCGGTGTGCTGGGCCATCATTGTCCAGCGGCCCACGACGAAGCGCCGCCAGTGGAAGCGGAGCCGGGGATAGGCGGTGCCCGCGTCTAGCACGGCGTCGAGCACGCCCAGGTCGTCCAGGATCTCCAGCGTGCGCGGCTGGAGCCCCTTGCCCCGAGAGCCGGCGAAGGGACCTGGGGCCGCGTCCACGACGCGCACGCGGATACCCCGGCGCGCGAGGTCGCACGCGAGCGTCAGGCCGGTGGGACCGGCGCCGATGACGAGCGCCGGAAGGGGGAGGGCATGGGACATGGCGGTCTCCTGTCGCGGGGCGTTGGCGGCCCGGGAGCGACGGAGACAAGAATGTAAGGAAGTGCTTATGTTGTCAGCTTGCGTTCCTGCCCCAGGAGTTCAGCATGCCGCGCGCGAAGCTTTCCCCTCGGAAAATGCCCTCGCAGGAGCGCTCGCGCGCGACGGTGGATGCGCTGGTGCAGGCGACTGCTGACATTCTCGTGCGCGACGGTTACGCGAAGCTGACGACGAACCGCATCGCGGAGCGGGCGGGCGTCAACGTGGCGTCGCTGTACCAGTTCTTCCCCGGCAAGGAAGCGCTGGTGGCGGAGGTGTCCCGCCGGCACGTGAAGGAGCAGCGCGAGGCCGCGCGGAAGGTGCTGGAGACCCGGACGTTCGACAGCCTGGAGGACCTCATCCGGACGCTGGTGGGGATGGGCTTCGCCGCGCACGCGGTGAACCCGAAGCTGCACCATGCCTTGACGGAGGAACTGCCCGCGCGTCGCGCCCGGAAGGTGGACCCGGAGGACGCGCTCCTGCTGGAGACCTTCCGCCGGTTCCGAGCCGACGTGCCGGACCCGGAATTGGCTCTGTGGCTCATCGACACGGTGTCCCACGCGGTCATCCACCGCGCGGTGGTGGAGCGCCCCGAGTCCCTGTCCCAGAGGCTCCTCCAGGAGGAACTGGTGACGCTCCTCCTGCGCTATGTGAAACGGAAGTAACCTGCGGTCCGATATGGCGCGAAATGACGAGGCATCCGTTCGGCTCGTGACCAACGAGAGCTATCTCGACGCAGCGCTGGCGCTCGTCGCGAAGGCCCGCCGTTCCATCGAGGCGAGCCTCTTGATCGACGATCGCAAGGTGGCCGCGGAGTTCACGCGAACCCGATCATGAGGCGTCCGCGAGCACCCGTGCCCGCTGCGCCAACACCTGGAGCACCTGTCTGTTCGTGGGGTGTGCTCTCGTGCCCATTCGGTGCTTTGACCAACGGTCACGCCGAAAACGGGTTGACCCTGCGGCATGCTTTTCGGAGCATGCGGACGGGGCCGGCTCGATTGGAGAGAACATCCATGAAGCGTTCGTACCGTTTGGTCTTCGTCCTGCCCGTGCTCCTGGCCGTGGTGACTGCCTGCGAGCCTGAGCCCGGTCCCGCTCCCGCTCCTGTGCCCAATCCGGGCAATACCAACCCGGATCCGTCCACGGGCACCCCGCAGACCCGGACTTCTCCCTTCTCCCTCACGTCCTCGGCTCGGGATCCCGACACCAGCACGCCAGCGCCAGAGGAACCTGTGGACTGCACGGTCAATGGGTTGCTCAACACCAGTTCCGCGCTGGGCACCCTGGACTTCCGCTACGACGCCTTCGTTCTCACTGCTCAGAAGACCGGAAGGGTCGTCATCCAGGGCGATGTGCTCTCGGTCAACCCGAATGGCTACAAGTATGGCTACGCGTATCCGCTCAGCATGGCGACCATCGAGGACGGCGTCACCTTTACCGCCACTGGCGGCACCTTCTACCAAAACGCGCTCGAGACCGGGACGGCCATCACGGACTACCCGGTCATGGCAGGACGCCAGTACGTCCTCGTGTACAAGACCTTCGGCTCCTTCACGCCGCAGACGTACTGCCTCAAGCTGCCCTCCACGCTGAAGGTGGAAGGCCGCATCTACACGCCGCCCACTCCGGTTCCCATTCCCGCGGACAGCGCGGGCCTCATCACCCTGGAGAACCCGCGCCCCGATGTGCTGGGCCGCGTTGTGCCCTGGCTGAATGAGCGGGTGAAGAGCAACTAGCGCTCCCGCGGCCGGGGCTACGGGCCCGTGTAGATGCCGATGGAGCCGGGTGTGGTGGCGTCGCCCTGGAACGCGACGAGGATTCGCCGCGTGCTCCCTGAGCGGTCCACCTGAATGTCCGGCACGCGGAGGCCGAGGACCTCGTTGGGAAGCAGACCGCTGGCGTGCCACTCCACCGTGTTGCCGCGCACACGGCTCAGGCCGCCGCCCTGGGCCGTGCCCGCCCACACGCTGTTGTCGAGCGGATCCACCGCCACGGACGCCACGTTCCCGCGTCCATCCGCGAGCTCCGTCGAGAGCGTGCGCAGCACCTGGCCGCTGGGGCTGAGCTGGGCCAGACCCCGGAGGAAGCTCCCCACCCAGACGGTCTCGTCGCTCATCACCGCCATGCCGGACACCGTGTCATCCACGCGCTGCTCGCGGGTGGGCCAGGTGGGCTCGGCCACGGCGTCGGGCCAGATGTCGATGCGGTTCCACGTGTACTCGCTGCCCTCGCTCTCCACCTGGGCCTGCCAGTAGTCGTGGCCGTGGGTGCCGTACCGGAACCGGGTGGAGCGGTTGGCGCCGCCGAACCATACGTCCCCGTTCGCGGCCACCGACACGCCGTAGTACGCGTCGGTGAGGAGCACGACGTTGCTCTGGTCGTGGTTCCACGCGTTGATGGCTGGGTGCACGTGCTCCATCACCCCGGCGCAGCCATAGTTCCAGGTGCCTGGCGCGCAGCTGTAGCCGGGGAAGTCCGCGCTGCCCCACCCAAAGCCGTGGTTGGCTCCGAACCAGACGCTGTTTGTCTGGGCGTCGTACACGATGCGCCAGATGCTGCAGAGCTTCTCCCGGCCGCGCGGCTCGTTGGGCACCCAGTTGGGACCCGTGGACACGTCATAGTGCGCCACCTGGATGCCCGTGGCCGTGAGCGTCACCCGATCCGCATCTCCGCTCTTGTAGATGCTCGCGTCCGGGATGCGGCCTGCGTCGTAGCCCTGGTCCCACTCGTTCTCGCAGGTGGGCATCCCCGGGGCGGGTGGCTTGCCCTCGTAGCCCACGAAGACGGTCCCTGCTGGGCCTCCGGCCACGGAGATGACCTTCAGGTACGGCGCGCCCGGAGGCGCGCCCCCGTCAGACATGTAGCCGTAGGGCCTCAGACCGTCCTCCATCGTGAAGCGGCGGAACTGCGTCTGGCCCAGCTCGAGCACGTAGAGCCCGTCTTCACCGCCCGCGACCCAGATGTTGCCGCCCGCGTCGGTGCTCACCCCGTACACGTACCGAGGCCCGCCCTGGGCCATGCCATAGAAGGTCCAGTCCGCGCTGGAGGGCGGCGGGGGCGTGGGCGTGCTCGCCTCCGTGGTCACCACGAGCTGGGGCCGCATGGCCGCTACGGAGGTGTTGCGCGAGTAGAACACGGTGCCATCGATGCCGGTGGGCAGCACCGCGAAGCTCACCGTGCCGTTGCCCTGCACCGCAGCCGTCACCTCCCACTCCACCCAGGTGTTCGCCGCCACCGCTCCCGTGCTCGCCACGAAGGCCTGCGGCGAGGGCCTCGACTGGAACGTCACCATGCCCTCTTGCCACTCCGGGTCCGTGGTGTGGACGGAGGGCCCGTTCACGGTGGCATCCGTCGCGTACAGGCGGAGCTTCGCCCGAATCACGTTGCCACTCAGTCCGTTCACGTCGAAGCGCAGGAAGGTCTCGTACTGCGGATCCCCATCCACGCGCAGCGTGCTGGAACTCCCAAAGTTCTGGGTGGGCGACGGGGCTTCCACCCGCGTGTCCGCGACGGCTGGGAACGTCCGTGACTCCTCCAGCACCGGCTGCTCCTGTGTGAGGAGGGGAGCTGGAGCCTCCAGGCGGCCCTCCGCGCAGTGCACGAACACACCTACCGCAGCGACACTTACCGCCCACCTGACTCCCCGTTCCCACCTACCCAAGGCCTACCCCCTGTGTCCCAAGCAACGCGAGCTTGGGTGGAATAGGGCGCACCCCTTCACGCGGGGACTGCGTGATCAGGGATCTGGTCCAGCGATGGACATCCGCCAGCACGCGGAGCCGGGCGGACGTTGGGCAGGGGGCAGTGCGCTGCTTCGAGCGGAGCGGAGGTCCTACACTCACGTTGTGGGTGGGGCACTGCGTTGGGAGTACGCTGAGGGCAGTGGCTGATGTCGCGCGGCGTGCGGCCCGTGGGCTGACAGTGTGCCGAGCACCCTTCACGGCTGGGCTTCACCTGGCAGTGCGCCTGATCAGGGGAGCTTCTGCTTCGTCGTGAGCACCGGGGCGAACAGGTCTCCCACCGCGTCCAGCCGCTTGCGAACAGTTTGGATGTTGAAGCGGCTGGGATCCAGACGCCGGGTGACTTCGCTCCATTGGAGCGGCGCGGAGAACGAGGCCGCCTCCACCGCGCGCAGCGAGTAGGGCGCCACCACCGTCTTCCCCCGTCCGTTCTGGCCCGCGTCGAGGTAGAGCCGCCCTCCGCGCTTGTTGATGGCGCGCTCCGTGGTGGCGATGTCCTTCAGCTCCAGCGCCAGCTGGTTGGCGATGTCGTTCGCGAACCGCATGGCCTGCTCGTGGGTGTACCCGGCGCGCAGTGGGACGAGCACGTGGAGACCCCGCTTGCCGGACGTCTTCGGGAAGCTCTCCAGCCCCAGCGACTCCAGCTTCTTGCGCATCGCCGTGGCCACGCGGATGAGGTCCTCCCAGGTCCCCTTGCCTGGGTCCAGATCGAACAGCACCCAGTCCGGGCTCGTGAGCGTCGGCGCGTGGCTGGACCACATGTGCATCGTTAGCGCCGACTGGTTGGCCAGCCACAGGAGCGCGTCCGGTGTCTTCGCGTTCACGTGGTCGATCGTCCGGTTCAGGTGCTTCACGCGCAGGGTCGGCACCCAGTCGGGCTTGCCGGACAGCTCGTGCTTGAAGAAGCCGGGCGCCAGGATGCCCGCAGGCCACTGCTGCACCGAGATGGGACGGTCCGCCAGCACTGGCAGCATCAGCGGCGCCACCTGGCGGTAGAACTCGAAGACGTCCTCCTTGGTGTACCCGCCCTTCGGGTACAGCACCCGGTCACCGCTCGTCAGCCGCGCCAGACTTGTCTTGGCCGGAGCGCCCTCCTGCCTCGGGAGCTTCGCGGTCCGGGCCGCCAGAGCGCCCGGCGCCCGGCGCGTACCCGTGTTCCGGGTGGCCGCGCGCTTCGTGGCTGTGCGCTTCGTCGCCGTGCGCTTCGTGGCCGCACGTGTGCGAGGCACGGGGGCGGTCTCCACCGGCTCGGGTTCGGCGGTTCGGGCCTTGCTCCGGGCCGTGGGGCTGGGCCGCTCGCGGATGACTTCTTCGGGCTTCTTGTCCGTGCGCAGACCCTGGAACACCGGGTGCCGCAGGCGGCCGTCGTCCGTCCACTCGGTGAAGTGGACCTGGGCCACATACTTGGGCCGCACCCAGACCGCACCTGGGCGCTTCTTCGCATCCACCGCCACGGGCTTGTCCACCCGGATCTTCTCCAGCAGCTCCCGCAGCTGGTGCCGCATCTTCGTGTCGAAGCCCGTGCCCACCTTGCCCACGTCGCGGTAGCCGTCCGGCCCGTTCACGCCCACCAGCAGCGCGCCGATCTCCTTGGCCGAGTGCTCGTTCTTGATGGGCAGGAACCCGAGGATGACGACCTCCTGGCCAGCGATGACCTTGAGCTTCAGCCACTGCCCCGAGCGCGAGCCCACGTACGCTGAGCCCTTCCGCTTGGCGATCAGCCCCTCCCAGCCGTGCCGCTGCGCCTCCTTCAGCGCGCGCTCCATCGGCATGTTCATCCGCTCGGCCAGCTGCAGCGGGGGCTTCACGCCCGAGAACAGGCTCTCCAGCAGCTCGCGCCGGGCCTCCAGCGGCTTGTCCCGCAGGTCATGCCCGTCCAGCCACAGCAAGTCGAAGGCGACGAAGCGCAGTTCCCCGCCGCTCTGGTTCTGGAGCAGTTGGAAGCTGGAGCGCCCCTTCTTGTCCAGGGCGACCACCTCGCCATCAATCACCGCTTCCGGCACGCGCAGCCGCCGCAGCGCCTCCGCCACCGTGGGAAAGCGCCCGGACAGGTCATTGCCGTTGCGGCTCTTGAAGACGAGCCCACTGCCAGAGAGCGAGGCGATGGCGCGGAAGCCGTCGTACTTGATCTCGAAGACGTGCGTGGCGTCGCTGGCCTCCTCGGGAGTGGACAGCTTCGCGAGCATGGGCGGCCACACGCGCTGGAGGATCGTCTCCGCCGGAGGGTGCACCCGCTCCAGCGCGCTCTTGCGCACCGGGCCGCGCGTCTCGCGGCGGCCGGACTTCACGGACTCGGGGCGCTCGGCCACCACGTCGTAGTCCGGCTTCTCCTGGCCGTCGATCGACTTGAAGCACAGCCACTGGTTCTTCCGCCCATTCCCTCGCGTGCGGATGAGGTGCCAGCGGCCCTGCAGCTTGTCGCCGTGCAGGTCCACCACCAGGTGGCCCTTCTCGCGCTGCTCGTAGGCCTTGCCGGGTGGCACCGTCTCGTAGGTGCCTTCGTCCCAGAGCAGCGAGTCCCCGCCGCCATACTCCTCGTCTGGGATGCGGCCCTCGAAGCGGGCGTAGGACATGGGGTGGTCCTCGGTCTCCACCGCCAGCCGCTTCTGCTTCGGGTCGTAGCTGGGACCCTTGGGAATCGCCCAGCTCGCCAGCGCGCCGTCGATCTCCAGGCGCAAGTCATAGTGCATCCGCGTGGCGTCGTGCTTGTGCACCACGAAGAGGGCCTCTGCGCCGCGCTTCTTCAGCGACACATCCGGCGAGGGCTCGGGCGTCTTCTGGAAGTCGCGCTTGGCGCGGTAGGTCTGGAGCGATCGTCTGGCTTTCACCCCTCAAGACTCCGCATTGCCCCAGCAGCGTGCAATTCGAGCAGACGAGGGAGAACTCCAGCCGGAAGACACCAGGCGCCCCAGGCCCCCGCCTCACGGCCGGAGGGTTGTTCAACCGACCGGTCCGACTCAGAACCCGGGCCTTGGGGCGCTCCACCGTCCCCCGTGGGCGCGCTCATTCCCCGTGAGGGGCACGAGCACACCACGCGTCGAAGCACTCAGAAGTGCTCCGCACCACAATGTGAAGATAAAGGCCTCGGAACATGCCGCCAGCGGACTTGACTGGCTCGCCCGGTCACCGCCCGGAGGAGCACCTCGGCCTGCGAGAGGCCATGCACATCCTTGAGAGCACGGAGGACTTCATGACCGAGGTCATCGGGTGGTTCAGCTCTTTCGTTCTCGTGCTGACCATTGGGAAGCAGGTGCACAAGCAGTGGAAGTCGGGCTCCAGCGAGGGCGTGTCCAAGTGGCTCTTCGTCGGGCAGATCACCGCGTCTATCGGCTTTACGCTCTACAGCGTCCTGGTGCGCAACTGGGTGTTCGTGGTGACCAACGCCCTGCTGCTGCTGAGCGCCATCATGGGCGGCGTCATCGTGATGAAGCACCGGCGCGCCGAGCGGCGAGGCATGCGCCCCGCCGGGCCGTCCCGGCCCACACGGACCGTGCGGGCCTGAGCCGCTCCTCGCTCGAGCGCCGTCAACTCGGGCCCCGCCCTTCTGCCGAGCTGGAAAGGCGGGGCGAGCGGGAGCCTGCTCAGATGAGCGGGCGCGGCTGACGGCTCATCTCCTCCGGGCCCTTCAGGATGGAGGCATGGCCGCCGTGCTGCAGGCGCTGCTCCTCGTCGTAGGGCGCGGAGAACGTCTTCACCAGCTTGTTGTAGGTGCCCAGGATGAGGATGGTCGGCGCCCACTGGCCCACGAAGTTGGCCCACGTCTTGCGGTTGAGCAGCATCAGGGTGGCGCTCACCGCCATCGCTCCAAGGGCCAACCCGAGGAAGCCCACGGAGGGAACGCGCTTGGTCATCTGCTCGATGCTCGAAGTCGCTACGTCTTCGTTCTTCATGTCCAGGGTCCTCCCGGAAAGGGTGTGCGGCAAAAGTGCGCATGACGCGATCGCTGTCATGCCCTGCCTGCCTGTCTGCTCCATGGGCGGCCCCGGGAGCCGGGTTGGCGCCCGTCTCCGGCCCAACCACATTGCCTGGGTTCTGCGAGGAGGCATGGAGATGGCAGAGAAGTCCGAGGTGGCGAAGCTGCGCAGTCTGGCTCAGTTGGATGCGGATGCGGTGGGGGCCTACGACGCGGCCATTGCCCGGGTGAGCGAACCCCTGGTGCGCGAGCGGCTCAATGACTTCCGGGTGGATCACGTGCGGCACGTGCAAGACTTGAACGCGCTCATCCAGCGCTTGGGCGGTGAGGCGGTGGAGCTCAAGCCGGATCTCAAGGGTGCCGCGATGAAGGGGCTCACGGCGGTGACGAGCATGATGGGCACCGAGGCGGCCCTGGTGGCCATGTTGGGCAACGAGGAGTTCTCCAACCGGGCCTATGAGCTGGCCCTCCAGTTCGACTGGAGCCCGGAAGTCCGCGCCCTCATCCAGAAGAACCGCGAGGATGAGTACCGGCACGTGACGTGGATCCGCGACGCGGTCCGCACCCGTCCTTGGCTCAAGGACGGTGCCCGCGCCGACGAAGGCACCGAAATCCAGGCCTGAGCGCCGGAAAAAAAGCAGGCCGCCCGATATGCCGGGCCCCGGTAGACGTTAAGCTCACGGGAATTTCCGTCCATTTTCCCAGGAGAGGGGCCTGGCATGCGTTTGGCGGTCTTCGCTGTGGCGATTGTCGGAGTCTTGCTGGGAGGCTGTGCCACGAGCCGGGGGGGAAGCGGCATCCCCGCCGAGGAGGCCCTCTATGACATGCCCCTCGAGGAGATCTGGCCCTCGGTTCGCCAGTTCTTCACCGACACCGGCCTGTCTTTCCGTGAGGACGTCGGTACCTTCGTGCTGGAGACGGAGTGGCGCGAGGAGTTCGGTGGCTCGCGGGTGTCTGGTTACTGGCACCGCTACATGGTGGTGGGCAAGCGCGACACCCCCACCTCCAGCAAGCTCTGGGTCTTCCGCATCACCCGCACCGCCAACAGCACGCTGGCCAACCCAGGCTCTCAGATCTCCTGGGGCGTGAGCCGCTCGCTGGGTGGAGCTGACGGGCTCATTGGCGACGACGCCGCCGGGGGGGAGGCAAGCGGGCTGGCCAACAACAGCATCGAGGACATGTCCGCGTTCATGGAGCAGCCGCGCGGCGAGAACGCCATCTCGGCGGGCTCGCGGGATGGCCAGCGCGACCTGGTGATGGAGTGGAAGGTGTTCCACGGGATTGCGCCCCACCTGGCGAAGATCCGTGAGGAGCAGCTGGCCAAGCAGGGCGGCTCGGGGCAGGTGGTGGCGGCGCTGCCGAAGCTCAAGAGCGAGCCCGCGGCCAAGCTGGGCATCGAGTGCGGGATGACCATCCTCGGCCTGCTGCCGCAGGCCAAGCCTGGCTCGGTGATGATGCTGGGCGAGCTGCACGGCACCCAGGAGGTGCCCCGGTTCGTGGCGCAGGGCGCTTGCCAGGTGGCCTCCTCGGGCACGCCGATGACGGTGGGCCTGGAGCTGCCGGTGGAGAACCAGGCGCGGGTGAGCGCCTTCCTGCGCAGCGCCGGTACGGATGACGACTGGCTGAAGCTGATGGAGGCGCCCTTCTGGCGCAGCCCCTTCCCGGACGGGCGCAGCAGCGAGGGCATGGCGAACCTGCTGGAGCAACTGCGCCGGCTGCGCTCCCAGGGGCTGGACGTGGACGCCTTCGTGTTCGACCACCCCAAGGCCCAGGGTCAGGAGCGCGAGAATGCCATGGCCGAGACGGTGCTCTCCTACGTGCGCAAGGGCCCAGGCCGCTTCTTCATGGTGGTGTCCGGCAACATCCACCCGCGCACCGCTCAGGGCCTGCCCTGGGACAAGAAATACAAGCCCATGGGCCTGCTCATCTCCCAAGAGGTGGACGACACCCTCGCCCTGGACATGGCCTACAACAGTGGCACGGCGTGGATCTGCGCGGCAGGCACCCAGAGCGACAAGCTGGAGTGCGGGGTGAAGGACACCCGCGGCAAGGACAACGGGGACCGCTACTTCGTCCACCTGTGGGATGACGAGGACGGCAACGGCTTCCACGGCGTGTTCTACGTGGGCCCGGTGACGGCCTCGCTGCCCGCGGTGCGCCGGGGGCTGGGGCGCCCGGGGGCGGATGACAACTCCGTCCACCCGGTGCTGGGGCAGGAGCGCCCCCGGTTCTCCCGCCGTTGACCGGTGCACCCGAGGCTCGCGGCACTGCTGCGAGCCCCCCGGGCGGTAGCGTAGGCTGCCGCGCGTGAGCGAACTCACCGTCTATCAGCCGGACTTCCTCTATCGGGACGGCCGGTTTCACTCGGGCGCCTCCCTGCACGTGGGCGCCCATGGCCGCATCCTCCCGGAGGGGCCTGTGCCCGAGGGCGCGCGGGTGGTCCGCCTGCCCGGGCGCGCGCTGCTGCCGGGGCTCGTCAACGGGCACTCGCACGCCTTCCAGCGCCTCATCCGTGGACGCACGGAGTACGTGGCCGCGGGCCACGGCACGGATGACTTCTGGAGCTGGCGCGAGGCCATGTACCGCGCCGCCGAGGCCTTGAATCCCGAGGAGGTCTACACCGCCTCGCGGCAGGCCTTCCTGGAGATGCTGCTGGCCGGCATCACCTCCGTGGGCGAGTTCCACTACCTGCACCACCAGCCGGATGGCACGCCGTACGTGGAGCGCAATGCGCTGGCCTTCGAAGTGATTCGCGCCGCGCGGGACGTGGGGCTGCGGATCGTGCTGCTGCGCGTGGGCTATGCGCGCGCGGGCTTCCGCGTGCCAGAGAACCCCCGGCAGCGGCGGTTCATCGACAGGGACGTGGACACCTTCCTGGCCTCGGTGCAGGAGCTCGCCCGGGAGATGGAGGGACAGGCCGGGGTGAGCGTGGGGCTGGCGCCGCACAGCGTGCGCGCGGTGCCTCGGGAGTGGCTCACCACGCTCGCGGGACTGCGCGGCGGGAACATGCCCATGCACATGCATGTGGCCGAGCAGCCCAAGGAGCTCGAGGCCTGCGTGGCCGAGTACGGCCTGCGGCCCGTGGAGCTGCTCGAGGAGCTGGGGCTGCTGGAGCCGCGCTTCACCGCCGTGCACGCGGTGCATGTGACGGAGGACGAGGCCCGGATGCTGGGGGAAGTCGGCGCGGGCGTGTGTGCGTGCCCCTCCACCGAGCGCAACCTGGGCGATGGCATCGTCCCCGCGGACCGGCTGGTGAACGCGGGCGCGCGGCTGTGCCTGGGCTCGGACAGCCAGGCCCGGGTGGATCTGCTCGACGAGGCGCGGCAGCTCGAGGAGCACCTCCGGCTGTCTCGTGTCCGGCGTGCGGTGCTGGATCCCGGCGGCGGCGCGGTGGATGGGCTGGCGGTCCGGCTGTTCCAGATGGCCACGGTGAATGGCGCCAAGAGCCTGGGGCTGACCACGGGTGCGCTGGAGCCCGGCACGCCCGCGGACTTCTTCACGGTGGACCTGCACCACCCCTCGCTGGTGGGCGCGAGCCCCTCATCACTGCTGGCGGGGCTCGTGTTTGGCGCGGACAAGGCGGCGGTGCGGGACGTGGCGATGGATGGGCGGCTCGTGGTGAAGGACGGACAGCACCCCCGCCAAGAGGAGTCCTCGCGCGCCTTCCATGCCCTGGCTCGGAGGCTGTACTCGTGAACGATACGCTGCCCGCGCTGCGGGCCACGTTGGCGGAGCTGGTTGCACTGGACACCACCTCGGTGCGCCCGAACGCGCCGCTCATCGACTACGCCCAGGCGCGCCTGGAGGCTGCGGGGTTCGTGGCCGAGCGCCTGCTCTACACGGACGATGCGGGTGTGGAGAAGGTGAACCTGGTGGCGGTGAAGGGAGGCAACGAGGGGCGCGCGGCGCTGGCGCTGGTGGGGCACTCGGACTGCGTGCCGTATGACGCCGCGTGGAAGGACGCGCTCAAGCTCACCGAGAAAGACGGGCGGCTCTACGGGCGCGGCGCGTGTGACACCAAGGGCTTCATTGCCAGCGCGCTCCATGCGGCCACCCGGGCGGAGCGGCTGAAGGCGCCGCTGATGGTGGTGCTCACGGCGGACGAGGAGATCGGCCTGGTGGGCGCCAAGAAGCTGGTGGAGGCGGGGAAGGGGCGGGCGAGGCACGCCATCGTCGGCGAGCCCACCCGGCTTATCCCGGTGCGCGCCAACAAGGGCTACTGCCTGGGCGAGGTGGAGGTGCGGGGCAAGGAGGGGCACAGCGCGTACCCGGACACGGGGGCGTCGGCCATCTTCCGCGCCAGCCGCTTCCTGCAGAGGCTGGAGCAGGTGGCTCGCACGGTGCTCCGCGAGGAGCGGGACGCGAGCTTCGAGCCGCCCTACACCACGGTGAACGTGGGGCTCATCCAGGGCGGCAAGGCGAAGAACGTCATCCCCGGCCTGTGCCGCTTCACGGTGGAGTGGCGGCCCATCCCCGGGCAGTCGCCGCAGCGGGTGGTGGAGCTGATGGAGAGCATCCGTCAGGAGCTGGTGCGCGACGAGCCGGCCTTCGAGGCGGATATCCGCGTGCTGCGCACCGACAGCGGGGTGAGCACGGCGCCGGACGCCGAGGTGGTGCGCTTCCTCGCGGAGGCCACGGGCAACGCCCCGGAGACGGTGTCCTTCGGCACGGAGGCCCCGCAGCTCACGGCCCTGGGCGCCGAGGCGGTGGTGTTCGGCCCGGGAGACATCCGCGTGGCCCACCAGACAGGCGAGTACGTGCCCATCGAGGACCTGGTGCGCTGCGAGGCGGTGCTCTCGCAGGCCATTGCCCGCTTCTGCGGCGGGAGCTGAGCGGCTCCGCTCGCGCGGGGGGCAGCCAGGGGATCGAGCGGGTCTCGGCTGCCTGCCTCGCATTCACGGCGTGTCTACCGTGAACCGGTAGGCACTTGTGGAGGAGAGGCCATGGCTCAATCGAACTGGCGGCGCGCGCTGGTGGCGGCAGTGCTCGGGGCGTCTGTGGGGCTCCTGGGCGGCTGCGGCACCAGCGGGAACACTGAGGTGAAGGACTCCTGGATGGCTCGTGTCCCCGAGGAGCGGATGGGGAGCGTGCGGGAGGCCCAGGCGTACAAACGGCAGGCCGCGGACGAGGTGGCGCGTGCCAACGTGGCGATCGGCGACGCCGAGCGTGCGCAGGAGGTGGCTCGCCGGAACGTGGAGGCCGCCAAGCTCCGCCGGGACGCGGAGAAGGCTCAGCTGAAAGCGGCCCAGGAGACGGGGCAGCAGAGCGGCATCCAATCGGCGGAGGCACAGCTCCAGGTGGCGGAGGCGGAGTTCGCGGCGGCCAAGGCCCAGGTGGACTGGCGAGACCAGAACCTGGAGGCCTGGAAGGCGCAGAGGCAGCTCCGGGAGCGCGAGCTCAAGGTGGCGGATGCCGAGCTGAACTACGCGCAGTACCGGGCCCTGAAGGAGAACGGGGACGTGCGGGCGCAGAAGCTCACCGAGGGGGACTTCCTCTCTACCCTCGACAAGGCCCGGAAGGAGGCCCGGGAGGCGCGGCGCGACGCGGATGAGCAGACGCAGCAGGCCCGGCAGGCGCGCCTGCAGTGGGAGCAGCTCCGCGAGCGGGCGCAGGGGTACGGCGGCAGCGGCTGGAACCGGCGCTGAGCTACAGCAACGCCTCCAGCTCCTGCAGGTGCGAGAGCACCTCGCGCGGGTGCTGGGCCTCTTGCAGGCGGGTGGCGAGGCCATGGCTCGACAGCCTCGCCACGTGCGCCAGCCGCATGAGCCAGGGCCGGCCGCGCTCGCTGCCCACCATGACGATGAGCACGCGCAGCGGCTGCCCATCCGGCGTCTCATGCTTCAGCGGCTTCGCCAGGGTCACCAGTGCGGCCACGGAGGGCACTCCCTCCAGGGCCGCGTGGGGAACCGCCACCCCATTGCCCACCGAGCACGAGGCCCCGGCCTCCCGCCGCTCCAACTCGTCGGTGAGCTGCGAGGCCGCCAGCCCCGGGCAGGCGGCGCAGATGCGCTCGACGGCCATGTCTCGCGCATCCTCTACAGAGGAGCAGGAGAGCTGGAGGATGATGCGCTCGGGGGCCAGCAGCGGGGAGAGGGCGGGCGACACCTCTTCTCGCGAGGCGTCGCGCATGGGGAACTCCGCGTTGAGGAACTCACGGACCCGGGTGAGCTGTGCGCTGGTGAGCTGCCTCCGGGCGATGTCTAGGAAGACTGCCCCGGCGCCAGGCACCTGCTCCAGGTAGTTCGCCACCAGCGGGTTCACCCGGTGCGAGACATCCAGCAGCATCGCGGGGGGCACGCCCAGTTCGTGCGCGATGGCGGTGAGCCGCTCCGGTGTGGGCACGGCGTCCTGGCCATGCTCCACGCGGCTCAGGTAGGCGCTGGAGACACCGATGCGCCGGGCCAGGTCTCGCAAGGAGAGGCCCGCGTCAACGCGCAGCAGCCGGATGGTCGCTCCCAGGTGCATGGTCCCTCAGGCTCAGGCGGCGGTGCCATCCGTGACGGGGAGCCCGTCCTGGGCTGCCTCTAACACGGTCTCCGCCTGGGGAGCCGGGTGGCGCACCACCAGCAGCGACACGGGGGAGTCCTGGATGAAGCGCTCGCGCTGCAGGCCCCAGAGCCGCTCCTCCAGGCCCCACTCCTGGCCCACGCCGACGATGATCAAGTCATAGCCGCGCGCGGCCTCCGCCAGCGCCGCTTCCTCCGGCTCCGCATGCTCCACCACCTTGAAGGTGACGCGCCGGCCCTCCTCGGGGAACAGCTCCTCCACCTGCGCGCTGGCGCGCCCCTTGAGCTCGGGCGAGGTGACGTGCAGCACCGTCACCTCCGCGTCCGCGTGCCGCATGAGCCGCCGCGCCAGTCCCAGCGCCGCGCGATCATGGGAGCTGCCCATGAAGGGGACGAGCACCCGCCGCACGCTCGACAGCCCGCGGTCCACCAGGACGGCGACGTCCATGCGCGCCTCTTGCATCACCTCGTGGACCGTGCCGCCCAGCAGCGTGCGGCTCAGCAGGGGCTTGTGCCAGCCCAGCAGCACGAGGTTCGCGCTCTTGGCCGAGGCCGTGCGGCAGATGTCCGCGCCGGGCTCGCCTGAGACGAAGGAGAGCGGCTTGATGGGGAGGCTCAGCTTGTTCGCGCGCTCCATCATCGGCGTGAGCGCCGAGGCATCCGCGGGCTGCGCCTCGTGCCGCAGATGGAACGAGGCGCGCTCCGAGGAGGGGATGAGGTGCAGGGCATAGAGCTGGGAGGGATCCTGCCCTTGGGAGGTGAGGGCGTGCGCCAACGTCACCATGCCCGGCCCCGCGGTACCATGCGAGACGCACATCATCACGGTGAAGGGCGCGGGCATGAGCGCCAGGGGCACCGAGTTCTCGGGCACCAGGCGGTCGCGCGCCATCTCATCCATGGGGTAGATCCACCGCAGCAGGGGCGTGGTCATGAAGGTGGTGACCAGCGCCATGACCACCATCATCGTGAAGAGCTTGGGAGAGATGACGCCCAGGTCCAGGCCGATGTTGAGGACGATGAGCTCCATCAGGCCGCGGGTGTTCATCAGGATGCCGACGGCACCCGCCTCGCGCCAGCGCAGGCCCGTCAGCCGGGCGGCCACCGCACTCCCGCCGAACTTGCCCAGGCAGGCCAGCAGGATGATGGCGCCGCAGGTGAGCCAGGACTCGGCGCTGTTGAGCAGGCCAATCTGCGTACGCAGGCCGCTGTAGGCGAAGAAGATGGGCAGCAGCAGCACCACCGCCACGTCCTCCAGCTTCTCCGCGAGCGCCGTAGCCAGCCCGCCCTCCTTGGGGATGATGGCGCCCAGCAGGAAGGCCCCGAACAGGGCGTGGATGCCAATGAACTCAGTGGCCCAACTGGAGGCCAGCAGGAGGATGAGCGTGGCGGCGACGACGTTCTGCGTGAGCCCCTCGCGGCTGGCCACGCGCGCCCCCAGCCGCGCCAGGAAGGGCCGCACGGCCAGCAGCATGAAGCTGATGTAGAGCACGGTGAAGAGCGTGGTCCACGCCGCGTGCGCCACATCCGAGGCTCGGACGATGGACACCACGAAGGCCAGCAGGCACCAGCCCGTCACGTCATCCACCGCCGCGCAGGTGATGGCGATGGCGCCCACCCGCGACTGGAGCAGCCGTCGCTCGGTGAGGATGCGCGCCAGCACCGGGAAGGCGGTGATGCTCATCGCCACGCCCATGAAGAGGACGAAGGAGGAGAACTTCACCGAGGGCTCCGACAGCGACTCGTAGAGCCACAGCACCGCGGCGCCCGCGCCGAGCGCGAACGGGACGATAATGCTCGTGTGGCTGATGGCCACCGAGGCGTGGCCCCGGCCCTTGAGGAGCTTGGGGTCCAACTCCAGGCCGATGAGGAACATGAAGAGGATGAGCCCCACCTGGCTCAGCATCTTCAGGATGCCCATGGAGTTCTGGGGGAACAGGCTCTCCATCACCTCGGGCGCCAACCAGCCCAGCAGCGACGGCCCGAGCACGATGCCCGCGACCACCTCCGCGATGACGAGCGGCTGTCCGAGTGCCCGGGCTCCCCGCCCAATCACTCGCGACAACACAATGATCACGATGAGTTGGACGATGAGCAGGGTGAGAGGACTCTGCGCGAAGCCATGCATCGGGATCTCCTAAAGGTCGAGGGCGATAAGTGGGCACTTATCAGCCCTCTGCGCGAAGCGTCAAACCCAGCTTGGAGCACTTTTACCCTCACGTGCACGGGTCCACGAGAGGCTGTTTGCCCAGAGAGCAATGGGGCACCCGCGCCTTGCCGCTCCGGGCGCGAGGGTGCTAGCGAAGCGCCCTCTCTATGCGCCTCTCTCGACTTGTTGGTGCGTCCGCCCTGTCGTTCCTGCTGCTCGCTGGCTGTGAGAAGGAGCGCCAGCAGGGCTCCGGCTCGAAGCCCGCGTCTCCCGCCGCCTCTGGCGCGACCGCCTCCGCGGCCCAGGGGGGCACGCCGGTGGTGACCTTCGAGGGCGGCGCTATCACGCTCGAGCAGCTCCAGAGCTACATCGCGCAGATGAACCCGCAGGCACGCTCCCGGCTGGCGGCTCCCGAGCAGCGGCGCGAGTACGCGGAAGGCCTGGCGCGCTTCGAGCTCTTCGTCGCCGAGGCGCGGCGCCGCGGGCTGGAGAACGACCCCGAGGTGCAGGAGGCGATGAGGCGCGCCATGGTGCAGCAACTGCTCTTCAAGGAGTTCGACGAGAAGGCGCCGCCCGTCACCCCCGAGGAGATCTCCGCCTTCTATGAAGCGCACAAGGCCGAGTTCGTCCAGCCCGCGCGCTCGCGCTACTCGCACCTGCTGGTGCCTGCGCCCCAGGGCAGCGCCGACCGGGCCGCGAAGAAGCAGAAGGCCCAGGCGCTCCTGGAGAAGGCGCGCAAGCTTCAGCCGCTGGACTTCGATGCGTTCGATGCGCTCATCAAAGAGGCCTCGGGCAACCCAGCCGCGACGCCGGCCGAGGCAGACATCCAGCCCGTCACCCCGGAGCAGCTGAAGTCCCGGCTGGGCGCGGAGGTGGCCGCCGCCGCGGCGAAGCTGAAGCAGCCGGGAGACCTCTCGGGCGTGGTGGAGTCCAGCCAGGGCTTCCACCTGATCAAGCTCACGGATGTGAAGCCTGAGAAGAACCAGACCCTGGAGTCCGCCACTCCGCAGGTGCGTGCCCGTATCGCTCGTGAGCGGCGGGACGCCCGCGTATCGAAGTTCACCGAGGAGCTCCAGTCGCGCGCGGGCTTCCGCACGGACGAGGCAGCGCTCCAGAAGCTCCAGGTGGATCCTCAGGCGCCCCAGGCCACGACGGTGGGCCCGGCCCCAGGCTTCCTGCCCGCGCCGCCGCCGACCAAGTAACGGGCCTGGGAGGGGCCTCGCGGCCTTTCCATCGTGCGTGAAGCAACCGCTTCTTTCTCGGCCCGTGTCGGTTGCGTACAGTGGAAGCCGCTGGCTGGCTGAGTGCCTGGGGGTTCCACAATGCGTCGATGGCTCCTGGCGGTGTCGGGTCTTCTGCTGGTGACCACCTCGGTCGCCTCCGCGCAGTCGAACCAACCACCGGTAGCGGATGCAGGGGTGGACCAGGATGTCCCCGAGTGGACCGTCGTCACGCTGTCCGGCCTGGGCTCATATGATCCGGAGGATGGGGGCATCCGGCAGTACGCGTGGGCACAGCTCTCGGGCCCCCCCGTGGAGCTCATCCCCACCTTCACGAGGCCCAACCCCCAGTTCACCGCGCCGCGCGTGTCGCAGGACACGGTGCTGACCTTCCAGCTCACGGTTTATGACAACGCGTTCTTGAGCAGCACGGACACGGTGAAGATCACCGTGCACAACACCAACACGCCCCCCGTGGCGAATGCGGGCGTGGACGTGGTGCAGGATGAATACTCCATCGTGACACTCGATGGCAGCGCATCGATGGATCCCGACGGCGAGCCGCTCACCTATATGTGGACGCAGACGGCGGGCCCGGCGGTGCTCCTCAACGTGCCCACCATCGCCAAGCCCACGTTCGACGCGCCCCGGCTGACGAGCGATACGGTGCTGACGTTCCAACTCACGGTGAGTGATGCCTCCCTCTCCAGCTCGGACACCGTGAATGTCACCTTGCGCAACGTGAACGCCCCGCCGATCGCTCACGCCGGGGTGAACTGGTCCGGGGTCAGGAACACCGTGCTGCGGCTGGATGGCACGGGGTCTTGGGACCCAGACCCGGATGCGGTGCTGAGCTTTTCGTGGGCGCAGGTCTTTGGCCCGCCGGTCACCCTCGTGAACGCGGACACGGCGCGGCCTTCGTTTGTCGTGCCGGATGCGCCCACGGGCACGGAGGTCCGGTTTGAGCTCACGGTGAGCGACGGCAGTCTCTTCAGCACGGCCGATGTGCGCATAGGGATCATCGACTCAACTCAGCCTCCGGTGGCGAATGCGGGCTGGAATCAGTCAATAAGCCCGGGCCAGATGGTCGTCCTGGATGGCTCGGAGTCCAGCGATCCCGAACACACCGTGTTGGCCTACACGTGGGAGCAGCTCTCGGGGCCGCCGGTAACCATCCGGGGCTCCGCTCAGTACCCGAACGCGTACTTCGATGCACCGTATGACGCCGCCGATGGCACGGTGCTCACCTTCCAGCTCACGGTGAACGACGGCTACGCCTCCAGTACCGACACGGTGGACATTGTCGTGCGCACCGTGCTGCCTCCCCCGGTGCCCAACGCGGGCCCAGACCAGACGGTGGACGAGCGCGCGGTCGTGACGCTGGATGGCTCGGGCTCGTACGACCCGGATGGGGAGCACCTGCTGTATGGCTGGCAGCAGCTCTCGGGCCCCCCTGTGCAGCTCAACGGCAACTACGACACGCCCATGGCCACGTTCACCGCGCCCGATGTGACGGCCGATACGGTGCTCACCTTCCAGATCCTGGTGAGTGACGGGTCGCCCTACCGGACGGACACGGTGGACATCACGGTGCGGAGCGTGAACCGCGCGCCCGTGGCCCGGGCGGGTTCTCCTCAGACGGTGAACGAGCACGGACTCGTTACGCTGGATGGCCGGGGCTCTGGGGATCCAGATCAAGACCCGCTGACGTACGCGTGGGAGCAGACATCTGGCCCTCCGATGGTGCTCGCGGGAGCGAACACCGCGCAGCCCACCTTCACGCCGGAGGTGGCGGTGGACTCAGTGCTCACCTTCCGGCTAACGGTGAGCGACGGGGTGGTCTCCAGTACGGACACCGTGAGCGTCACCGTGCGGGACGTGAACCGCAGGCCGGTGGCCCGAGCGGGGCCGGACCGGTGGATGGATGAGCGCACCTCGGGCGTGCTGGATGGCCGCGAGTCGATGGATCCCGACGCGGACACGGTCCTGACCTATGCCTGGGTGCAGACGGCAGGACCCTCGGTGCAGCTCACCGGGGCAGACACGGCTCAGGCCACGTTCATTGCACCCGAGGTCTCCACGAGCACACAGCTCGTCTTCCAGCTCACGGTGAGCGACGGAGTGCTCTCTCAGACGGACTTGGTGGAGATCTGGGTCGCTCAGGTGAATCGCCCTCCCGTGGCGAACGCGGGGCAGGGCATCGCGGTGGAGGGGGGCGCCCGGGTGACGCTGGATGGCCGAGGCTCGGCGGATCCGGACGCGGACTCCACCCTGACGTACCTCTGGGAGCAGACGGAGGGGCCCGAGGCGGTGCTCTCCGGGGCCTACATCGCGCAGCCCACGGTGGTGGTGCCAGCGGTGACGGCGGACGCGGTGCTCACCTTCAAGCTCACGGTGAGCGATGGCTCACTGGCCAGCACGGACACGGTGCGTATCACGGTGCATCGGCTGAACCGCGCCCCCGTGGCTCACGCGGGCACCCGCCGCGAGGTGGACGAGCGCACCCAGGTGACGCTGGATGGCCGGGGCTCCTCGGATCCGGATCAGGACTCGCTGAGCTACGTGTGGACCCAGAAGGAGGGGCCTGCGGTGACGCTCACGGGGGCCACCTCCGCGCAGCCGGTGTTCACGGCTCCAGAAGTGACCGCAACCACGGTGCTGACGTTCCAGCTCGTGGTGAGTGACGGGGGCGCGTCCTCCGAGCCGAAGACCGTGAGCCTCACGGTCCGCAATGTGAACCGCATGCCGGTGGCTCACGCGGGCGAGGATCAGTCCGTGAAGGGCGGCGCGAGGGTGACCCTGGGGGGCAGCGGGGAGGATCCGGACAGTGACGGGATGAGCTACCGGTGGGTGCAGACGGCGGGGCCTACCATGACACTCAGCGACGATACGGATGTGGCGCCCACCTTCACCGCGCCGGGGCTGAGCTGGGACGAGGTGCTCACGTTCACCTTGAAGGTGACGGATGCCCAGGGAGCGAGCGCCGAGGACTCCGTGTCCATCACGGTGAAGGCCCTGCCGGACCTGCCCAGCGATGGGGACGGGGAGGGGAGCGGTTGTGGGTGCTCGTCGGACAGCTCTGCGGCGGGGGCGCTGCTGCCGCTGGTGTTGCTGGGCCTCCTGTTGCGGAGCCGCCGCCGGTGGCCGGTACACTGAGGGCGGGCTGAAGGAAGGAGTGCTTCGTGTCGGAAGGCACAGCCGAAGCGGGATGCGTGGCGCTGCTGCGCCGGTTCGTCTCGCTCCAGGCCGAGCTGGTGAAGGCCTGGCTCCTGTTCCATCCGGGGGGGCTGGACCCATGGGCCTCGACGCGGGTGGCTCGCCACGGCGAGGTCTTCGTGCGGGGCGAGCGCTGGCATTTCCACCGCCATGGCGGGGGCGTGGACTTTACGGGCGATGAGTCCCGGCGGGTGGTGGACGTGCACCGGGCCGCGGGCACGCCCGAGCTCTTCGACACGTGGCGGCTGATGCTCTACTTCGAGTCCCTCAACATGAACACCGTGAGGGTGGGAGCCCGCGAGTTCCCCACGGATGACGAGCGCTCGCTCGATCAGTGGCTGCAGGAACTGGAGAAGCTGGGCCTCGTCGCGAGGGACCGGACGGATGCCCAGCTGTGGCGGATCTCCATGGCGAACTGAGCGCGGGGCTCACGCCTGCGGCTGCGCGCAGGTGTGCAGATCTCTCAGCACCTTCTTGGCTTCCACCACCAGGGCCTGGCCCTTGGTGCCCTCGGGCACCTTGGCGATGAGCTTCAGGTCCGGCGTGAGCCGGTAGAGCCCCTTGGAGCGCTGCACCAGCGCGGCCAGCTTGTGCCCGTCGAGCAGCGCGTCCGCGCCCAGCGTCACCACCAGCCGGCCCGCGCCGGACTCCAGCGCTCGCAGCCGGATGTCCCGCATGTCGATCTTCAGCAGCGTCTGCTCCGAGAGGTTGTCCACCTCGTCGGGGGCCTCGCCGTAGCGGTCCACCAGCTCGGCGCGCAGGTCCGTGACTTCGTCCGGGTGGCTGGCCTGGCTGAAGCGCTTGTAGAAGACGAGCCGCTGGTGCACGTCCGGCACGTAGTCGTCCGGGATGAGCGCCGCCAGGGACAGGTTGATGTCCGGCTCGATCTGCGCGCGCACTGGCTGGCCCTGCAGCTCGGACACCGCCTCCTCCAGCAGCTGCGCGTACATGTCGAAGCCAATCTCCGCGATGGCGCCCGATTGCTTCTCGCCCAGCAGATTGCCCGCGCCGCGGATCTCCAGGTCATGGCTGGCGATGGAGAAGCCCGCGCCCAGCTCGGTGAAGTTCTGCAGCACCTCCAGGCGCCGCTGCGCGTCCTTGGTGACGGTCCGCCGGGCGGGCACCAGCAGGTACGCGTACGCGCGCTCCTTGGAGCGGCCCACGCGGCCGCGGAGCTGGTAGAGCTGCGCCAGGCCGAAGGCATCCGCCCGGTTGACGATCATCGTGTTGGCGCTGGAGATGTCGATGCCGCTCTCGATGATGGAGGTGCACAGCAGCACCTGGAACTTCTTCTCGGTGAACTGCAGCATCACCCTCTCGAGCTGGCCCTCGCCCATCTGCCCGTGTGCCACGCCGACGCTGACGTTCGGCACCAGCTCCTTGAGCAGCCGCTCCATCGAGGGCAGGGATTGCACGCGGTTGTGGACGAAGAACACCTGTCCGCCGCGCGCCACCTCGCGCTCGATGGCCTCCTTGATGACCGGCGGATCGAACTTCATCACGAAGGTGCGGATGGCGCGCCGGTCCTGCGGCGGCGTGGCGATGATGCTCATGTCGCGCACGCCGGACATGGACATGTGCAGCGTGCGAGGGATGGGCGTCGCCGTCAGCGTGAGCACGTCCACCTGGGTGCGCAGCCGCTTGAGCTGCTCCTTCTGCTTCACGCCGAAGCGCTGTTCCTCGTCCACCACGAGCAGCCCCAGGTCCTTGAAGGCCACATCCCCGGCCAGCAGCTTGTGCGTGCCGATGAGGATGTCGACCCTGCCTTCCTTGGCGCGCTTGAGGACCTCGCGCACCTCGGGAGGCTTCTTCAGCCCGGAGATGACCTCCACGTTGACGGGGTACCCCTCGAAGCGCTTCTTGAAGGAGAGGAAGTGCTGCTGGGCCAGCACCGTGGTGGGCACCAGCACCGCTACCTGCTTGCGGTCCAGCGTGGCTTTGAAGGCGGCGCGCATGGCCACCTCCGTCTTGCCATAGCCCACGTCGCCGCAGACCAGCCGGTCCATGGGCGTGGGCTTCTGCATGTCCGCCAGCACGTCCTCGATGGCCTTGGCCTGGTCTGGCGTCTCCTCGAACTCGAAGTCCGCCTCGAACTGGTGGAAGTACCGGTCCGGCGCCGTGAAGGCGTGGCCCGGGTGCGCCTTGCGCGCGGCGGCCATCTGCAGCAGCTCCGCCGCCATCTTGAGCAGCTGCTCCTTGACGCGCTTCTTCGTCTTCTCCCAGCTCGCGGTGCCCAGCTTGTCCAGCTGGACGTTCGCGGGGTCTCCACCCGTGAACTTCTGGATGAGCCGCATGCGGCTCACGGGCAGGTAGATCTTGTCCTTCCCCGCGTACTCCAGGACGAGGAAGTCCCCCGGCACGCCCTGCACCTGCATCTTCGTCAGGCCCGCGTAGCGGCCAATGCCGAAGTCGGTGTGGACGATCAGGTCTCCTTCCTTCAGATCCTTGAAGCCCGCGGCGAAAGCATCCGCCCGCTTCGAGCGGCGCACGCGCCTCCGGGCCCTGACGCCGAAGATCTCCTCGTCCGCCAGCAGCGCCAGCCCACCCGAGCCATCCACGAAGCCGTGGCTCACCTCACCCGTGAAGAGGTGGGCGAAGATGGAGGGCTCGTACAGCCGGGTCACATCCTCGAGGGCCTCGTGATGGATGCGGACCATCACGTTGCGCTCCAGCAGCAGGCGCTTGAGCCGGTCCGCCTGGCTCAGCGTGCCGCAGGCGATCGCGCAGGCCACGCGCATCTCCCGCCACCGTTGCAGCCGCTCCACCAGCGGCGTGAGGGCACCCTCCTCGCCGTGGTGCGCCAGGATGGCCTCGCGCAGATCCTGGGTGCTGCCGAAGGAGAACATCACCGGCGGCAATTCGCTCGGCGTGAGCGCCAGTCCGCCGCCCTCCACCACGCGCGCCTTCAGGTGAGAGAGCTGCGCATCCGCCTGCTCACGCGTGAGGAAGTGCTCGGGCGGCGGGAGCGTGAGGTCCTGCCGCTCGGTCGCTGCTTGGAAGGACTGCTCCAGCTCCTCCCACAGCTCGCTCGCGGCGCGATCTAAGCCCACCGGATCATCGAAGTAGAAGAGCGGGTCCTTTGCCCAAAGCCGCAGGTAGTCGAAGACGGTGCCGAGCCCACCCTCGAAGAAGCTGGGCATCAGGCCCTCCAGGCCGAAGCCGGGCAGGCCCTCGCGGAGGGCATCGAGCCGCTCGCGCAGCTTGATGGTGGGCAGGTTGATCCGGTCCGCTGCTGCTCGGGCTGTGGCCTCGGCGCGTGGGCGCGTCTGCTCGGTGAGCATCACCTCGCGCGCTGGAACCAGGAACACCTCTTTCAGCGAGTCCACCGTGCGCTGCGTGTCCGGATCGAACGCACGGATGGACTCGATGGTGTCCCCGAAGAACTCGAGCCGGACGGGGCGCTCGTACAGCGGACTGAAGACATCCAGGATGCCGCCGCGCACGGAGAAGGTGCCTGGGTCTTCCACCAGGGGGCTCGACTGGTAGCCCATGGAGGCGAGCTTGCGGGCCATGGAGTCCCGGTCGAAGTCCTGGCCCACCTTCACCAGATCCGATAGCTCGCGCATGGTCGAGGGCGGGAGCACCTTGCGCAGCAGGGCCCGCAGGGAGAGCACCACCGCCGGAAAGCGTGTGCCCTGGCTCAGGTGGAAGAGGGTGCCGAGGCGCTCACTGACCGCAGTGGGTTCAGGTGAGAGCTCGTCATAGGGCAGCACCTCGTCCGCGGGCAGGCGCAGCACCTTGGGCTCCAGCAGGGAGCCGCTGCCTCCCAGGAAGAAGGCCAGGTCATGGGCCAGGGCGTCGGCTGCCTCTTCGTCCGCTGCCACACAGACGAGTGGTACCTGAAGGCTGTGGGACAGGCGGGCGAGCACATACCCGCGTGCCGCTCCGTGCACACCTTGAGTCCGCACCCGAGCGCCCGGTTGGAGCCGCTCCAGTGCTTGCGCGAAGGGGTCTCCTCCCGGGACAGGCGTCATCCCGCGCAGCGCGTCTACACCCAGTTTTTGACCGAAGAGCGTGTCCATGGAGCTCCGAGCCCCTGCGTCATAGGGGCGAGCCCGAGGGTTTTCAACGGACTCCGCACCCCCGGCATGACTTCCAAGAAACGTTCGGTGCCGCTCGTGTGTCTGCCATTCGCCATCGCCTGCTCACTAGGAGGGCGGGTCGATTTCCTTGAAGAGCAGGGAAAGCGTTAGTGTTGGAAGCCATAAAGCGGGGGCGCCGCGAGGCGAACGCATGAAAGCTTGGAGCGAGATCAAGCCATTGGCGGGCAAGAGCGAAGCGCCTGCACCTGATGTCTGGGTGAGGCTCCGGGCTCTACGTTCGTCCGACGGGCGCATCATCGACTTCGAGTGCCTGGACAGCTCGCCCCGGGCTCGGCACGGTGTGCTCCGGTTGTTGCCCGAGAAGGGCCAGCACTTGCTGGACGAGGCTCCTTGGGTCGGCGAGTGCAGCCTCTTTGACGCGTGCGTCCGGGTGGTGGAGCGGCAGGTGCCGGCCATGGAGCGGGTGAGCCGGCAGACGCCTGCGGGCGTCACCTGGGTGCAGGCGCGGATGGCTCCCAGTGAGGGCGGGCTCACCCTCTTCCTGGAGGATGTGTCGAATCAGGCCTCGGCCGAGAGAGAGCTGCGCCGGGATCGGGATCTGCTCAACGCCGTCGTGGAGAGCACCACGGACGCCGTGTTCGTGAAGGATCTGCTGGGCCGCTATGTGCTGCTCAACTCGGCGGCGGCCCGGGCCTTTGGGCGTTCGGCGGAGGAGATTCTGGGCCGGACCGACGCGGAGCTGCTGGGGCCGCAGGCGGCCGCGGCGACGGTGGCGCATGACCGGGTCGTGTTCGAGTCAGGGCAGACGGGCACCTATGAGGACGCGGATGGAGGTCCGGGCTTTGGCAACATCTGGCAGTCCATCAAGGGCGTGCTCCGCCACCCGGATGGGAAGGTGTATGGCCTGTTTGGCATCAGCCGGGACGTCACCGTGCGGCGGCGGCAGGAGGAGGAGCGGGAGCAGGAGGGACGCTTCCGCGAGCGGTTCATCGGCGTGCTGGGGCACGACTTGGGCAACCCGCTGGCCGCCATCCGCTTCTCCGCCGCGGCGCTGCTGAGCCGGGAGACGCTGACGCCCGAGGTGCGGCGCATGCTGCAGCGCATCGACAGCAGCGCGGAGCGGATGTCCCGGCTGGTGAAGCAGCTGTTGGACTTCACGCGGGCGCGCATGGCGGGCGGCATTCCCCTGCGCCCGAGCGACGTGTCCCTGGAGGAGGTGTGCCGCCGCGTCATCGGCGAGCTAGAGCTGGCGCACCGGAGCCGGGAAGTCCACCTGGAGGTGCGCGGAGACTGCCATGGCTTCTGGGACGAGGAGCGCATGGCGCAGGTGCTCTCCAACCTGGTGGCCAATGCGCTCCAGAACAGCCCGGAGGGCACGCCCGTGAGCGTGCGCCTGGAGGGAGTGGAGTCGCTGCAGCGGGTGGAGGTGCACAACGCGGGAGCGCCCATCCCCAAGTCCCTGCGCTCCCAGCTCTTCGAGCCCTTCCACGCCTCCGGGAATGGCCCTGGCAAGGTGGCGCGGGGGGGCCTGGGGCTGGGGCTCTACATCGTCGCGCAGATCGTCCAGGCCCATGGCGGGCGGGTGGATGTGTCCTCCTCGCTGGAGGAGGGCACCAGCTTCGTCATTCTCCTGCCCCGCTCGGTGCCTGCACCGGCGGGCACGGTGGAGGAGTCCGAGGCGCGGCTCGAGCCAGACTTCGCCCACGAGGGGAACGCGGCCCGGAGCTGAGGGGCCGCTGTCCCTGGAATCAGACGCGCGTGTCGCCCACGGGGATGGGGCGGCCGCACAGCAGCATCGTGGTGCGCAGCATGCGCTCGGCGCCCAGCCGCTGCAGCTCCTGGCGCAGCATCGGGTGGTGAGGCAGGAGCCGCTCGAGGCTCGCCGAGTCCAGCTTCAGCAGCACGCAGGACGTCGTGGCCCGCACCGAGGCGGTGGCCAGCTTGCTGCGGAACAGGGAAATCTCCCCGAAGAGGTCGCCCTCGGCCATCTCCGGGTAGGGCGTCTCGTGGCCATCCACGTGCTGGTGGAAGGCGACGCAGCGGCCGCGCAGCACCAGGTAGAGCGCCTGCGCGGGCTTGCCTCGGGTGAGGATCTCCTCGCCCTCCGCGACGGAGACGGGGGAGAAGGCCTCGGACACCGCCTGCTGGAGATCCTCGGGCCATGCGGCGAAGAGCGGGTTGCTGCGCAGCGCGTTGGCCAGCAGCCGCTGCCGGTAGAGCCGGTGCACCACCTGGTTGAGCTGGGGGAAGCGCGCGGCAATGGTCTCCATGCGCTTGCGGGAGAACTCCAGCAGCACGCACTCGGAGGTGGCCACCACGGTGGAGAGCCGGGTGCCCTCGTACAGGAGCGCCATCTCTCCGAAGAACTCACCCTCACCCATTTTCGCCAGCATGAGGGGCTGGCTGGTCAGGCCCTTGCGCACCACCTTCACCTCGCCCTCGACGATGATGAACATGGAGGTGCCCGGGCTGCCCTCCGGGACGATGAGCTCCCCCGGCTTGCACACGCGGCGCTCGACGCCGGCGAGCACCTCGAGGAACGCCTCGCGCCCCAGGGAGGAGAAGAACGGGATGGGCAACATCGGCTCCCTGGAGGAGGCCGGCACCGGAACCAGGGTGGGGCGCCGCTGGAGCAGGCCGGGAGGGACGGGCGCGCTGGACTCCTGGCGCTGGGCCTGCGAGCGGGAGTGCTCGCGCCGGGTGTGGAGGGTGGCCAGCAGCGACTGGGTGCGGGTGTGCCCCGGGTCCAGTTGGAGGATGACCTTGCACAGCGCGATGGCGCGCAGCAGCCACCCTGTCCGGGCCCACATCTCCGCCGCCGCCTCGTACTCCGCGATGGCCTCCGTCGTGCGCCCCAGCCGCTGGAGCACCTCGGCCACCTTCTGCCGGTGGAGCGGCTCGCCGGGGGCCGCCTTCGCCACCTCCTGGAACGCGGTGAGCGCCGCCTCCAGCTTGCCCTCGGCGAGCCGCGCCGTGCCCTGGTCCTTGGCGCGGCGCAGCATGAGGGCATTCACGGTGGGGAGTGCGCTCACCGGCGCCAGACGCGGGGCGGACGGACGGCTGCCCGGGCGTTGCTCCGAAGAGGAGGAGGTAGGAGCCTGCGCGATACGGAACGAAAGGTAGTTCGGCTTGGACATGGGCGTCTCCGCTCGGTGAGGGAATGACGCCAGAATAAAGAAGCGAGCTTTTGGGGGCTGTGATGCAGCTTACAGGCGAGCTGTGAGCGCGCGCACAGACCCTTGTACGGCTCGTGCTATCAATTGCGCCACCATGTCCTACGCACAATTGCTGGCAGGAATTTCCATCTTCGAGAACCTGCAGACCGACGAGCTGGACCAACTGTCCGCGCTCCTTCGCTCCCGCCGCTATGCCCGCAATGAGGTCATCTTCCATCAGGGGGATGTGGGCACGGCGCTCTACATCGTCCGAAAGGGGCAGGTGGCCATCCGTCTCAGCTCGGACGAGGGGAAGGAGGCCATCCTGGCGCTGCTCGATCGAGGCGATGTCTTCGGCGAGCTGTCCCTGCTGGACGACGAGCCGCGCTCGACGGACGCGGTGGCGCGGGACGAGGTGGACCTGCTGACCCTCCAGCGGGAGGACTTCCGCCGCTTCCTGGAGGAGCGGCCACACCTGGCCATGAAGCTGCTGTCCGCGCTGACGCGCATGGTCCGGCGCGTCACGCAGCTCATTCATGACGCGACGTTCCTGGATGCGCGCACGCGGCTGGTGCGCGTGCTGCTGGACCTGGCCGAGCAGCAGGGAAAGCCCGGCGCGGACGGCCTGGTCATCAACCAGAAGCTGACCCAGTCCGAGCTGGCCAACCTGTGCGGCCTCACCCGCGAGAGCACCAACAAGTGGCTGCGCTTCTACGTGCGCGAGGGCCTGCTCTCGTACGAGGGCGGCAAGATTACGCTGGTGAAGCCCGAGCGGCTCAGCCAGGAGGCGGAGTGAGCCCGCCCCGGGCGTGAGTCACTTCCGGGGTGTGGCGTTCCAGTCCACGCGGTAGAGCGTGAGGGGCTCCACCTTGCCCTTCACCTGCACGGGGGGCAGCTTCGTCAGCGGCCACGAGCGCTCCCGCAGGCGCTGGAAGGTGGTCTCGGCGAGGCAGATCTCTCCATCGTTGGCGGCGCTGCAGATGCGGCTGGCCACGTTGGTGGTGTCTCCAATGGTGGCGTACTGCAGGTAGTGCTCGGAGCCGATGTTGCCTGCGGCGACGCGGCCCGTGTTCAGGCCCACGTGGATCTTCAGCTCCTGGCGGCCCTGGCTCTTCCACTTCGCGTTCAGGTCCGTGAGCGCGTGCTGCATCTCCACGGAGGCGCGCAGCGCGCGGTCCGCGTCATCTGGCTGGGAAAACGGCGCGCCCCAGATGGCCATGAGCGCGTCGCCGATGTACTTCTCCAGCGTCCCCTCGTAGCGGAAGACGATGTCTGCCATCACCGGGTAGTACTCGTTGAGCAAATCCATCACCTGCATGGGGTGCAGGGTGGAGGACAGCGAGGTGAAGCCGCTGATGTCCGAGAAGAGGACCGTCACCTCCGTCTCGACTCGCTCCAGTTGAGCGCCCTGGCTGCTATGCAGCTTCTTGATGACGGGGGCGGAGAAGAAGCGCTGGTAGGTGGTGCGCAGGGCCGCTTCCTCCGCGAGCCGCTGGGAGAGCATGGAGCTCTCCAGGGCGATGGCAGCCTGGTTGGCGAAGGCGGTGAGGAACTCCAGGTCCTCCTGGGCGAAGCCGTTGGCCTGGGAGCGGTTGTCCACGTACAGCACGCCCAGCACCTCGTTGTGAGGCTTGAGCGGCACGCACATGGAGGCCTGGATGGCCTGCATCATGACGGAGGAGGCACCCTCCAGGCGGGGATCCACACGCGCGTCCGCGAAGAGCGCGGCCACGCTGTGCTTGCGCACGTAGTCCACCACGTGGTGGCTGTAGAACGGGCCCGAGGGCACCTCGCCCGAGGACAGCCGTGCCACCCGGGGACGGAGCGTGCCGGTGGCCGGGTCCACCAGGAAGACGGCGGCGCGGTCCACCTCGAGGATTCGGAAGACGAGCTGGATGATGCGCTCGAGCAGCTCGTCGATGGGGCCCAGGGAGGAGAGCAGCTGGCTCACCTTGAGCAGCACCTGGAGCTTCTCCGCGGCGCGGCCGTCGGCTGGGGCCGCCTGCCGCAGCTTCAGCACGGAGCTGCCGGGCGTCGGGGCCGCCAGGAGCAGATCCTCCATCGCCGCGGGCGAGAAGCGGGTCCGCAGGTTCTGGGTGTGGGTGGGCTTCGGCTCGTTGACGGGGGCCATGAGCTTGAAGGCCACCTCGCCGCAGCGGAAGGACTCGCCTGGGTGGAGCTCCCGTCCGCGCGGCTCGACCCGGACCTCACTGACGAACGTGCCGTTCTTGCTGCCCAGGTCGGTGATGAGCACCTGGTCGCCCTTTCGGGCGAGCTGCGCGTGGCGGCGGGACAGGCTGGCGTGGAGCACGCAGACGCTGTTCTCCTCCGTGCGCCCAATGGTCGTCACGCCCTCGGGAAGGGGCAGTACCTTCTCCGTGAGCAGGCCGGGATTCATGATGAGCCACATACGCCCTCCGAATGCACGAGCTTTCACTGCGTGGAGCCGTCGCGCCAATCCACCCGGTACAGCGTGAGCGGCTCCTGCTTGCCCTTCACCTGCACGGGCGGCAGCTTCGTCAGCGGCCACGAGCGCTCCTTCACCCGCCGGAAGGTGCTCTCCGCCATGCGGATCTCCCCCGCGGGCGTGGCATCGCAGATGCGGCTGGCCACGTTGGTGGCATCCCCAATCGTTGCGTACTGCAGATACTGCTCGGAGCCGATGTTGCCCGCGGCCACTCGGCCCGTGTTCAGCCCCACGTGGATCTTCAGCTCGGTCTGGCCCTGCGCCCGCCAGCGCGCGTTCAGGTCCGCCAGCGCGCGTTGCATGTCCACCGCCGCGCGCAGCGCCCGGTCCGCGTCCTCGGGCTGCGAGAACGGCGCGCCCCACACCGCCATCAGCGCGTCGCCGATGTACTTCTCCAACGTCCCCTCGTAGCGGAAGACGATGTCCGCCATCACCGGGAAGTAATCATTGAGCAGGTCCACCACCTGCCGCGGGTTCAGCGTGGAGGACAGCGCCGTGAAGCCGCTGATGTCCGAGAAGAGGACCGTCACCTCTGTCTCGACGATGTCCAGGTGCGCCTGCTTGTCGCTCTGCAGCTTCTTGATGACCGTGGGCGGGAAGAAGCGCAGGTACGCGTTGCGCAGCACCGCCTCCTCCGCCACCCGCTGCGACAGCATCGAGTTCTCCAAGGCGATGGCGGCTTGGTTGGCGAAGGCGGTGAGGAACTCTAGGTCTTCCTCGGTGAAGCGGTTGGCCTGGGCCTGGTTGTCCACGTACAGCACGCCCAGCACCTGGTCCTGCGGCTTGAGCGGCACGCACATGGCCGAGCGGATGGACTGCAACATCACCGACGAGGCCCCATCCAGCCGGGGATCCTCGCGCGCGTCCGAGAAGAGCGCGGCCACGCTGCGCATGCGCACGTAGTCCACCACGTGCTGGCTGTAGAACGAGCCCGAGGGCAGCTCCCCCGTGGACAGCCGCGCCACCCGGGGCCGCAGTGCTCCGGTGGCCGGGTCCACCAGCAGGATGGCCACCCGGTCCACCTCGAGGATCTGGAACACCAGCTTGAGGATGCGCTCCAGCAGCCCGTCGATGGGACCCAGCGAGGACAGCATCTGGCTCACCTTGAGGAGCACCCGCAGCTTCTCGGCGGAGCGGGCGTCCGCCTCCCGCGCGGGCCTCAGCCGCAGCGCCGAGGCACTCCCGGGCGCGCGGTCCAGCTCCAGCATTTCCTCCATCGTCAGAGGCGAGAACCGTGTGTTCAGCCCCTGCACATGGGTGGGCTCGAAGGCCCCTTGCGAGGACGAGAGCTTGAACTGCACGTCCCCACACTGGAACGAGTCCCCGTCCTGCAGCGCGAAACGGTCCACCCGGGTGCCGTTGACGAGCGTGCCGTTCTTGCTGCCCAGGTCCACCAGGATGACGCGGTCCCCGGTGCGCTCCAGCCTGGCGTGCCGGCGCGACAGGCTCATGTGGAGCACCCGGACGCTGTTCTCGTCCGTGCGGCCGATGGTTGTGTGCCCTTCAGGCAGCGCGTGCTGCTGCTCGTCGAGCAGGCCTGGGTTCACGATCAGCCACATACGCCACCATCGTACCAGCCAGCGGAGAGGCCGTCGGTTTCCCTTCCCCGCTTTACTCCCAGTTCAGGCCCTGCACCGGAGGCCCCGGGTGCAACAGCGCTGTAACGAGGCTTACATCCCGCGCCGCGCAGCGAGGCGCAGGCGCAGGAAGTCATCCTGGAGGCCCGGATCCACCAACTCCAGGGCTGCGCGTGGGCTGAGCGCGCGGTACTCCTCCTCGTCCTCTTCGTCGCCCTTCTTCTTGTCATCCTTCTTGTCGTCATCCCCCTCGGGCAGGGGCACGGGGCGAGCCAGCCTCGGCTGGATGGCAGGCTGGCTCAGTGCGTCGGCCCGGGCTGCTGTGAACAGGGTGACCAGGGAGAGGATGAAGAGCAGAGCGACGGTGAGTGTCTTCATGGGAACGGCTCCGAGCGGGCGACGTGGAGGGTGGACGGGTCCGTCCCCAGGGATATTCACCCGGAGGCTACTTCGCAGGGGCGGCAGCCGACTCACTGCTCAGGCTGCGCACGTGCTTCACCAGGGCGTCGATCTGCTCCGGGGTGAGCTTGTCCTTGAACGGCTTCATCTTGGGGTTCTCCTTGGAGCCGTTGGTGATGTAGTCGCGGATCTTCTCGTCCGAATGCCGCTTCTGCCAGCCTGCATCCGTCAGGTCGGCGATCTTCTCCTTCTCGCCCATCTTGGTCTTCGCCTTGCCGTCCGCGCCGTGGCAGCTCTGGCACTTGGCCTTCCAGATGTCGGCCACGGAGTCCTCGGCGAACGCGGCGCCGGACAGGGTGAGGGCCAGAACGATGGCAAGTTGCTTCTTCATGGTGACTGCCTCCACATATGGGGATCTACGGGTGAACCACTCACCGGCTCTGACGCCGCCGGCTAGGGGAACTTCAACGGCTGTGCGCCCTGAGCATGCAACCAGGCGGTGACAGCCTGCAGTTCCTCCTCGGGTAGTCTGAGGTGGTCAAACGTCTCCATCTCATTCATTTCGCCGAAGAAGCGGGAATGGCCAGGTGTGCGGATGAAGGCGTGGGTCCACTCGCGGGAGGCCCAGCCCTTGAGGTCCGGGGCGAGGCCGCTGCCCACGCCGTCCAGGGAGTGGCAGCTGGCGCAGCCCTCGGAGTCGAAGAGCGCCTCGCCCTTCTTGGCGAGCGCCTCCGTCACGTCCTTGCGGCCACCCTGCGAGTAGATGAACTCGGTGAGGGCGTCCACGGACTCCTGAGGGCCGGTGTACGGCTCCATGTCGTCGATCTTCGTGTTGCCGAAGAAGTGGGGCGCGCGGGGGTTGCGCAGGAAGCGGGCGATCCACGCGCGCGAGCCATAGCCCTCCAGGCAGGGGCTGCCCTTGTAGGGCGTGGTGTCGCAGGCCATGTGGCACTTCTGGCACTGCACCGTGAGCACGCGGTGGCCCCAGACGATCGGATCATTGCGGTACAGGTTGAGTGGGCCGGAGGCGGGCACTCCGCCCATCGAGGCCAGGCGGCGGGCCTCGAGGGCCTCCTCATGGGCGCGCTCGGCCATGGCGGCCACGGCGGGATCGTTCCGATCCGAGCGCACGGCCAGGGCGCCCAGTCCGCCGACACCCACGAGCCCCAGCGTGAGGGTACCCGCGAGCAGCCGGTGGACGCTGGGCGAGCGGCGCGACAGGGCGGTGTGCAGGAAGGGCAGCGCGGCCACGAAGCCCATGGCCAGGCCGGGAAGGATGACGGTGCCCACCAGCTCGGCGCCGCCCTCGAAGTACTTGAGGAGCTGGAAGAGCGGCAGGAAGTACCACTCGGGACGGGCGAGGTACTGCGAGGATGGATCCGCCGGCGCCTCCAGCGGCGCGCCCACGCGCCAGGCGAGCCAGAAGATGACGCCCACGGCCGCGATGGAGGCGATCGTGTCCAACAGGAGCTGGTCCGGGAAGAACATCGCCGCCTTGCGCTCCAGCTCCTCCTTCGGAAGGTCCGGCGGGGTGACGCCGTGCTTGCGGAAGAGGGCGATGTGGATGCCGATGACGGAGAAGAGGGCCGCGGGCAGCAACATGACGTGAAGCGTGTGGAAGCGCGTCAGCGTGAGGTTGCCGTAGGACGTGCCGCCCTGGAGGAACATCTGCAGCTTGGAACCGATGAGCGGCAGCGTTCCAGCGATGGACGTGGCCACCTGCGTGGCCCAGTAGCCCTTCTGGTCCCACGGCAGCAGGTAGCCGGTGAGCGCCAGTCCGAGGATGATCTGGAGCAGCACGAAGCCAGCGATCCAGTTCATCTCACGCGGGGCGCGGAAGGCGCCGGCCCAGGCGGTCTGCATCAGGTGCATCGCCATGACGATGACGATGGCCGAGGCGCCAAAGTGGTGCACGCCGCGCAGCAGCGAGCCCAGCCACACCTGCGTCTGGATGTAGTTGACGGAGGCCCACGCGTCCGTGGTGGACGGGCTGTAGTACAGCTCGAGGGCCACTCCGGTGACGACCTGCACCAGGATGAGGACGGTGATGACCGAGCCGAAGACGTAGCGCCAGCGGGCGCCGCCGGGCACGTGCTCATGCAGCGCATTGTGCAGAATGGCGCGGTAGCCGGTGCGCGAGTCCAGCCAGGCTTCGAGGCGTTTGAGCATGGAGGGCCTCACACGGTTTCCCGCTCGGGGATGCCTTGCTTGAAGCGCTGGTAGTGGATGAGCACCTGGTCGCCCCGCACTTCGACCTTGAGCGGATCCATACCGCGCGGCGCGGGTCCGGCCTCACGGTTACCGGCCAGTGAGAAGGCCGAGGTGTGGCACGGGCACGCGAACTGGTTGCGCTGCTTGTCCAGGTTCACGCCACAGCCCAGGTGCGGGCAGATGGTGGACAGGGCCAGGAAGGTGCCGTCCTCGCGGCGCGTCACCCAGGCGGCGCCCACGGTGGTGGCGTCGGAGCGGCTCCATGCGTCGGTGACGGAGCGGATCAGCTCCACACGGCGCGGCACGCCCACGGTGAACTCGGAGACGTTGCCCACGGGGATGGGGGCGTCCCCGGCGTCCTTGTTCGACGAGGTACGCAGGGGCGAGAGGAGGCTGCCCAGCACCGGCACGGAGGCGAGCGCCGCGATGACGCCTCCCAACATGACGGTGAGGGCGCTGAGGAAGCCTCGGCGGGTCGAAGCGGGGGGATGAGAAGAGGTCTCAGACATATCCGGTCCCGAGTATAGGGGGCCGTTCAACGTTCAACCATTCCTTGATGGCACAGAGCGTCACGTCCTCCGGAGGACACCGTACTGGGGGTGCGCTGCCCTTCTCGCTACCCGATGATTACCCCTCCCCCAGGCTGGATTGCGTGGGATGGGGTGGGGGCATGGTGGGCCGGTCGAGGGGATGGAGCGGAGTGGTGTTGTTCGCCGTGTGCGCGATGGCGCTGCGGTGCAGTTCTTCGGCCCCGGCGGAAAGTGCCGAGAAGCCCTCGGTGCCGATGCCGCCCATCCCGATTCCTCCGCTGCCCATACCGCCCTCGACGGAGCCTTCACCGGGTGACGGAGGGACAACGGCGCCTCCCGACGGGGGGACGCCGGATGGCGGAACTTCCGAGCCTCCGCGGGCCACTCGCTGCGCGCCGGAGGGCGGGGACCGCCACTGGGTGCTCGAGGGCGAGGCACTGACCGTCAACCTGCGCTGCGCGAAAGGGCTCACCGGGCCAGACTTGCGCTTCACCGTGTCCCCGCTGCCTGCGGGAGCCACCGTGGACGAGGTGACGGGCACCTTCCGGTGGACGCCAGCGAAGGATCAGGCCGCCGTCTGGACGCTCGCTCTCACCGAGCGTTCCACGGGAGAGACGGGGACGCTCGAGGTGGGCGTGGTGGACAACTGGCAGGCCGGCAACAACGTGCCCATCACCGAGCCTGAGAAGTACACCGAGGAGTACGGGCTGCCTGTCTTCCAGCTCTTCTTTCCGGGAGAGCTCACCGCAGGTGGCTACCTGCCCGTGGAGCTCGTCTACCGGGGGCACCGTTTCATCATGGAGGCCAAGTACCGGGGCGCCACCTCCAGCGTGCTCCCCAACCGTGGCCTCACCTTCAAGTTCCCGGAGAATGATGTGTTCAACGAGCCCGACCGGGCTGGTGGCTTCATGGGCCGGCGGCGGCTGGTGCTCATCACCCACTTCAACGAGAACTCATACCTGCGGCCGCGGCTCGCCTTTGACTTGTGGAACCGCATGGCGCCGGAGCACATCCAGATCAAGACGTTCAGCGCGGTGCTGTACCTGAATGGGCACTACCGGGGCATCTTCACCGTGGCCGACCACGTGGACGACGAGCTGATGGAGCGCCACGGCCTGTCCAAGACGGCGGACCTCTTCAAGGCAGTGGACGCGGACGCGAACTTCTCGCGGATCGACCGGAAGGGAGCGCCCAAGGAGAAGTTGTACCAGGGCTATGAGAAGAAGGAGGGCAAGCCCGAGGAGGGGTGGCCCACGGCCTTCGCGGGGATGGAGGCGCTGACGGCCTTCATCGCCGACTCGGACGCCACTGCGTTCCGCGAGCACCGGGCCGAGCACCTCAATCCCCAGGACTACGAGGACTGGTGGATCTTCAACACGCTGGTGCTGGGGACGGACTCGGGCGCGAAGAACGCCTACCACTACCAGGAGCGCGAGCCGCTCAGACCCTTCCGCTTCATCCCGTGGGACTTCGACGCCACCTTCGGCCAGGGCTGGGACACGCGGCGACGTGGCGCCACCGAGCTGCTGGACTTCGCGGGCGACAACCTGCTGTTCAAGAAGATGCTGGAGGACCCGGCCATCGCCGGGCCCATGCGCGAGCGCTACCGCCAGCTCCTCCACGGCCCGCTGTCCAAGCAGGAGGTGCTGCGCCTGATCGACGGCTATGCGCAGGAACTGGAGGTTGCCGCCCAGCGCGACCAGGCGCGCTGGGGCCAGCAGTACCGCACCTACGAGCGCTGGAGCGACCGTACCGACTTCACCACCTGGTCCGAGGAGGTGGAGTACATCCGCCGGTGGGTCGACCAGCGCTGGGACTTGCTGGAGCGCCGGCTGCCGTAGCGGCAGCTACTTCGCGTAGAGGACGACGTCCTCGCGCACCTTGCCGACGATGTTCTCCCACTTGCCATTGGCGCCGTGGGACCAGGCCTCGCCGTCATCGCGCAGCGACACCGTGTGGTAGCTCCACTTGGCGCGGCCGTCGCTGCACGCGGCAGTGCCGGTGTTCAGCGTGCCGCCGCAGAACCAGTCACCCGGGTTGCAGTACGAGCCGCCCGAGCTACCGGAGACGCCACCGGTGGAGTGATAGGAAACCGCCTCGTCATCCTGACCTGGGAGGATGCCAGAGTAGGCGGTGCCCTTGGCCGCCGCGAACATGTAGAACCACAGCGAGCGCGTGGTGTTGTGGTTGTACATGGCGCGCGCCGTGGTGGTGACGAGGTCGCCCACGATGGCGTCGCTCGTGGCCCACTCGCCGACGTCCGCCAGCTCGCTGCCGCCGCCCGCGCCCGAGGCCACGTCCACCCACTTGATGTTCCAGCCCGTCTGCGTGGTGCCGTCCGTGTTGCCGCACACACCGCTCGAGTTGGGGGTGGCGTTCTTCTTGTAGCGGGCGGAGCTGCCGTAGAGCGACAGCGCGTAGCCGATCTGCAGGTTACCGGCGCTGTGCACGGCGATGTAGCACCAGTTCGTCCCGGTGCAGAAGCAGTCCAGGGCGTCGCGGATGCGGTAGTTCTGCCCGCCGATCTGCTGGCGCCCATCCCAGTTCACGGCCTTCTTGTTCACACCGGCCGCGGTGGAGCTGGGACCCCAGTTGGAGAAGTCGGCGTAGTTGCCGGCCTGGGTACCGCCTCCGTTCTTGCCGTGGATCCACAGCGTGTAATTGGTGGCCTGCGCCTGAGGTGCGGCCAGGAAGGTGACGGCCAGTGAAGTGGCCAGTGCCATGCGGACAGAGAGCTGCATGAAGGCTCCGGGGGATGGGGGATACCCGCTCGCGAAACTGCGGGACTGTCCGGTTATCGGAAAATGAGAAGAAGAGTTGCGTGATAACCTGGGAATGCTTCGTTTTTCCGAGGGGAGGCGCAGTCCCGTGGCGATGCTCCAGTTCACCCGCAACTACACGGACCGCTCGAACGACCAGGGATTCCAGTTCGAGTTCTACTGCGACAAGTGCAGCAATGGGCACATGTCGGCGTTCGAGGGCAGTGCCCTGGGGATGGCCTCCAGCTTCCTGAAGGCGGCGGGCTCGTTCTTTGGCGGGGCGCTGTCGCGGGCGGCATACGCGGGCGACCACGTGAAGGACGCGCTGCGCGGTAAGGCGTGGGATGACGCCTACGGCAACGCGGTGAACGAGGCGAAGAAGCACTTCAAGCACTGCACCCGCTGTGGGCACTGGGTGTGCCCGCAGTCATGTTGGAACGAGCAGCGCGGGCTGTGCGAGGCCTGCGCGCCGAACCTTGCCGAGGAGGCGGCTCACATCCAGTCCAAGGTGGCGGTGGAGCAGACCTGGGACAAGGCACGCAAGGTGGACCAGGTGGAGAACCTGGACATGAAGGCGCAGCGGATGGCGGCGTGTCCTCACTGCAACGCCAGCATCGAGGGCGGCAAGTTCTGCCCCGAGTGCGGCAAGCCGCTCGCCGCGAAGTCGAGCTGCGGCAAGTGCGGCGCGGAGATGGCGGCCAAGGCCAAGTTCTGCCCGGAGTGCGGAACCGCTCGGGGGTGAGGGGCAGGGCGGCGGGTTCGATTGCCGCCGCTTCCAAGTAGAGCAACCCGCCGCTTTCAAGGCGCCACCCTCTGAGAATGGGGCTGCGCCTGCATTTTCGGGACCAAATCCGGTTTTTGGGGACCCAAAAAGGACCAAGCCGGAGACGGAAACGACAGAAGCAAGACGTGGCTCGGCAAGTGGAAGCGTATAGGCGGGATAGAGGCCATGTTGCGGGTGAGGGCTGGAGCGGAGGTGCCGAGGAGGACCGCTGACAGGGGACGCCCGAGCAGTGCGGTGCGCTCTGGCAGTGCTCGTCTACACCTACCCCTTGGTGACGCTGACGTGTCACCCTCGTCCCTGACACTCGCTGACACGTCAGCAACCCAGGCCCCAGGGGCGCATGAACAGCCCTTGCCCTCTGGACCCGGGACGCGGCGCGTCGGCACGTTTGGTGAATTGCTCCCGGTCACTCATCTCAAGAGGAGTTGGAAATGGCCTGGGGAAACATCCGTGTCCGAAATGCGTGCCCTTTTCCCGTGACGTTCTATGCGATCGCTGGACCTTCGATCGAGCTGGCGGCGGGACAGACCTCGTCCGCGTCCGCCTGCCTGATCTGGTTCTCGACCCGAGTCAAAGGCTCCGGAGACGCCATCAACAAGGGCCAGTTCGAGTCGTATCGAGATGAATACGACCGAGAGGCGAAGATGTACGGCCACGACTGGAAGAGCTGGAGGGACGGGCACTCGGGCGCCGCCGCGGGATCCTTCCTGGGCTGGGCCGTCGGCGCCTTGGAGGATGTCTTCAAGACCAAGGTCACGGAGTCGGGCGGCAACCTCTACTTTGGAGCCAAGAAGGAGGCCGTCTACGGCAACGCAGATCTGGTGGTGTACGCGACGAAGGACCCCGCGTGCGAAATGGCCCCGGAGCTCCACAAGGACGTCTGGTATCTCTACCTGGACTATGATCACGGGCAGCAGACGCCGCCGGCGGATACCTACGCCGTCCCCGATCTGAGCAAGTATGCGGACACCCTGTTCTTGCGCCTGAAGAACTCGGCCCACGCCGCCTACCTGTGCGCCGCCTACGACCAGAGCACCGTCAGCACCCAGGCAGGTGACAATCCCTTCAATCCGCTCGAGTACTCCACGTACTGGACCGTGGCCCCGCTGGAGGCCGGGGCGCACAACCTCCGGCTGCTGAACGTGAAGACGCAGAAGTGGCTCACCTGCTTCTCGTCCGACAAGGACCGGATTGGCCTGTTGGACCTCGGCTACCAGGACTACGCCGATCAGCACTGGGATGCTCAAGTCGTCTACACCAATCCCCACGTGGTGATGTTGAGGAACCTGTACGTCGCGGGCAACCTGGTGGGAGGCAACAACGGCTCCACCTTCCTCTACCCTCCCAACTCCGGGTACAACGACCAGCACTGGGTGGTCGAGACGTTTACAGTGGACGTGAACAAGGTCCCCGCCGGGCATACCTTCCGAATCATGCATTGCCAGACGGGCCGGTACATCACCATGGGCCCCAACGACGCCTCCCATGCGAGCCTTCAGCCGACCGACGACAGCAATCAGCTGTTCGTCCTGGAGAAGTCAGGCGAGGGCGACTTCCGGCTGCGCAACATCAAATACAACGTCTACCTCACCTACTTCGGATCCTGGAAGTACCTCGGAGGCTACAGCGCCACGGGCTACCAGGATCAGCACTGGGGTGCGGAGATCGCCGACAAGAACGCGGGCTTTCACCTGTTCAACCGGCTGGACTCCCTGGGCGGCAACAACCACCTGTTCTTCAAGGACAATGCGTTCGGGCTGTATGGCGGGGACTACCCGGACCAGCTGTGGGTGCTGCAGTTGGAGACCACGAGCTGAGAGGGCCAGGGCTGCCGGGTGAGGCGGCGCACCATCGCGAGCAGCCGCTCCACCTCCACCGGCTTCCGAGGGAGCGCGCATGCGCCGGCCGCCTCTACCAGAAGAAGCTCTTCGGGACGCCCTGGCTCACGTTCCGCGAGGAGTCACGGCGGCCCACCAGGGTCATCGCCGCGCTCCTCGCGTGAGGCGGCTCTTCTAATGACAATGGCGTCGACGCCTGCTCCTCCTCCTAGGTGATCAGGTGTCGTCGCGGCTGGAGACCCTCAGGTGGTTCACGTCACCCCAGGTCACCAGCCGAAACTTCCCCTCGTGGTAGTCGAACTGGTTCCAGCAGGCGTTGAGCACGGAGAAGGCCCGGGGCGTGCCGAAGGGAATGCCCAGGCAGTGCCGGAAGAGAAGGCTCAGGACGCCGCCGTGGGTCACCACCACGACGCGCTCTCCCGCGTGGCGCGCCCCGAGCTCCTCCAGGCACTCCAGTGCGTGGCGCAGCCGCTGCGAGGTGCTCTCTCCCCGCGGCACGACGAAGTCCGGACCACCCGCCGAGTACTCCGCGAACACCTCCGGGTGGCGCTGGCTCGCCTCCTCCCGAGTGAGCCCCTCGAGCACCCCCAGGGCCCGCTCACGCAGGCGCCCATCCTGACGGAGGGCGTGGCCCGTCCGATTGGCGATGCGCCGCGCCGTCTCCACGGCCCGCCCCAGGTCGCTGCTGTAGAGCGCCTGGAAGGAGACGGAGGAGAGCCTCGCGGCGAGCAGGTCCGCCTGGCGCAAGCCCTCGGAGCTCAGCGGACTGTCCAGGTGTCCCTGAAAGCGCCCCAGGGAGTTCCACTCCGTCTCTCCGTGGCGAAGCAGGATGAGCTCGGTCGTCATGGGCGCAGCCTGACTGGAGCCCTCGGCCAGGGCAAGCCGGGCGCGGATCGAGGAGGCGTACATCCCTCCTGAAGACAGCCACGTCCACATCCCGCGGAAGCACGAGATGTGGACGTGGGCCGCTGAGGCTCAGGGAGCTCCAGCCCCCACCACCAGCGCAGGCGTGGTGCGGAAGAGGTAGGAGCCGTCTCCCAGCTGGCCCTCCCAGTTGAGGCCAAAGGACGACAGCGTGCCGGTGCTCTGGGTCAGCGCCAGTGAGTACGCCTTGCTCGCGGCGACGCTCCGCCCTCCGCTCAGTCCCAGCACCTTCTTGGGCGTGGGGTTGTTGTAGGAGACGGAGAAGAGATCCCCTCCGCCCAACTGGCCATCGTAGCCCTCGCCCCAGGCCCACACGGTGCCGTCGGACTTCACCGCCAGCGAGTGGCTGTAACCCGCGGCCACCGCCACCACGCCTGTCAGCCCCACCACCTGCACCGGGGTGTTGCGCGAGGTCGTCGTCCCGTCGCCTAGCCGGCCCGAGCCGTTGTACCCCCAGGCCCACACGGTGCCGTCGGACTTCAGCGCCAGCGAGTGATCCTCTCCCGCGGCCACCGCCACCACGCCCGTCAGCCCCACCACCGGCACCGGCGTGAGGCGGCGCACCGTCGTCGTCCCATCGCCCAGCTGGCCAATGTTGTTGTGGCCAATGGCCGACACCGTCCCGTTCGTGTGCAGCACCAGGGTGTGGCGGCTGCCTCCCGCTGCCGCCCTCACGCCCGTCAGCCCCGCCACCTGCACGGGCAAGGAGCGGCCGGTCATCGTCCCATCGCCCAGCTGGCCAAAGTCGTTGAAGCCCCAGGTCCACAACGTCCCATCCGACTTCACCGCCAGCGAGTGGCTATCGCCCGTGGCGATGGCGCTCACGCCCGACAGAGTCGTCACCTGCACGGGGTTGTCATAGATGAAGCCCGAGGGGCCGACTCCGATTTGCCCATAGGAATTGGAACCCCAGGACCACACGCTGCCGTCGGACTTCAGCGCCAGCGAGTGCTTCTGTCCCGCCGCCGCCGCCGTCACGTTGGCCAGCCCCGTCACCAGCGCGGGTGCGTGCTGCTGGGTGCGGGCACGTCCCAGCACGTACGAGTTGAGCGTGCCCGCTCCCCACGACCACAGCGTTCCATCCGAGCGTACCGCCAGCCCGTGCCAGTAGCCCGCCGACACCTGCGTCACATTCGACAGGTTCACCACGGGCACCGCTGTGGCGCTCTTCATCCGCTGCCCGTCTCCCAGCTGGTACAGCTCGTTGTTGCCCCAGGCCCAGGTCCTGCCGTCGGAGTCCCTCGCCAACGAGTGGCGGGTGCCGGCCGCCACCGCCACCACGCCGCTCAGGCTGGGCACCTGAACCGGCGTGAAGCGCGAGGAGGTGGTTCCATCTCCCAGCTGGCCGTAGCTGTTGTCGCCCCAGGCCCAGACCGTGCCATCGGACTTCAGCGCCAACGAGTGCTCCATCCCCGCCGCCACCGCCACGACGACACCCGTCAGCCCCACCACCTGCACCGGCGTGAAGCGCGAGGAGGTGCTTCCGTCGCCCAGCTGGCCACGGCTGTTGTAGCCCCAGGCCCACACGGTGCCGTCTGACTTCAACGCCAGGGAGTGCTCCACCCCCGCCGCCACCGCCACCACGCCCGTCAGCCCCGGCACCTGCACCGGCGTGAAGCGTGAGGTGGTGCTCCCATCCCCCAGCTCGCCCTGGCTGTTGTAGCCCCAGCTCCACACCTGGCCCGCTGAGTCCACGGCCAGGGAGTGGTGGCTGCCGGCTGCTACCTGCACCCCGTTGCTCAGGCCAGGCACTTGCGCGGGCAGCGTGCGCCCCAGGGTGGTGCCATCCCCAAGCTGGCCGTACTGGTTTCTGCCCCAGCTCCACACCGTGCCGTCACCGCGCACCGCCAGCGAGTAGTGGTTGCCCCCGGCCAGCGCAATCACTGAGTCCAGGCCTACCACCTGTTCCGGAGTATCGCTGGCGTTGAACGTGGTCCCATTGCCCAACTCGCCATCGGTGTTGCTGCCCCAGGCCCACACCGTCGCGTCCGTCTTCAGGGCCAGCTTGTGCCCGGTCCCCGAGACCACGGACACCGCATCACTCAGCTCCCACACCTGCCGTCCCTGGGCCCGGTAGGCACTGTAGTCCGTCGTGTAGCTTCCGCTCTTGCCGCCCCAGCTCCACACCGTGCCATCCGCCGCGAGGTTCACGGAAGTCTCTGTGCCACCCGCCACGAGGGAAGGGCGCACGGGAGCAGGGGGCGGCGGCGGTGGCGGCGGCTCGGAGGTCCCGACGCCGAAGGCCAGATCGTCGCGATCATCGTAACCGCCGCTGCTGCAGGGATTGGCCTCTCCCCCGTAGCGGAAGACGGCGCGCACCGCCTGCACGCTGCCGCCTTCGGAAGGCAGGGTGGCGTTGGCCGTCAGCACCTGAACTCCGGCCCCGGCCGGCGTCAGCGTGGTGACGTACGTCCACGAGGGGTTGCTCGCATCCGCCGCCAGGTAGAGGTCCAGGTGATCCGCGGTGTAGCCGGACCAGGCCCAGACGGTGGCCTCGATGGTCACTTCCTTCCCGGGTGCCAGGGCGCTGTCATCCGGGGTGGAGACCTTCAGCCGATCCAGCGATTCGTCGCCGTGGAAGAGGCCCGAGTCGCCGTCCGCACAGGTCCCGCCCAGCGTGTTGGGAGCATTAGGCTCTGCACCCAGCTGCCCGCGGCCCAGCACCAGAGAGGGGCCCGTGTCGCAGCCCGAAGCCCCCGCCGCACATGTGGGCACCTGCAGCACCGCATCGAAGCTCGCCGTCTCCACCAACGCCGCTGCGGTGGCCGTGGGCTGACGTAACCCCGTCTGCTCCTGCTGCGCCGTGGCCTCCGGTGCGGCTCCGCATCCCGTTGCCAGCGCTCCCAGCAGCAGCCATCCCATTCTCCACTTCTTTGATGTTCGCATCCTCTTGAATTTCCTTCGTGACTGACACGCGCTCCGCGTGCTGACCGGCCCGGGTCAGGAGAGACGTGGCTTCCGAGTTAAAAATTCAAAAGACGAATAACCTTCTGGTGCAGGTGGGGGCTTGTCGCGGCGCGTCCCGCTTCAAAACTTGAGCCCCACGAGGGGAAGCCCACATCCATGGCAGAGCACATCATCTACCTGCTGGGACCTTTTCAGGTGCCCGGCTTGGGGCAGGAGCGCCACGTGCGCGTGTACGCGCCGAACGAAGCGGCGGGTGGCGCGCCGGTGCTGTTCATGTTCGATGGACAGAACATCTTCCACGACGCGCCCTCGTTCTCGGGCGGCTGGTATGTCCATCACGCGGTGAAGCAGTTGGCGGAGCAAGGGCTGCCGGCGCCGGTCATTGTCGGGATCGACCACGGCGGCTCCTCGCGGCTCGACGAGCTGTCGCCCTTCACCTCGGGAGACAGCGCGGGGCGGGCGGACGACCTGCTCGCGTGGGTGAAGGCGGAGCTGGCGCCGAGGATCGCTCAGGAGTTCAAGGTGCGGACGGATCCGGCGGGCACCGCTGTGGGCGGCTCGTCGATGGGCGGCCTTGCCGCGCTCTACGCGCACTTCCGCCATCCGGACCTGTTCGGCGCAGCACTGTGCATGTCGCCCTCCTTCTGGTTCGCGGAGGGGAAGATCTTCGACTACGTCTCCGCACAGCCGAAGCCCTGGACCTCACGCATCTATATCGACGCAGGCGCCCGGGAGGACGGGGGCTCGGTGGTCGCCGACGCGGAGCGCATGGTTCGCCACCTGCGCGAGCGTGGCTGGGACGAGCGCTCGCTCTGCTGGATCGCGGACAAGGACGGGAACCACAGCGAGCACGACTGGCGCAAACGCGCGCCCTCCGCGCTCCAGTTTCTCTTCACTGGAACTCCGGGTCCGCGCCCCGAAGCACCCGAGTCCTCGCCGACGCCCGCAGGTGAGGGGGCCCCGCCTCCCGCGTAGCGCCGCGCCGGCCGCTGTGCTGGCTGCCGGGCCTGGCGCGAGCCCAGCCCGGGTTTCAAGCCGACTACGACCGGAAGCAAGGGCGCAGGGGTTCCTCACGGACGCGCGGGAATGCTGGCGCCTGCTGGCCGCGCTTCTGACGTCAGCGGCCTTGGCTCTCGAGGCCCGCGCCCACGTGCCTGGGCAGGCGGAGACGGAACGTGGTGCCTTCGGCGCGCGAGGAATGGACGTCCACCTCGCCGCCGTGAGCGCGAGCGATGTGGTCCACGATGTAGAGGCCCAGGCCCACGCTGCGGCTCGCGCCGTCTCTGTGGGCGACACCGCGCTGCATCGGCTGGAAGAGGCGAGCACGAAGCTCGGAGGAGATGGGCTCCCCCTCGTTGTGGACCTCGAGCGTCAAGACGTCCCCCTCGTCTCGCGTCCTCACCGTGACGGGCGTGCCGTGGGGGCTGTAGCGGAGGGCGTTCACCACGAGGTTGTCCACCGCCTGGGCCAGCCGATCGGGATCCCACTCGCCCCCGCTCTCGCCCTCGTAGTGCGTCCGGAGCTCCCGGCCCGGGTGCGTGACTTGTGCCTCCTCGACGACCTGTTGCACCAACTCCCGGAGGAACACCGGCTTGCGCTCGACCCGCATGCCCCCACCCATCCGCGCCTGGGTGAAGTCGAGCAGGTCGCGAATCATTCGCGCTGCGCGCTCGCCCGAGGACTGGATGCGCAAGATCGACTTCGTGACACGCGCGTCCAGGTCATCCCGCTTCAAGACAGCGCTCGACGCCAGGAGGATGGCGTTCAGCGGATTGCGCAGATCATGGCTCACGATCCCGATGAGCTGCTGCTCGAACTCGGCGCGTGCGCGGAGTTCCGCCTCGGCGCGCTTGCGCTCGGCCTTCTCATGCGCTTCGCGCAGCGCGCGCTCGACACTCGGGACCAGGCGCTCCAGCCGGTCTTTGAGGACGTAGTCCGTGGCCCCCCGCTTGAGCAACTCGATGGCTCGTTCTTCTCCCAGCGCTCCCGAGACAAAGAGGAAGGGCACGTCAGGACAGGAGCGCTGGGCCACGGCGAGCGCCGTCAGCCCGTCAAACCCGGGGACGTTGTAGTCCGAGAGGATGAGATCCGAGCGGCCGCCAGCGAGGGCCGCTTTGAAGCCCGCCTGTCCGGACGCCCGGGTGAGCTCGAAGTCGAGCCCACCCTCTTCCAGGACAGCTTCGATGAGCTGCGCGTCCTGAGGACTGTCCTCCAAGAGGAGGATGCGCAGCGGCCTGCTCCTGAGCTGTGTCATGGGGAGAGTCCGTGCCCCTCCCCTGGCGCACCCACGCTCGGCAGAGTGAAGTGGAACGTGGCTCCCTCGCCTGGGACGCCCTCGGCCCACGTGCGGCCCCCGTGGCGCTGCACGACGCGGCGCACGTTCGCCAGCCCGATGCCCGTGCCTTCGAACTCATCGACGGTGTGAAGCCGCTGAAAGACACCGAAGAGCTTACCGACATACTGCATGTCGAAGCCCACCCCGTTGTCGCGCACGACGACCTCTGTTTCACCCGGGAGCGCACGCGCGGAGATCTCAATGACAGCCTCTGGCGTCCTCCGGGTGTACTTGAGGGCGTTGGCCAACAGGTTCCTGAAGACGTGCCGCAGCAGCGCCGCGTCCCCTTGGACCTGCGGGAGGGCTTCCACCTTCCATGTCACCCGGCGGCCTTCCACGTCGAGCAAGAGCTCTCTCCGCACTTCCTCCACCAGCGCGCTCAAGGAGACAGGCGCCATACGCATCTCCGCGCGCCCCATGCGGCTGAAGGTGAGCAGGTCGTCAACGAGCTGCCCCCCCTTCTGAGCGGCCTCCGAAATGGTCTTCAAATAGTCCTGGGCCTTGGCGTCGAGGATCGCCTGGGTGCGCTTTTCCAGCAGTTGGGCGAAGCCTGTGATGTGGCGCAGCGGGGCGCGCAGATCGTGGGACACCGAGTAGCTGAAGGCCTCCAGCTCCCGGTTGGCCTCTTCCAGCTCCCGGGTCCGCTCCTCCACCCGTCTCTCGAGGGTGGAGTTGAGCTCGCGGATCCTTGCTTCCGCAGCCTTCCGCTCGGAGATGTCGAAGAAGGAGGCCACCACACCGGACGTGCCTCCTCCGGGGTTTGGCAGTGGCAGGGCGTTGATGACCAGCCATACGAGGCTGCCATCCGGCCGGTGCACCCCCATCAGCGTGCCCAGCTGGGGCCTGCCGGTCTGGAGGGCTACGACGGGCGGGTGCTCTTCCGCGGGGAAGTGGGTGCCGTCCTCACGGACAGGGCGCCAGCGCGGGTCCGCCGGGGTGCGGCCCATCATCTGCTTTGTGCTGAGCCCCAGCAGCTGCTCGGCGGCGGCGTTCGCGAAGCGGATCGCCCCCTCCGCGTCCTGCAAGGTGATGCCCTCCGCGAGCGACGCGACAATCGTGCGCAGCAGGGCTTCGCTCTCCCGCAGCGCGTGCTGAGCGCGTTGTTGCTCGACGGCGCCCGCCAGCTCGCGGGCCACGGCCTCGAAGAACGCCTGGTACTTCTCGTCGAACCTCAAGCGCGGGCTGATGCCGAGCACCAGCGCGCCCGCGGCCGCGTGGGCCGGAGAGCGCCGGAGCGGGAGCACCATCGCCGATCGTGTCGGCTCTGGCCATGGGCCCGTGTGGCTGCGCCCCAGCAGCGCTTCGAGATCGTCCACCCTCGCCGCCAGTCCAGGCTCGAACGACTGCTCTACCGTCGTCCGCAGCGACTCTGGCAGCGAGTCCAACCCAGGGTGCGCCACGGGCTCCAGCCTGTGAGCAGCCGCGTTCCACAGGTACACCACCGCGAAGGGGAGATCCTGCGCGTTTCCGCGGAAGGCGGCGGTGGCCTCGCCAATCACCTCGGCCTGAGTCGTGGCCCGGGGCGCGATGGCGCGCAGCGTGGCGAGCCTCCGCTCCGCGAGTACCTCCTCGGTCACTTCGTTGACGGGCTGCAGGAAGCCGTTGATCCGGCCGTCGTCATCCCGGAGCGGAACGAAGGAGAACGTGAAGTAGGCCTCCTCCGTGAAGCCATGACGCGTGACCGGGATGAGCGTCTTGTGCACCTGGATGACTTCGCCCTGATCCAACACCCGCCGCATCCACGGATAGATGGTGGGGTAGGTGTCCGGCCAGCAGTCGCGGTAGGAGGAGCCCAGGTGCTGGGGGTGCCGCGGTCCCATGATGACGGAGTAGCCCGCGTTGTAGATTTGAGTCTGCTCGGGCCCCCAGAAGATGATGGCGGGCGTGGGCAGCCGCAGAATCATGTCGGTGTAGCCCTGGAGCCGCTGGGGCCACGACTCGGGCGGGCCGAGGCCCGCAGCCGACCAGTCGTGCCGGCGAATGCGCTCACCCATCTCCCCGCAGTCTTCAAGGAATCCTGGAGCGCCTTGGGCGTCCGACATGTTGCTTGTGTAGCCGGTGAGCCCCCCGTGCCGAAGTCCCAGCACGGTGAGAAGGAGCGGATCGCAAACTTCTCAACGTTTCCCAGACGCTCCTCAAGCCTCGGCAGAGGAAGCACGCAGGCGAGCGGTCTCTTGGATCGCTGCAACTCCATCCACCCTGACGAGGGGTGTGTGGTATCGCCTGCGTGAATGGGCCATTCGACCCCTCCTCACGACACGGCACCCCGCCCCTCTTCCACGCCCGAGCAGCCAGACACGCCCCAGCGCGAGGCGGCGGCGGTGCTCGTCGCTGGGGGCGAGATGGGCGCCCTCATGCGCTCCATCGACTGGGCTCAGACGCCCGTGGGCCCACCGGAGACGTGGCCTCAGTCTCTGCGGACGGCGGTGAGCATCCTGCTCGAATCGCGCTTTCCGATGTACATCGCGTGGGGACCTCAGTTCGTCCAGTTCTACAACGATGGGTACCGGCCGATTCTCGGCTCGACCAAGCATCCCGCCGCCATGGGCCGCAGCGCCCAGGCCACGTTCGAGGAGAGCTGGCACATCATCGGCCCGATGTTCGAGGGAGTGCGGCACGGGACGGCGGTCGGCTCCGAGGATTGGATGCTCCCGCTGGACCGCAATGGCTACCTCGAGGAGTGCTACTTCACCTTCTCGTACAGCCCGATCCGAGACGAGAGTGGGGGCATCGGAGGTGTTCTTGTCACCGTCACCGAGACGACCGGCCGAGTGCTGGGCGAGCGGCGGCTGCGGACGCTGAGAGACCTGGCGGCGCGCGTGGGCCCGGTGAAGCGGGAGCACGATGCGTGGCGAGAAGCAGCCCAGGCGCTCGAGGGCAACGCCTTTGACGTTCCCTTCGCCTTGCTGTACCGGCTCAGGGACGCGGACGCGGGGCCCGAGCTGGTGGCGACGGCCGGCTGGGAGACAGATACCGCCGCCGCTGTCTCGCTCTTCGGCGCAGCTTCAGCAAACCCGCCGTGGCCCTTCGCGGAGGCGGCCGCAACCCAGCGCCCCCAGCTCGTCCCGGAGCTTCGCGCCCGCTTCGCGCAGCTGCCCAGCGGCCCCTGGCCGGAGGCTCCTCACTCGGCCCTGGTCCTACCGATTGCCCGTCCGGGCGCTCAGCGCCTCGATGGCTTTTTCGTCGCGGGCTTGAGCGCGCGGCGCGCCCCCGACGACGACTACCGTGGATTTCTGGGGCTGGTGGCGGACCACATCGCCACCTCCATCAGCAGCGCCCGCGCCTACGAGGAGGAGAGGAAGCGGGCGGAAGCCCTGGCCGAGCTGGACCGCACCAAGACCGCCTTCTTCAACAACGTCAGCCACGAGCTGCGCACCCCGCTCACGCTGATGCTCGGGCCCGTCGAAGAAGCCCTGGCGGACACTGCCCATCCCCTCGTCCCCGAGCAGCGGGAGCGGCAGGAGATGGTCCTCCGCAACGGCCTGCGCCTGCGCAAGCTCGTCAACACGATGCTCGACTTCGCCCGCCTGGAGGCCGGGCGCACCCAGGCCCTCTTCGTCCCCACGGACCTCTCCTCCCTCACGCTCGAGCTCGTGAGCAACTTCGACTCCGCGATGGCGTCCGCCGGGCTCACGCTGGTGTCCGACTGCCCCGCGCTCCCCGTACCCGTCTACGTAGATCCGGCCATGTGGGAGAAGGTTGTCCTGAACCTCCTCTCCAACGCCTTGAAGTTCACCCACCAGGGAGAGATCCGCATCGCGCTGAGGTGGCTCGGCGATCACGTGGAGCTCACCGTCCAGGACACGGGCATCGGCATGCCGGCGGAGGAGTTGCCCCGCATCTTCGATCGCTTCCACCGGGTCCAGGGCTCGCAAGGGCGCAGCCACGAGGGCACGGGCATCGGGCTCGCGCTGGTGCAGGAGCTGGTCAAGCTGCACGGCGGGAGGGTGACGGTGACGAGTGTGCTCCACAAGGGGAGCACGTTCACGGTGAGCCTCCCCACGGGCTCTGGGCACCTCCCCCAGGAGCAGCTGGGAACTTCCCAGGCGCGCCCCCCCACCGGGAGTGGAGCGGACGAGTTCCTCGCGGAGGCCTCCTCCTGGAATGAAGCCGAGGCTTCCGCAGCCAGCCCTCGAGCTGACGCCCGGATCTTGTTGGCGGACGACAACGCCGACATGCGGACCTACCTCTCGCGTCTCCTGTCGCAGCACTGGACCGTGGAGGCGGCGAGCACGGGCGCACAGGCCCTCGCCGCCGCGCGGGCCCATCCTCCCAGCCTCATCATCTCCGACGTGATGATGCCCGGGATGAGCGGCTTGGAGCTGGTTCAAGCCCTGCGCGCGGACAGCCGCACCCGCACCATTCCCATCCTGCTCCTGTCCGCACGCGCGGGCGAAGAGGCCACCATCCAGGGGTTCGGCAGCGGCGCGGACGAGTACCTCGCCAAGCCCTTCTCCGCGAAGGAGCTCCTGGCGCGCGTCACCGCGCTGCTCACGGTCTCGCGGCTGCGCCAGGAGGCGGTCCACGCGGAGCGCGCCCACACGGAGGACACCCAGCGCTTTCTCGAGGAGTCCCGCCGCGCCACACGCCTCCGAGAGGAGATGCTCGCCGTCGTCAGCCACGATTTGCGCTCGCCGCTCACCGCCATTCGCACCTCCGCGGAGCTCCTCCAGCGGCTGTCCCCGGAGGGTGAATTGCTCGCCCGCGTGCGCAAGCAGGCGGACACGATCCGGCGCTCCGCCGACCGGATGAACCGGCTCATCGAGGACCTGCTCGATCTGGCGAGCATCGATGCCGGAACGCTCTCCATTGCGGCCCAAGCGCAGCCGGCCGAGGAGCTCGCCCGTGATGTCCGGGAGCTCTTCGAGCCTCCAGCGGCCGAGAAAGGCGTGCAGCTCGTCTTCGAGGTGGAGCCGGGGCTCGTTCTGTGGTGCGACAAGGAACGAATCCTCCAAGCGCTCGGGAATCTGCTCTCCAACGCGATCAAGTTCACGCCCCCGGGGGGCAGCATCCACCTGCGGGCCGAGGCCGAGGCCGGGACCGGGGCTGTCCGCCTCAGCGTCACGGACACCGGCCCGGGGATCCCCCCCGCCGAGCAACCGCACATCTTCGATCGCTATTGGCACGGGGCTCAGCGCAAGCGCGAGGGACATGGCCTGGGCCTCTCCATCGCCAAGGGCATCGTGGAGAGCCACGGAGGGCAGATCCGGCTCGAGCGCACCTCCGGCACAGGCAGCACCTTCTCTCTCTCTCTTCCCGCCGGACAGCAGACGGGCGCGGTCTCGCCTGCCCCCCGCCAGGCACTCCAACGGCCGGGCGCCGAGGAGAGCTTCATTCAAAACGGCGGTGAGATGGGCGCGCTGATGCGCTCCATCGACTGGTCCAAGAACTCGCTGGGCCCCATCGAGGACTGGCCTCAATCCCTGCGGACATCCGTGAGCACGATGCTCCGCTCCCCTTATCCGATCATCCTCTTCTGGGGCCCCCAGCTCCGCATGCTCTACAACGACCCGTTCCGTCCCATCCTCGGGGCGAAGCATCCCGAGACCATGGGGGCGCGCGGGAATGAGGCGCTCGCCGAGGAATGGGCGCTCCTCGGCCCCTTGATGAAGCGCGTCCATGAGACGGGAGAGCCGCTGTTCATCGAGAACGGGAACGTCAACTTCCAGCGGCGGCCGGGCGGCTTGCGAGAGGAGGCCTACTTCACCTGGTCCTACAACCCGACCATTGGTGAGTTGGGGGAGATCGCGGGCCTCTTCGCCATCGCGAGCGAGACAACACGACAGGTGGTCGGGGACCGCCAGCTGGGGATCCTCCGGGAGCTGTCCATCCGGGCGGCGCTCACCAAGAAGGTCGAAGAGGTCTTCCGCTCCGTGGAAGAAGTCCTCGCGCAGGCCGGACATGATCTGCCCTTCGCGCTCTTCTACGTCATCAGGGCCGGCAAGGCGCACCTGGTGAGCTGCGCCGGCCTCGCCCGGGGAGCACCCGCGGCTCCCGTCGAGCTCAGCCTCGGCGACTCCCTCTCGTGGCCGCTCGCCGAGGTGGCCAGCCGGAAGCAGGAGGTGTTGGTCGAAGATCTCCACTTGAAGTTCGGACACCTTCCTGGCGGCCCCTGGCCCGAACCCACCACGCGCGCACTGCTCCTTCCCGTGCCCATGGGCGCGGATGCCGAGGCCACCGGAGTGCTCGTGGCGGGCCTGAGTCCCCTGATGGCGCTGCACGGCGAGTACCGCGGCTTCCTGCAGCTCCTGGCGCGGCAGCTCGCCGCCAGCCTCTCCAGTGCCCGCGCCTATGAACAGGAAAAGCAGCGGGCCGAGGAGCTGGCCCGGCTGGATCAGGCAAAGACTGCCTTCTTCAGCAACGTGAGCCACGAGTTCAGGACTCCGCTTACGCTCATTCTCGGCCCCATCGAGGACGCACTCTCCAAGACGGAGAAAGCGTTGGAGGGAGAGAGGCTCGACCTGGTCCGCCGCAATGCCCTGCGGCTCTACAAGCTGGTCAACACGCTGCTCGACTTCTCGCGCATGGAGGCGGGCCGGGCCCAGGCCCACTACGCGCCGACGGACCTCTCCGCCCTGACGCGCAACCTCGCGAGCGCCTTCCAATCCGCCGTGGAGAGCGCGGGCTTGAGGCTGGTGGTGGACTGCCCACCCCTTCCCGAGCCCATCTACGTGGACCCGGAGATGTGGGAGAAGATTGTCCTGAACCTTCTCTCCAACGCGGTGAAGTACACCCATGAAGGGGAGATCCGCGTGGGCCTCCGGTGGCAGGACGGTCAGGCCGTCCTCACCGTCCAGGACACGGGGGTGGGCATTCCCGAGGAAGAGCTGCCGCGCATCTTCGAGCGCTTCTACCGCGTGCGTGTCACCCAGGGGCGAAGCCACGAGGGCACGGGCATCGGGCTCGCGCTGGTGCAGGAGCTGGTGAAGCTTCACGGCGGCAGCGTCTCGGTGGCCAGCACGCTGAGCGTGGGCACGACCTTCACCCTGCGGCTGCCACGCGGTTCGGCCCACCTGCCCCCCGAGCGGATCGAGCGCACGCACCGGCCAGGCTCTCTGGCCGAGGCGGTGGCGCCCTTCGTGGAAGAGGCGAAGCGCTGGTCCGTGGAGGACTCGGGCCCGCATACCCCCAGCACGGGAGCGTCCGAGGACCCGGCGCTGGAGGTGCCCGAGGAGCTTGCGCGCTCCCGCATCCTCCTCGTGGACGACAACGCCGACCTGCGCATCTACGTCGCGGGGTTGCTCGGGCGGGCCTTCCCCCACGTCGAGACCGCCACGAACGGGAACGACGCGCTCGAGCGGGCCCGGGCCCACCCGCCGGACCTGGTCCTCTCCGATGTGATGATGCCGGGGATGGATGGTTTTGGCCTGGTGCGTGCCCTGCGCGCGAGCGAGGACACGCGCGCCATCCCCATCATCCTGCTGTCCGCGCGGGCGGGGGATGAGGCCACGGTGGAGGGCTTGCAGAGCGGCGCGGATGACTACCTGGTGAAGCCCTTCTCCGCTCGTGAGCTCCTGGTCCGGGTGCGCACCCAGCTCGACATGGCCCGCGTGCGCCGGGAGGCGCTCCGCAACGAGCTCGAGAAGAAGGTGCTGCAAGAGTCCGTTCGGGTGCGAGACGCGTTTCTCAGCCTTGTCAGCCATGAGCTGCGCACGCCCGTGAGCGCCCTGTCGCTCAACGTCCAGTCCCTGCTCCGCAGCGTGGGCAGCCAAGGCCATGCCGAGGCGCTGCTGGAGGCCGTCGGGGCGAAGGCGCAGACGACGCAGAAACACTTGCACCGTCTGTCGCGCCTCGTCGAGCGGCTGCTGGACGTGTCAGAGCTCGTCACCGGCCGACTGAAGCTCACACGGCAGGAAGCCGACCTCTCCGCGATCGCGAGCGCCGTCGTGGATCAGGCGCGGGACAAGGCCCTTCACGCCGGCAGCGTGCTGACCTTGAATGCGCCCTCGCCCGTCATCGGCTCCTGCGATCCGGCGCGGCTGCACCAGCTCCTCGAGAGCCTACTGGACAACGCCCTCAAGTTCGGGGCGGGAAAGCCCATCGAGGTGGCGGTGCGGAGGGACTCGGACCAGGCCTCCATCACGGTGCGAGACCACGGCGTGGGCATCGGGCCGGAGGACCAGGATCGCATTTTCGGACGCTTCGAGCGCGCCGTCTCCGAGAAGAACTATGGAGGGTTCGGGCTGGGCTTGTGGATCGCTCGCCACCTCGCGGAAGCCCACGGCGGCGGCATCCGCCTGCGGCACACAGAGGGCGGAGGCGCCACCTTTACGGCGGTGCTCCCGCTTCACCCTACGGGAGCTTCCCAGCCTCATTGAGCGGGAGGGGCAAGCCCAAGGGCACGAAGGCCGCGGCGCCGAAGGTCCCGAGCACGCCCGCGGTGCTCATCGGGCAGCTGCCGGGGCCAGGCTCGACCCCCCCGGCACTTCCAGGCGTTCTCTGACCTCTTGAAGCACGCGCTCCAACTCGTACTGGGCATCCGCCAGAGGCAGATCGCTCAGAGTGGCCGCCGTGTGCTTCAGCTCGTCAGTGCCCCATTGCAGGGTCTGCTCGCGCCCTGACTGAGCGGCGGCCGCGAGAAGGGTGGGGTCGGCCTGGAGCAGATGGAGGTACTGCTCCAGCAGGGCTTCATGTGCCGGTTTCGCTCCGGGGGCTCCAGGCTGCGCGTGCTCCGCCAGAAACTCTTTGTGTCGGAGTTCAATGTGTACCGGTGGGCGGGGCGGATGCTGGCCGACGCTGCCAGGTTGCGCCGGCGTGACCGGCTCAATGTGCGGCTCCCCGGGCGTGCACTGCCTTTCTTTTCCGAGGATGCGCGGCGAGAAGGCGGAGCATGAGAAGACAGGGCGGTGGTCAGGCCATCCCGCGCTGCTGGCGGGCCCACGTCTCGAAGCTCATGGGAGAGAGCCCGTAGGAGCGGGCGATCTCGGGCCGTGCCAGCACCGGGGCGACGTTCATGTACGTCAGTCCCTGCGCCACACCGGGATGCAGGCCGGCGGCGACGGCCTCCTCGACCGTGCCTGACTGCACGACGTACTCCTTGCTGTCGAGGCGCGAGAGGATCTCGGCGATCTGAGGAAGCGTGAGCAGGTCGCCGGCGAGCTGCAGCGTCACACCTTTGAACCTGGCGGGATCGTTGATCGCCGCCGCGGCTGCCTTGCCGATGTCCTCCGGGGCGATGAGCCCAATGGGCCGATCAGTCCTGATCACCGTGACCAGCTGGCGCCCGTCGGCGAAGCCGGCGGGATCGAGCATGGAGTGGTCCATGAAGGTGGCGGGTAGGATGATGGTCCAGCGGTCGAAGCCGGCGTTGCGCACGAGCTCGCAGGTCGCGAACTTGTTCTCCCAGTAGTCCTCGTGGGACTTCCAGCGGCCCTCGGCCCAGCCCTCGACGTTGCGGTGGTCGCCGACGCCCGACGTCGCGGTGTGCACGAACGTGCCGACGCCTTCGGCCAACGCGGCCTCGACGAGGTTTTTCCCCTGCTCGCGCTCCTTGCTGTAGTCAACGCCGGTCGCGGAGAGAATGGGCGACTGCATCGAGAACACCGCCCGTGTCCCGGCGCAGGCGGCGCGCAGCGATCGCGGATCGTCGAGATCCCCGATGACCACCTCGGCGCCGGCCGCCGCGAGGGCCTTCGCGTTCGGCGCGTCCGGGTTGCGCACCAGTACCCGCACCGATGTGCTGCCTTCGGCCAGCAGCGCCCGGGCGGTGGCGCCGCCCTGTCGCCCTGTGGCGGCGGTGACGAGAACGGGATCGCTGCGGCTCATGCGGGCCTCCTGTAAGTGGGGTGCCCCACCGTTTAGACTTCGGTGGCAAGATATGGAGGGCCACCCCGTTTGTCGAGGCCGTTGGCCGAGGAGAAGACCGCCGTGGAGCGTGAGAAGGCGTTGCGAGCGGACGGCCAACGCAACCGGGAGCGGATCGTCGCCGCCGCCGCGGAGCTGGTCGCCAGGGATGGCGCGCAGGCGTCGCTCGAGGAGATCGCGCGGAGGGCGGGGGTGGGCTCCGCGACCCTGCACCGGCACTTCCCGTCGCGGCGGGCGCTGTTGGAGGTAGTATTCCGCGCTGGCGTCGCGCAGCTCTGTGCGCGGGCGGCCGCACAGCCGGGCGAGGACCCCGGCGCTGAGCTGGCTGCCTGGCTCGAAGAGCTGACGGTTTACACAGCGACACACCGCGGGCTTGCCGCTGCGCTGTTGGCCGGCCCGGATGGCCTCTCGCCAGAAGAGCTCTGCTGCACCGACATGCTGCTCGACGTGATGGAGGTTCTGGTGGCACGGGCCTCATCTGTGGGCGCGCTTCACGTCGGCGCCACGACGAAGGACCTGATGCTCTTGGCGAACGCGATTGCCGTCGCCACCGAAGACGATCCGGCCACAGCGAGTCGGCTGCTGCGCCTCGCGCTCACCGGTATCCGGTCTGAAAGGAACGGTCCTCCCTCTCGGCCGGGTCGGGCTCGGGCGCCGAGGAAGAAGTAACGATGGTCTGCTGTGTGCGTCGATGGCCAAGCTGGGCTTGGGGCTTGCCTATGCGTTCGAGCCCATGGTCATGGAGGAGCTGCGCAGCGGGCAACTTCAGCGGGTGCTTGAGCCTTACGCGCCCACGGTGCCTGTGCTGCTCTTCGTGCGCCGCCGTCGCCGCGCTCGGGCTGGAGAAAGCTGCGGCGGCCTTCAAGCGCGATGAGTCGGACGCCTCCGAGTGGCGACAAGGCATGACGGGCGGCCCCCTTGCGAGAGCCGCCCGCCGTTCAGCATGAACCGTCTTCCGAGGCTACGGCGCTGTGCGATTGATGGTCAGGCTGTAGGTGGCCGTACCCGAGCCCGCGCCGCGCACCATGACGTACGCGGAGCTCTGGCCCGCCGGCACCGTCAGGGTGCACGTCTCCGAAGCACCCGAGAGCGCCGGGCGGCAGTCATACGCCGTCGTCGTCGGCGCCGAGCCGAAGCGGACGTACAGGTCCGGGTTCTTCGTGCCCGTCATCACCACCTTGAACTGCGTGCCCGCCAGCACGGTGTAGGGGCCGTGGTTCTTGTTCGTGTTCTTGCTCACCGAGCCGCTGGCCGTGTCCGTCACCGGCGTGCCGACGCCGCCACCGCCGTAGGTGCCCGTGAGGCTCGCGCCCGAGTACGAGGAGTAGCCGCTCAACATCACATACCAGGTGCCCGCCGCCGGGGTGGTGAAGGAGCACGTCTCCGCGTTGCCGCCCGTGTACGGCCGGCAGTCGTAGCTGCTCGCCGTCGGCGCCGAGCCGAACCGCACGTACAGGTCCGCGTCACCCGTGCCGCCGCTCGTCACGAACGACAGGCTGCTCTGACCGGCCGGCACCTCGAGCGTGTAGTACTTCTTGCTGCCCGAGCTGCCCGACAGGTTCGTCACCGCCACGCCGTTGGTCAGCGGGCTCGTCACCGGAGGCGGAGGAGGCACGCCCACCGCCAGCCACGCGTCCGTCACCGCCTGCACCGTGGCCGCGTCGTAGCCCAGCGCCTGCGCCGCCTGCACTGTGTACGTCTTCGCCTGCTCGAACGTGGTGCTCGCCGTGAACAGATCCGTGTTCGCCTTGTAGAAGATGCGGCCGGCCTTCTCCGGGCCAATCGCCGCCACGGAGACGCTCGTCTTGCCGCGCGGGTGCGTGCCGCCCTTGGACAGCAGCGCGAACACCAGGTTGCTGATGCCCGAGCTGTAGTGCACGTCCTGGCCCGCGTAGTCCCCGTAGAAGTCCAGCGAGACGCCGTCCTTGGCCGGGTCATCCATGTAGCGCAGCGCATCCCCCGCCGTGCCCGGCGTCCAGATGTCCTCGCCAATCTTGAAGATGTCCGCGTCCACCGCCCAGCCGCGCGACCAGCTCTCGCACACGCCCGAGAAGATGTCCGAGTAGCTCTCGTTCAGGCCGCCGGACTCGCCCGAGTAGATGAGGTCCGACTCGCTGTCCGTCACCGCGTGGCTCAGCTCGTGGACTGTCACGTCCAGGTCCTTGCCCAGCTCGATGGAGTCCACGCCATTGCCGTCGCCGTACACCATCTGCGTGCCGTCCCAGTACGCGTTCACGTAGTTGCTGCTGTAGTGAACGGTGCTGATCAGCGCCGCACCCGCGTTGTTGTACGAGTCACGCCCGAACAGCGCGTTGTAGCAGTTGTACGTGGCGCCCAGCTGGTCGTAGTTCATGTCCACGTGGGCATCGCCTACCGGCGCCTGGCCCTCGCTGCGCTTGAGCGTGCCCGGCGTGCTCGAGCCGTTGTTGGCCGAGTACACCTTGCGGTTGAGCGCCGAGTGGATCTGCGGGTGGATGGCCAGCGTGCCGCCGCGCTGCGCGTCCACGTAGATGAGGTCATCCGAGGGCATGTCGGCGTTGCCGCCGCCCTTCACCCGCACCTGCCACGCCAGCCGCAGCTCCGGGCTGCCCTCGGGCCGCAGGTAGACCAGGACCGGGGAGCCCTCGGCCTGCGCGTTGCTCGCGGCCGAGCTGTGCACCGCCGCCTGCAGCGCCGCCTCGGGGGCCACCTTTGCCTGCGCCGGCAGGGCCTCGCCGCCCCGTGCCGAGCCGTTGGCCGCGTAGATGAGGCCGTCCGCGTCCGCGTGCAGCACCAGCTCGCCGCCGACCACCTTCAGGCCGTTCAGCGTCTGCTGGAAGCGCATGTGCTGGTGGCCCTGGCTGTCCACCGAGCTCTTGCGGAACACCAAGTCATTGCTGTTGAGCCGGAACGCCGGGGCGATATCCGTCAGCGCTATCCGGGCCGTCTCGCCCACGCGCTGCTGGGACAGCCGGGGCAGCTCGCCCAGCCGGCCTTCAATGTAATAGGGCAGGCCCTCGTCCGTGTTCGCTACCACCCGGGCCTTCTCGAACCGGGCCATCGCGGAGCGGATGTCCGCGTCCTTCGACGGCAACTCCTGCGCTGCCTCGTCCTGCATCGAACCGCATGCGGCCAGGCTCGCGCCCAGCCATGCCGCACCCACTGCCTTCAAGACCCGATTGCTCATCAGCACCCCAGGTGAAAGTGGAAGGGGCTGTCATGACATGCGGGGCTGACAGCGTTCGATGGAGGGGCGGATTCCCAGAAATGGGAATGGAGGCGCTCAGCTCCCTGTGGCGCGCTCTCGTTCACGGAGCCAGGAGGCGATGGCGCGCTCGCACTCGTCCGCGTGATCGAGGAAGGCGAAGTGCCCGCTGTTCACCTCGAAGGTGGTGGCGAGCGCTCCCGCGCGTTGGGCGAAGGCGCGCATCCGGTGCACGGGGAACATGGAGTCATGCTGCCCCTGGACGAGGAGCACTGGCACGCGCGGGGTGTCCGCGATGCGAGAGGCGCCGGAGATCAGCACCAGTCCTCGCAGCTCGGGGCCCGAGCGGGAGAGCTTCCCCGCGAGCACGCTGGCACCCACACCTCCATTGGAGAGGCCCGCGAGGTACACCCGGCGGATACCTCGGCCCTGGAGCCAGGAGAGGGTGCGCTTCAGGGTCTCCTCGCCCTGCGGTGACCACCAGTCCCCCAGTGGGCCCACCGAGGGACACACGGTGAGCGCGGAGATGGCCCGGGCGGCCCGCGAGAGCTGCCAGCAGTAGACGGCGAAGTTGCCCGTGTAGCCGTGCAGCGCCACCACTGCCGTTTCCGGGGGCTTCGCTCCCTCGGACGGAATGACCACCGTGTCGAAGTCCTCGGAGGACTGGAGCCCGAGCCACGTGGCGACGGCGGGCGTGGCGATGGAGCCCTCGGTGGTGTGGAGCCGGTGGAAGGCCGAGTCGAGCGCCGGGAGGAAGTCTCGCGTGTCCGAGCGGGGCAACTGGCCGGTGAGCAAGAGCAGGTGGCCCGCGAACAGCGTCCCATCCCGCTCCTCCACGAGGCGGTTGATCAGCCGGTGGTCTCCCGAGGGCAGCCGGAGGGTGTCCATCCCGTTTCCCCCCGCGAAGACGAGCCGGGCGCTGGCCACGAGCAGCAGGAGCCCCAGGCCCGCGCGGGTCAGGCCCCGCCAGCGGCGCCACGGCATCGAGAGGAGGCCCGCCGCGGTGAAGGCCACCCCCACGGCATAGCCCCAGCCGGACAGGGAGGCGTGGAAGCCGATGGCCGCTACGATCATCAAGAGGGCGAGGGGGCCAGCGAAGAGCCCCACGAGAAAGGCGCTCCGCGAGAGGGTTCGCGACGGGTTCATGCCCCCAACATGCGTGGGCCGGAGCTCGGCTGGAGGCCAAAAAGGCCCGAACGGTCGCAGGGGCTCGGTGAGCGGCCGGCGGCGGAACCCGAGGGTGCCGCGATACATGGTGGTGTCCGATACATGTCAACAGCCCATTACACTCGGAGCCTGTCTGGCTTCCTGCTCCAGGAGCGGAGTGCACAGTGCTGCGCGGAATTTCGCGCTCAAGTTGGAAGGAGTGCTTGGGTCTCGACGTAAAATCCTGACCACAGCGAAAACCCCAAAGGAGCACATTGCAGCGAGGGCCCTGGAGCGTATGGTGGAAGGCCTTCGCGCGCCGGAGGGTCGGCTCTCAGCGCGTGAGTCCCTGTGTAGTGGAGGCCCCCCTATGAAGATGAGACGACTGCTTCAAGCCACGCTGCTCGCGGCGGTCTTGGCGGCTGTAGCGTGTGGTGACTCGGGCAAGGAGCCCGAGCCTGGTGAACCCAATAAACCCACGCCGCTGCCGACGGATCCGAACGATCCCAACAACGCCACCAAGGACACGGACTGCGACGGCCTGAGTGACCTGGTCGAGTTCACGACGGACCGCGGTGGTGGCAAGAAGACGGACCCGGGTCTGGCGGACACCGATGGAGACGGGCTGCCGGACGGGCTCGAGCTGGGCATCGACACCCCCGTGCAGGGCACCAGCTGTGTCCTGCCCAAGGACGCGAGCGCCGTGCTGAAGACGGATCCGCTCAACCCGGACACCGATGGCGACGGCCTGAAGGACGGCATCGAGGACGCCAACAAGAACGGCAAGGCGGATGACAACGAGACGCACCCGCTGCTCAAGGACACCGACTGCGACGGCCTGCTCGACGGCCCGAGCGACGGCACCTTCAAGGGCGAGGACCAGAACGCCAACGGCATGGTGGACCCCGGCGAGCCGGATCCCCGCAAGCCGGACTCCGACGGGGACGGCCTCCTGGACGGCATCGAGCTGGGTGCCGTCAACAACCCGGATCCCGTCACCTGCACCAACTTCCGGCCGGACACCCAGCCCACCACGACGACGGATCCGACCAACGCGGACTCGGACGGTGACGGGGTGAGCGACGGCGCCGAGGACACCAACCAGAACGGCCAAGTGGACCCCGGAGAGCTGGATCCGCGGACGGGTGACGCCTCGGGCCCGGTGGGCCAGGTGTGCACCGCCGCCAACCTGCGCCCGGTCATCTTCAAGGACTCGAGCGGGCCGGACATCAAGCTGGCGCTGCCGCCCACCTTCACGGAGGTGGAGGAGATCACCACCACCGGCTCCGAGGTCGGCGGCGACGTGAAGGGCCTGGTGGGCTACGACGCCGAGAACAAGGTCGCCTTCCTCGCGTTCCGTCAGGCCGCGCCCGCGCAGGCCACGGATCCGCTCGGTGACGAGGAGGCCCTGCGGACGATCATCCAGAACCAGGGCGCCCTGAGCAACCGCACCGCCCAGCGCTTCCAGACCTGGGATGGCCACAGCGCCTTGCAGGTCTTCTACGACCAGGCCGGTGCCACCACGGACATCAAGGCCCGCACCAACGCTCTCGTGAACGCCCTGGTGCCCAACACCCAGGGCCGCCTGAGCACCGCGACGGCGGGCGGCAACGGCGACTTCCGCCTGCAGGCGCTCTTCGTCCACCGCTCCAACCAGAGCGTGGTGGTGCTCATCGCCATCACCCAGAAGGCGGCGGTGACGGGCGAAAACCGCAACACCACGACGGCCTTCTCCGCGCGTGACCTGTCGGACGGCTCGGCGCTGGCCCAGTTCGGCGAGCCCACGGCCATCCAGTGCGAGCGCTTCCAGCTGCAGTCGGCGAAGGTGGACTTCCTGTTCGTCGTGGACGACAGCGGCTCGATGCAGAGCTCGCAGAACTCGCTGGCCATCGCCGCGCAGGCCGCGGTGGACTCGCTCAACGCCTCGTCGCTGGACTGGCGCATGGCGATGGTCACCTCCAGCTACCACATCGGCGGCGAGCCCAACTCCGGCAAGCTGCGCAAGTTCACCCGCAACCTGAACAAGGTGAAGGCGTGGCTGACGCAGGGCAGCACGTGCACCAACCAGGTCTGCAGCGTGGTGCCCACCACTCCGCAGACCGCCAGCTGCCCTGGTGACACCTCCGAGGGCTCCAACGGCGGGTGCTGGATCAACATCGACGGCACCGGCAGCGAGGGTGTGCTCGGCGCGGCCCGCAAGGCGGTGGATGACCTGAACCCGGGCACCGAGCCGGGCGCTTCCGAGTCTCTCACGCTGGCGCGCAAGGATGCCGCCCTCGTGGTGGTCATCCTGGGCGACGCGGATGACCAGACCAGCGGCAACACCTCGGTTTCTGGCTTCTGCGGCTCCGGCGGCAACGCGGACAAGCCGGGCTCCGGCTGCGAGCCCGTGCAGAACTTCATCAACTTCTTCGGCAACGTCTCGTCCGGGACGGCGCCCACCAACGAGACCGGCAAGCTCATCACCGTGCACGGCATCGTGTGCCCGTCCGGCCAGAACTGCGGCTGTGACAGCAGCGGCTGCGAGTTCAACCCGAAGCCGGCCTTCGGTGGCCAGCGCCACGCCGCGGTCGTCAACGCCACGGGCGGCGTGCTGGGCGCCATCAGCGACACCAACTCCATCGGGGCCTCCATGGACGCCATCATCTCGGACGCGATCGGTAACGCGGGCTACCGCACGCTCAAGCCGCCGATCGGCGCGTCCATCAAGGTGGCGGTGGACAACGTGAGCAACCCGGCGGTGTGCACCTCGAACAACAACATCCCGCGCAGCACCGTCAACGGCTTCGACTTCGACGGCAGCGCGCGGACGATCTCGTTCTTCGGCGCGTGCCGCCCGGCGAACACGAACGCCCAGGCCGCGGTGTCTTACCAGTACTGGATCGACTCGGTGAGCGATCCGAACGGCGGCGTGCCGTGCGAGGACGACCCGAACTACAGCCCCACCGAGCCGGACCACTGCACGGGCCCCACGCTCGGCTGCAACGCCGCGGGCACGAACTGCGTGTGCAACCCGAACTGCGGCGGCACCTGCGGCGCGGGCACGCAGTGCGAAATGAGCACCTGCTCGTGTGAGGTGATCATCGGTTAGCGCGGCGGGCGCCCCTCCTCCTCTTTAAGTGGGGGAGGGGCCCCTCCAGTCCGCGAAGCAGCGGACGAAGAGCCGGGCGATGCGGCGGGCCTCTGCCTCGTCGTCCGGGTAGTCCAGTTGTTGGTAGAAGCCCTTCATCCGCTCCAGCCGGTGCAGCTCCAGGTCCACCTGGCAGAGCGCGTGCCAGTGCGAGAGCAGGATGAGGCTGTAGCCCCGCTGCACGCTGTCCAGGTGCTCGCCGCCAAAACCCCAGGCCTCGGTGGTGAAGCGGAAGTAGCGCTCGGCGAAGGAGAGCAGCCGCGGGCTGAAGCCCTCCAGGCGCTGGAGGATGTGCGCGGGTCGGTCCAACTGCACCACGCGCAGCATGCGGATGACGTAGTCCGGGAAGAAGAGCGAGGCCGCGAGCGGCCGGCCCAGCTGCTTCGCCAGCACCAGGTCCAGCTCTGCCACCGGGCTGCTCTCGGCCAGGGACTGCAGAGACACCGCGTCGAGCCCCAGCGTGCCCTGCGCGAGCTGCACGGGCTGGCGCACATCCCGCGCGTAGTTCTCCATGAAGCGCCGCAGCTCCACGAACTCGCTGTCGGCCACTTCCAGCAGGCCCGCCAGCCGCGAGAAGCGCCGGCGGATGGGCAGGGGCACGGACTCGGGGGACTTGTAGCCCAGGTCGTGTTCAATCTCCGCCCACGCGTGCTGGAGGATGGTGCGGATCTGGATCTCGAAGGGCCATTCCCAGTCGGGGTGCTGGGCCAGCAGCGCTGCGGGCGGGTGGCAGACGTAGTGCAGCGAGCGGTAGCCGAAGCTGTCCGGATCCTGGTGCAGCCGCTTGTCCACCGAGCGGTCGATGTCGACGCGGAAGTGCTCCTCGATGAGCCGCGCCACGTGCTCGATGGAGTCCTCGAAGAAGGTGATGACGCGCAGGCCGACCAGGTCCGTCAGGTCATCCAGGTGCTGGTAGATCTTGTCCGGGCGGGCCAGCTTGCCGGCCAGGCTCGCGGGCGACTTGATGCGGTGGCTGACGCCGTGGACGCTCACGCCGCCACGCTCGAGCACCTCTTGGAGGTGCGCGTGGAGCGCCCGGCCCAGGGCCTCGAAGGTGGGCTGACGGGCGAGAAAGGCGTCCAGCAGTTCCTGCTTCAGCATGCGCGGTCCTTCTTGCCACGGCCGCGTCTCGCTGGGAACAGGGGGAGGCGGGCCTGCACCGCGCCCGCCTCCGGAGGGGTGTTACTTGCCCGCCTGCTTGAAGATGAACGGGTAGCTGACCACCACGGTGCCGCCGCCCTTGGGCTTGGGGAACATCCAGAGGCGCACGCGGCTGGCCACGCACGCATCCAGCTCCGCGTTGCCCGTGGTGGACTGCGCCACCTTCGCCTCGAGCACCCGGCCATCCGGGCCGATGGTGAACTGCGTCTGCACCTTGCCGTTCAAGTCAGGGTCCTGGTTGAGCTGGCGCTCGAAGCAGGAGCGGATCTGGTTCTTGTTGTCCTGGATGACCTTGCGGACGAGCTCCCGGTCCAGCGAGCCCTCGTTCACCTTGAACTCCACGGGCGCGATGGTGGGATCCACGCTCTCCTTGCCCGTGAGGCCGGGCACCTTCTGACCATAGCCGTCGTTGCCTCCCGCCCGGCCCGCGGTGCGGATGCCGTCCAGGCCGATGGTGCTGCCGCCCGTGCTCGGGCCACCCGAGCCTCCCTTCACCATCAGTCCGCCGAAGGGACCGTTCGAGCCCAGCGCCACGTTGCGCACATTGCTGATGGCGTTGCGCAGGTCGGAGTTCCCGCCCGAGTTGCCGAAGAGCGAGGCAGAGCCCTTGCCGCTGAAGAGGTTCTTCGTGAAGCGCTGGGCCGTGTCCTTCGGGTTCGAGGGAGTGGCGGTGGACACTGCGGGCTGCGTCTGCTTGCGGATGGGCTTCTTGGGCTCGGACGTGGAGGGTTGCACGGGCTGCTTCGGCTGCTGGCGGGCCTTCTGGTCGTTGAGCTGGGCGAGGAACCGGTTCGGCTGCGGCTCGGGCGGCTTGATGATGAGCTTGGTCAGGCGCTCGTGGTCGCCGCTCAGCTCGTCCGCGAAGGCCTCCTCGTCACCGGTGCGGTTGAGCGCGCCGATGATGAACATGGAGCTGGCGAAGAGCATCAGCAGCAAGATGTTCAGCGCGCGGTAGTCCACGGACTCGCTCAGCGGGACGTGGACCCGCTTGGGCACCGGCTGGAAGCAGACTTCCAACGCCACGCCGCCCAGGTCCACCCAGAAGACGTCGTCCGGCTCGAGCGCCAGCGTGTACGCGGAGTCCTCGTGCGAGGCCTTGCCGGACTCGATGACGGCCTCAAGGTCCAGCGTCTCCGCGTTGCGGATGAGCTCGCCCTTCATCTTCCCGGTGAAGCAGACGGTGTACGTGTGCCCATCGGTGCGGAGGACCTCCAGCTTCGGGCTGCCGAGCCGGGAGTCGCCCATGACGAAGTCCACGCCCTCGGCGGTGCCCACGCTGAAGGACTTCTTCTGGCCCGGAGGCAGGAAGAACTCGCCCACGCGCTGATCGACCCACACGAAGCTCAGGGACGCTCCGAGCGGGCCGCTCGTGTGGCTCCGGCGCACGGGAGCCGCGGGCTCGGTGTGTGGAGCCTGGGCCTCCGTGGGAACGGTCTCGTTCTGCGCGGTGGTGGCCATGGACGGAGCAAGGGCCAGAGTCTCGGGCACAGCCGAGGTCTCCACCGCCACGGGGCTGGCCTGCGCAATGACCGGAGCGGGAGCCTGCGTGACAACAGCCACGTTCGTGCTCGCCACAGCGGCGGAGACGTTCATCGCGGCCACGGCGGCCGGGTTCTCGAGGCGGAGGGTGGTCTCGCCCAGGCGGATCTCATCGCCGAAGGAGATGCGGCCCTTGTTGACGCGCTTGCCGTTGACGTAGGTGCCCTCGACGCTGCCCATGTCGATGATGGAGAGCGAGCCATCGGCGGCGACCTCGATGACGGAGTGCACGCGGCTGACCTTCTCGTCATCCAGGCGCAGGTGCGCCGACGACAGCCGGCCGATCTTGATGATGTCGCGGGCGAAGTCCTGCGAGGTGACGAGCGTCTCGCCCTTGAAAACCTTGAGTGTCAGAGGAATGGCCATGAGGGCTCCCTGCTTGCTGGGATGCCGGTACAGACAGCGCCTTTTTCGGAAGGTTCCCGCCCGTTCGTGGCGGCGTGCGTTCCTGTTGTCGGTTTGAGTGGGACGCTGAGGTGCGACAGTGAAACACATGTGCCTGCCAGGCCAGGCGCGAGCACGTGGCCCGCCTGCGCCACGTCGGCGACAGCCCCGCCTGAATGTGTCAGGCCCGGCGGGGGGGCTTCTGGGCCGCGCGCTTCTTGGAGGACTGGGAGCTCTTGGCGGCGGCCTTGGGCTTCGAGCGAGGGACGACGTCTTCGAATTCGTAGAACCGCCTGCGGACGAAGTACATGGCGTTCATCAGCGCGTCCACGGAGCCCACACCGAAGGCGTAGTCGATGCCCTGGGTGACATGCTCGAAGTACATCGGGCAGTACCAGTGCGTACCGTCTTCGAGCAGAGCCGGGCGGCCGATGATGATGCGAGAGACTCGCTTCGTCCCATCTTCCGTCCGGTACGACCAGTAGTCGTCGGCGATGGGGTCATCAATCGAGGTGAGTTTGGGACGCCAGTCTTTCATGCATTTTCCTGTTTTCCTCGTGGGCTCCTGCTCACCCGATCAACGGTAGATCGCGTGACACATACCAATGCATGCGGTCTTGGAACCGTGGGTGGCGGCCCAGCAAAGGGCTTGTCGTCGGGGGCTCTTCAGCCGCCTGCAGAAGTTCGCAAGCACTTCACCTCCCGCTTCACATGCATCCAAGCACTCACCCTTTCCAGTGGTGGCATCTTGGTCTTCGGGGGAGGAGGGTTCCAGCGGCGTCTGCTCTGGAGGGCAGCCCTCGGGATTCAGGGCACAGAAGCTTCCAGGACGACGGTCATACCCGTCGTGGAGGGCTCGAGGCACCCCGGTCCTTTGGACTCCTGTGCAGGCCAGCAGGCACGTTAGAAGTGCCCACCCACCGCGCGACACCACCGGAGAATCATTTCGTAGGCAGCGAGGCATTCACACTGCTCCGGTAGGTCAATACGTCCCACCGTAGCTCCAGGGTAGCGGCCGAGCAATGCAACCAGCGCGAGTTCTTGATCGACTGGATGCGAGCGTGTGGCACACTGCGCGGCGCTATTCGACTCCTGTTCTCCATCGTCTTTTGGACGTTCTTCGCCGTCTCGAGCCTCGTGTTCTTCCTCGGGGCCGTGGTGGTGTGGGCCGTCACGACGCCGTTCGACCGGAACGGGCGGGTTTTGCACCTGTACTCGTGCTTCTGGGCCCAGCTGTACATGTACGTGAACCCGCTCTGGCGCCAGCGCGTCGAGGGCCGGGAGCGGCTCCCATGGAAGGGCCCCGCTGTCCTCGTCTCCAACCACGAGTCGATGGGCGACATCCTCGTCCTCTTCGGCCTCTACCGCCCCTTCAAGTGGGTCTCCAAGGCCTCCAACTTCAAGCTCCCCTTCATCGGTTGGAACATGGCGCTCAACGGCTACGTGCCCCTCGTGCGCGGCGACCGCGAGAGCGTCGGCCGAATGATGGTCCATTGCGAGAAGTGGCTCGAGCGCGGCGTCCCCATCCTCATGTTCCCCGAGGGCACCCGCTCCCCCGATGGGAACATCAAGGCCTTCAAGGACGGCGCCTTCCAGCTCGCCATCAAGATGAAGTGTCCCGTCATCCCCGTGGTCCTCACCGGCACCGCCAAGACGCTGCCCAAGCACGGCCTCGTGCTGCAGACCACCGCCAACTGCCACGTGCAGGTCCTGCCCCCGGTGGACCCCGCTCCCTTCAACGGCGACGTGCAGGCCCTCCGGGAGCACGTGCGCAACCTCATGGTCTCGGAGAAGGCCCGCATCGAGGCTCTCCCGGCCTCTGCCCGCTGAAGCTCAGGTACAGACATGACTCCTCGAATCGGATCGCTCTGGGACGCGGTCGGGAATACCCCGCTGCTTCGAATCGGCTCGCTGTCCCGGCTCACTGGCTGTGACATCCTCGGCAAGGCCGAGTTCATGAACCCCGGTGGCTCCATCAAGGACCGCGCTGCCAAGGGCATCATCCGTCGCGCCGAGCAGGAGGGAAAGCTCGCCCCCGGCGGCACCATCGTCGAGGGCACTGCAGGCAACACCGGCATCGGCCTGGGGCTGCTCGGGCGCGAGCGCGGCTACCGCGTCGTCGTCACCATGCCGGACAACCAGGCCCGCGAGAAGTACGAGTACCTCGAGGCCATGGGTGTCGAGGTCCGCAAGGTGCCCGCTGTCCCGTTCTCCAACCCGAACCACTTCTTCCACTCCGCCCGCGCGCTCTCGGAGCAGCACGGCTGGTTCTGGGCCAACCAGTTCGAGAACACCGCCAACGGGGACTTCCACTACGAGACCACGGGCCCCGAGCTCTGGGAGCAGTGCGAGGGCAAGCTGGATGTGCTCGTCATCTCGGTGGGCAGCGGCGGCACCGCTTCCGGTGTCACCCGCTACCTCAAGGAGAAGCACCCCGCACTGCGCGTGGTGATGGTGGACCCCCACGGCTCTGGCCTCTACTGCTTTGTGCGCGAGGGGAAGATGGAGGGCTCGGGAAGCTCCATCACCGAGGGCATCGGCATCATGCGGCTCACGGAGAACTTCCGCCACGCCCGCGTGGACGAGGCCATGCGCCTGTCAGACCAGGACATGCTCGACATGCTCTACCACCTGGCCCGCGAGGATGCGCTGGTGGTGGGGACCTCGGCGGCCATCAACGTGCGCGCCGCTTATGAGGTGGCTCGCCAGCACCAGGGCCAGGGGCTGCGCATCGCCACCTTCCTGTGCGACCACGGCAGCCGCTACGCCTCCAAGGTCTTCAACCCCGAGTTCCTCGCCTCGAAGCAGCTCACCGTGAATCCCTTGCCGCGCTGACCTCAGTAGTACGTGGAGATGTCCGCGTCCTCCAGGTAGCGCTTGCGCACCGCCACCTTGCTCTTCTTCGAGGAGATGACGGTGTTCTTGTCCGTCTTCGGGTTGTACTCGCGCTGCTCGGTGACCTTCGCGCCGGTGAGCAGGTTGGTGCTCTCCACCGTCGAGGTGCCCGCTCCCCGGTCCGCGTGCTCGACGTCCTCGCCGATGAACACGAACTTGCGCTCCTTCGGGTCGTAGCGGAAGCGCAGCACCGTGTGCACCATCTCGCGCGAGCCGCTCATCTGATCGACGATGAGCACGCCCTTCTCGATCCTCGTCACGCCGCCCAGGCCCGTGCCCAGCGTCCCCTGGCAGGTGGTGCAGTAGAGGACCTTGTTCGAGGCGCCCGCGCGGCGCAGCTTGCCCCCGTCCTCCGAGAGCAGGGCCACCAGCGCGCGGGAGCGCTCCGTGAACTCCCCCCCCGTGGCCTTCTTGGGATCCTCCTCGACCAGCTCGAGGACCACGTCCTCCTTGCCGTTCTTGTCCAGGTCCCCCTTCGTCGTGGCGTCGATCTTCCAGCCGGCGGGGACGAAGTCCTGCTCGGCCTTGCCCTCTTGAGGCACCTTGGAGAGGTCGAGGGGCGCGGGCTGAGCCCAGGCGGGCAGGGAGAGGCAGAGCAGCAGGCCAACGGTGAGCGGTGTCTTTTTCATGCGCGGGAGCTTGCCGTCCGGCCGAGGCTTCCGCCAGCTGTCGCTCATGCGACGAAGCACAGCGTGTGGAGGAGAGCACAGAGGCGAAGGCGCTGGTGATCTCCGGAGCTTGTTGGTCTCCTCCTCGCTCATGCCCTTCACGCTCACCGTCAACGGCAAAGCCCATGTCATCGACGCAGAGGAGGACACCCCGCTCCTCTATGTGCTCCGCGATGAGCTGGGGCTGAATGGCGCCAAATACGGCTGCGGTGTGGGCCAGTGCGGCGCGTGCACGGTGCTGCGAGACGGGGCTCCGCTGCGCTCTTGCTTCGTTCCGGCCTCGTCTCTGGGAGGGCAGGCCATCACCACACTGGAGGGGCTGCGTGCACCCAATGGCACGCTGCATCCTCTTCAGCAGGCGTTCCTCTCCGAGCAGGCAGGGCAGTGTGCCTACTGCATCCCAGGCATGATCATGGCTGCGGCCGCGCTCCTGCGGGAGAAGCCCCGTCCCACCGAGGCGGAGATCCGCACCGCGCTGGATGCCAACCTGTGCCGGTGCGGCTCGCACAATCGCATCGTGCGCGCCGTGCAGCGCGCTGCCGAGGAGCTGGCCCGATGAGCGTACGCTTCGGACGCCGATCGTTCCTGCAAGGCTCGCTCGTGCTGGCCTTCTCCCTCGCCAGTTCAGAGGTCTTCGGCCAGAAGCCGGAGGCTTCGAAGCTCCCCAGGGACCTGGAGAAGAACCGCCAGCTCGATGCGTGGATCCGCATCGGCTCGGACGGCAAGGTCACGCTCAAGACGGGCAAGGTGGAGCTCGGCCAGGGCATTCTTACCGCCTTCGCCCAGCTCTGTGCCGATGAGCTCGACATCGAGCTGTCCCGGCTGGAGATCATCTCCGGCAACACCGTCCTCTGTCCCAACCAAGGAGCAACGGCCGGCAGCATGTCCATGCCCGAAGGAGGCAAGGCCGTGCGCGCCGCCGCCGCAGAGGTTCGCTCCATCCTGGTCTCCATGGCCAGCGAGCACCTGCGCGTCCCGGCGTCCAAGCTGCGGGTGCAGGATGGGACCCTCACGGATCCTTCCAGCAAGCGCACCGTCACCTACTGGAGCCTCACGGGGGGCAAGGAGCTGAGACGCGAGGCGACGGGCTCTGTCGCTCCCAAGCCCGCCTCCGCTCGGCGCTACTCCGGCCGCTCGATCCCCCGCAGAGACTTGCCTCCCAAGATCACCGGCGAGGCCATCTTCGTGCACGATCTCCGGCCCGGCTCGCTGGTGCATGGCCGCGTGGTCCGTGCTCCCTCGTATGGTGCGACGCTCATCGAGGTGGACACCTCTGCCGTGGAGCGGATGCCCGGCGTCGTGAAAGTGGTGCGCGAGGGCAGCTTCCTCGCCGTCGTCGCAGCCAAGGAGTGGCAGGCCATCCGCGCCGCCGCGAGTCTCGCCCGCGCCGCCCGGTGGCGAGAGCAGGCCGCGCTGCCCGTGGATCCCTATGCGTGGTTGCTGACGCAGCCCACGCAGGATCTGCCCATCCACACCATCGCGCGCCCGGCGGAGACTGCTCCGGTCCGCACACTGGAGGCAACCTACCGCCGGCCCTACCAGATGCACGGAGCCATGGGCCCATCGTGCGCCGTGGCCGAGTGGAACGGTGACGTCCTCACCGTTCACACCCACAGCCAGACCGTCTTTGAGACCACCGAGGCCATCGCGAAGATGCTCGGCCTGCCAAAGGAAAAGGTGCAGGGCCAGCACATGAATGGCGCGGGCTGCTACGGCCACAACGGCGCGGACGATGCCGCCGCGGATGCCGCCTTGCTCGCCCGCGCGCTGCCCGGCAAGGCCGTGCGCGTGCAGTGGTCTCGCGAGGACGAGCACGCCTGCGAGCCCTATGGCTCGGCGATGGTGACCCGGGTTCGCGCGGGAGTGGATGAGCGCGGCCATGTGCTGCAGTGGGACTATGAGCTGTGGTCCACCTCCCACGGCACGAGGCCCGGAGGTCAGCCCGGCAATCTGCTGGCGGGCCGCTCCCTGGCGACGCCTTTCCCCATGCCTGTCCCGAAGAACGGTGGGCCTCCGAACTACGCGGCGGATCGGAACGCCATTCCGATCTACACATTCCCTGGCCAGAAGGTGACCACCCACTTCGTGACCGAGATGCCGCTGCGCGTCTCCTCTCACCGCAGCCTGGGTGCCTACGCCAACGTCTTCGCCATCGAGTCCTTCATGGATGAGCTGGCTCACGTGGCTCACGCGGACCCCATCGAGTTCCGGCTCCGTCAGCTCAAGGACGAGCGCGCCAAGGCGGTCATCCTCAAGGCCGCGGAGCGGTTCGGCTGGTCCTCGTATGCCAAGGCGCCTCAGAGGGGGCGAGGGGTGGGCTTTGCTCGCTACAAGAACTCCGCCAGCTACTGCGCGGTGTGCCTGGAGGTCCGTGTCGATCCTCAGAGCCACGCCGTGCAGGTGGTGCGCGCCGTGCTCGCCGCCGATGCGGGCGAGGTGGTCAACCCAGATGGGCTCAGCAATCAGCTCGAGGGCGGGCTCATCCAATCCCTGAGCTGGAGCCTCAAGGAGGCCGTCCGGTACGACTCCCGCCGCATCCTCTCGCGCGACTGGGCCACCTATCCGATCCTCACCTTCTCGGAGGTGCCTCCCGTGGAGGTGGCGCTCATCGATCGTCCGGGCGAACCCTTCCTGGGCGCGGGAGAAGCCTCCCAGGGCCCCACCGCCGCGGCGCTGGCCAATGCCCTCTTCGACGCCACAGGTACGAGGGTTCGCGAGCTGCCGCTGACACCGGAGCGCCTCGCCGCGTCACGGTGAGCGAGAGTCGCGGCTCGGCGTTCAGGGGCTCGGGCAGTGGGCGCCGGTGTCGATCCAGGCCTGGATCAGCTCTCCGAACGCCTTCTGAGTTCCTGGCACGGGCTGGAGGCCCAGACCCGGTGCCCAACCCCAGGCGACCAGGATGTCCTCCGCCATGTGGTGCTGGATCTCCGCGAGACTCTTTCCGCCGTTGCGCTTCGGATCCTTGAGCTGCTCGCAGATCTGTCCCAGCGGCCTCCCCAGCCATGCCATCTCGACGGGTGCGAGGGCCCACTTCGGGTTGCCCGGGATGCTTGGAAGCGTGGCCCCCACCGTGGGCGTGGTGGCCGCTTGATGGCACGCCGTGCACGGCAGGCCCGGGGGGCCGTGGCCGCTGGCGCCTCCCGAGACTGCCGGAACATGGACGTGCTGATCCATGCCCTGCCGAGGCCGGTCATCCGGCGGGTGGCAGTTGGTGCAGCGTGGGTGGGTGATCACCCGGCCCGCCTCGCGGAACAACGCAACCGAGCGCGCCTCCATGGGCGAGATGCCGGAGAACGCCGAGACCGGCTGGAGCTCCTCGCGTCCTTCCGGTTTGCTCTCGGGGCGGGCCGCTTGGCTCTGGGAACCGGAGGACTGCGGCGCGGCCTTGCTGCAGCCCGCTCCCATCAGGATCGCGCTCCAGGTCAGGACGGTGGCGGCGAGACCTCGCATAGGGGCCGACGGTGGCACAGCGCCTGGAGGCCAGCCACTGCGAGCAGCCCCATGCTCCGTGCCCCGCTCCCAGGGGTGTCCATGACTGGACGAAGGCTGTTGGCGTAAGGTCCAGCGCTCCTCTGTCTCGACGAAGAGCCGTCCATGCGCCTGTTGATGCTCGCTGTCCTGGCTGCCCTGTCCCTTGTGGCCTGTAACACCAAGTTCGTGGGGGAGAGCTGTTCCAACTCCAATGATGTCTGTGACTCTGTCCTCTTCTGCCGAGAGGACTTCCCCGGAGGCTTCTGCACCGAGCCCTGCAGCCCGAGGGGCGACTCTGCGGGGTGCCCGTTGGACTCCCTCTGCATCAATGAGGGGGGGCGGCTGATGTGCTCGCCCGTCTGCACGCACGACACCGACTGCCGGAGCCAGGAAGGCTACGAGTGCAGGGGAGAGAGCGGCTCGAGCGTCCGGGCCTGCCGCGTCAAGCCGCAGACCGATGGAGGCGTTCCTTAATCAGCCCACTTGGCGCAGCGGTGCGCCGTCGCCGGACACCCGCGCGGCCACCTCGTGGATCAGCTCGTCCGTGCGCAGCGGGCCCGACACGAAAGCGTGAGCCCCCATCGCCAGCGCCCGAGCCCGGTCGTGCGCCCGGCCTGCCACCAGCAGCTGCGCGCGAATGCCATGCCGCATCACCGACTCGATCGACTGCAGCGGCGTCAGCACCACCGCGCGCGCTCTCGCCTTCTTCACGTCCTCGGTGCGCGCCACCCGCGCCCGCAGGTCCGCTTCCTCCAGCAGCTTCAGCAGCCCCTCGGTCGCCTTGACGCCCCAGCCGTACACCCACACCTCGGGCTCGGGCTCGGGCTCCGGCTTCGGCGCGGCCTGCGGTGCCAGCACCACGGCGGGCATCTCCCGCTCGGTGACGCGCGCGTGCGCGGGAACGTCCGTCGACAGCGGCATCAGCAGCGGCAGGCCTCCCTGCTCCAGGGTGGTGCTCGCAGAGCGGGCCTGCAGCTGCTGGCCCAGCATCAGGCACTCGGCGCGATCCGTCACCAGCGGCAGCTGCTCGTCGGCCTCGGGAAGGGCAATGGGCTCCACCGGACGCTGCGCGCCCAGCAGGTGGGGGTAGTAGAGGCGATCAATGGCGCGCGACACGGCGGCGTCCGTCGCCACCAGTGCCACCACGCGCGCCTTGCCGGCCACGCGGGCCACTTCGTCCAGCACCGTGGGCCGAGCCGGAGCCGCCGCGGCCACCACCAGCACCGAGCCCCGAGCGCCCTCGACGCGCAGCGGAACCACCCGGCAGGCCTCGGCCGTCTCCACCGGGAGCACGTCCGTCATGCGCTCATCCAGCGGCTCCGCGTCCAGGTCCACCACCGGCAGCGCCAGCTGCCCGGCCAGCAGCTCCAGCACCTGCTGCGAGGTGCAGAAGCGCATGTCCACCACCACCTGCCCCAGCGGCACTCCCCACTTGTAGTGGAAGCCCAGTGCTGCACGGAGCTGGATCTCATCCACCAGCCCCGCCTTCTGAAGCAATTCACCCAGTCGCTGCTTCCGCATCGCCACACCCTTCGGTTGTGGGTCCCTGTATTTATTGTCGGAAGGTGTGGGCGAAAGTTGCCTATGTAGTGAAAGAGGATCTTTTCGCTGGGACTGCGCTGGGGCTCCCTCGGAGCCGCGCCCCGTCGTTTTTCTACGGCTTGGGCGCGATGGACACCTTCACGCCGTCCTGCCACGTCTTGTGCTCGTCCGCGTAATAAAGGTACGCGCGGCTGGCCGGGCCCGTGTAGGTGCCGGGCACCGCCGCCACCAGGGACAGCGGCACGTCCAGCTTCTTCCGCGGCTCCATGCCTCGCCAGTAGAGCACCACGTCGCGGCCGATCACCTCGTACGCGTCCACCGTCTTCTTCTTTACCAGCTCCTTGAGCTGGTCGTGCCGCACCTCGAGCCCGCCCGGCACTCCGAAGATGGCCACCGCCGTGGGCAGCTGCTCGTCTGTCTTGTTGGAGACCAGCACCCGCGCCTCGGTGGGCTCGCCCTCGGTCAGCGCGTTCTTCGCCAGCGAGACTTCCAGCGCCACCTTCGTCTCCGGCGAGCTGTCCGGCTTCAGCGCGTTGTAAGTCACTTCGATGGAGTAGGGCAGCTCCGCGCCGCCCTCCATCCGCAGCTCGATCTTCCGCTCGCCCGGGATGATGAGCTCGGCAATGTCCGGCAGCTTGATGGCCTCCTGCGCCGAGGGCTCGAACTTCACCGCGCTGCCCACCGGCTGGCCGTTCACGTACACCCGCACCGCGCCGCCCGAGCGCTTCGCCGCCCGCGCCTTGTCGTAGGCCACGATGGCGCGCAGCGCCAGCACCGTGCTCTGCGTGGAGCCGTACCGCCCACCGTCACACGAGCTCGCCAGGAACTTCATCGAGCGCTCCACGTTCGCCGCGAAGGCCGGGTCTCTCAGCCACGCCAGCGTTGCCAGAGCGGTGGTCTCGATTTGCAGCGTTTCGCCCATGCTGCCCACGATGGACTGCGTGCCGCCCTCCACCACGCCCTCCTTGCTCTGCTTGGCCGCCAGCCGCTCCATCAGCTTCTTGGCCTCCCCCCCCTCCCCGGACAGCGAGAGGGCGTTGGCCGCCAGCGCCACCACGTAGCTGTTCTTGCTGTCCGCCGCCGCCCGCCGCAGCGAGGACAGCTCCTTCGACAGCTCCTTCACCATGTCCGCCGTCTTCGGAGCGCTCTCCAGCAGCGCCCAGGTGATGTACGCGTTCGAGGTGTCGCGGTCCTCGATCCACACGTGCAGGGCGCGGCGCTTGCGCTCGAAGCCGCCCTTGCCGTCGCGCTGCTTGAGCAGCCACTCGCGCGAGCGGGTCAGCATCGCCGAGTCCACCTCGCGCACCTGCTGCATGTCCCCGAAGTGCAGCAGGCCGAACGCCGTGAGCGCCTCGTGGCCCGGGGCCTCGCCGAACCACTCGTAGCCCTTCTCCTTCGTCTCGAAGCCCACCAGCCGCTGGTAGCCCCGCTCCAGTTTCTCGCGTGCCGAGGCCACCAGCTTCGGATCCACCCCGCTGTGCGTCTGGAAGTACTGCTGCGCCATCGTCATCGGGTACGTCGTGGAGCTCGTCTGCTCGAAGCAGCCCGAGGGCTCCTGGATGAGCCGCGACAGGGACTCGGTCATGTTCGCCAGCGGGCTCGGGTACACCACGACGGACGCCTTCACGCTGCCGCGCACCGTGTTGGCCGGCAGCGTCACCGTGTGCACCGCTGGCGCCTTCGCCGACACCCTCCCGCCGAACGACGCCGTGATGGGGAAGCCGTTGGGCTTGATGACCAGGGCCCGCTGCACCTTGTCCGCGTAGTCCCCCGCTGTCGCCGCCAGCGTCAGGTCGATGGGCTTGGACTCCTGGCCGATCTTCAGCTCGATGATGCGCCGGGCGCGCTCCTTCGCCGCCAGATCCACCGCGCCCAGCGTCGTGGCGCGCACGTCGCCCTTGAAGTCGAGCTTCACGCCCACGCCCTTCAGCGCGGAGGACGTGCCGTTCACCAGCGCCACCGGCAGCTGGACCACGTCGCCCGAGGTGACCTCCAGGGGAATCTTGGGCTCCACATAGAAGGGCTGCACGGACTCGATGGACGCCACCGCCGAGCCCAGCACGCCGTCGCTGCCCACCGCTCCGGCGAACGCCTTGAACGAGGTGACCGAGTCGTTCAGGCCGAACTGGACCTTGGCCTCGCCCGTCTTTGGGTTCGTGCGCACGCCCGCGTTCCAGTAGAGCGTCTCCGAGAAGTCCACGCGGTCTCCCGCCTTCCGGCCCGGCCGCACCGTGTGCGCGTATACGCGGAAGTAGACCTCCTGCTGGTCGTAGGGCATCAACTCATCGGCTAGGGCCTCATGATCCGCCGCGATCTTTCGCTCCAGCCGCTGAGCCCGGTTCGCCTTGCGCGCTGCCTCGGCCATGTTGCGGTCCTCTTGTTGGCGCACCGGCTGGGCTGGCATCACCTGGCCCATGGGAGCAGGCGGAGGCGGAGGCGGAGCGGGCGGCGGCGGGGCAGGAGGTGCCACGGCCACGGGCGGAGCCGCCATGGCGGGCGCGGGCCTCGGAGGCGGCCTCCCGCCCCGAGGCGCGTCATCGAAGTCGGCGCCTGCGGCCGCGAGCTCCGCCACCACCGCGGAAGTCGGAGCAGGCACCTGGGGCACGCGCACCGCGAACACCCGGCGGGCCAGGTCGCCGTGCTGCTCCACGAAGCTCACGGGATTCGCCAGCGCGAACCGCCGCCAGCCCTGCGTGCCGAGCAGCAGGTCCACCGCCGGCTTCGCCTTCGGGTTCTTCTCGTCCAGGTACACCTGCGCGTCGGCCAGCTCCTTCACCTCGGGCTCCAGCAGCACCATCACCGGCAGCTGGGGCGCCTGGTCGCGCTTCTCGATGAGCTCCAGCACCGCGTCATCCGTCACGGTGAGCATCACCAAGGCGGACACGGGCTTGCCGTCCCGCGTCGTCCGGGCGGTGAGCTGCACCGAGTCCCCCGGCACGTAGCTGGCCTTGTCCAGCTTCACCTCGACGTCGAGCGCCTTGGCTGGCTGGCGGAACACGAGCCGCTCCGCCAGGGGGCGCCCGTCGTGGTCCCACACCGTGGCGATGAGCACGCCGTCCGCGTCCTTGGGATCCAGCGTCACCTGACCCTGCGAGCCCACCTCGGCGGACGCCAGCTCCACCTCCTGCTTGCTCAGCGTCACCTTCGCCTTGCTCAGCCCCGAGAGCGCCACGGAGAGCGTCACCGGCTTGCCCGCCGCCGCCACGTCCTCGCCCGAGCGCAGCACGGCGCCCTTCGCCTTCGCCTCCGGCAGCGGAAAGCGCTTCTGGATGCCCGAGGGCTGGTCGATGCGCAGCGCGTACTTCGCGCCCGTCTTCGGAGTGAACTCGAAGCGGCCGCGGCCCTCGTGCTCGGAGCGCACCGAGGCCACCACCTGCCCGCTGGCCAGATCCACCACCGCGCCCACCAGGTCCGCGGGCTTCTGCGCCGGCGTCTTCGCCTCGAAGTAGACGCGCGAGGGCAGCCCCGCCACCAGGTCGCCGCCCTCCGGGTAGAAGGACAGGTCCAACGTCTGCAGCAGGATGGGGATCGTCTTGGCCGCTGTCTCCACCACGCCGCCGTCCTCGATGGAGAAGGCCAGCGAGCCCTCGCCGCGCTCGATGCGGGTGGGTAGCTTGAAGCTCACCGTGCACAGCCCCTTGTCGTTCACGGTGCCGGACACCTGCGCCGCGGTAGCGCCGTCCACCAGGGCGATGGCGGTCACCTTGGCGCCCGCGGGCACTCCGCCCTCGGCGCGCTTCACGTCCAGCGTGGCCGTCACGGTGTCACCCGGGCCGTAGCCATCCCGGAGGAACTCGATCTGCGACTTGAGCCGTGGGGCCCGGTAGGCGCGCACGTCGAACTTCCGCTCCGCGGGCGCGTCTCCCGTCCAGGGGTAGTTGACCCTCAGCGTGTACTCGCCGCCGGGCTGATCCGCGGGGATGGTCCACGCGTAGCCCCACACCGAGTCCTCCGTGCTCACCCTCGCGGAGGTGACCACGTCGCCCTTGGGCCCGCGGATCTCCAGCTGCGCTTGATAAGGAGACGGGTTCAGCGTGTGGCGCACCGCTTCGAGCATCAGGCCGCGCGCCAGCACCTGCTCTCCGGGGCGGTACAGCGGCTTGTCCGTGGAGACATAGGTACGGAAGCGGTTCGCGCCTCCCAGCGAGCCCGCGTCCGCCTTCGTGACGAGTACCTGATGAAAGGTGACAGGGACGGCCAGGCTCACGGTGAGCATTGCCACGAGCACACGGGGAGTGAGTTCAACGAGCATGAGGGTTCCCGGAAGAGGAGAGAGACGAGCGTCGCCGAGGAACGGGCCAGCTCGCAGAAAGTTCTCAGCGGCCCGCTCTGGGCGAGTCCTTCGAATGCCCCTTGCTTCTCAAAGCATGGATTGGCATTTCTGTTTTAACTGGTTTCAGGGGCCAGGGTCCCGCATGACGCCTTTTGCCTCGCGTGAGGCAATCTGCCTCAAACGCCCCAAGCCTCCCTCCAGACGCTGAGTGCCAGCGATTCCCGAGGCTTGCTGGGACAGGCTGTAAACACCTGATACATTTTTCGCATGAGGCTGTGAGACATGCATGTGCCAGCCCTTTGGGGAAGGTGCACGCCAACCGCCTGAATTACGAGGATTTTTGGGATTGGCCCGGTCCCTGCTTTGTCCGGAGCGTTCCATCGGCGCCTCGCCGTGGACAGGAGGATCCCCCATTGGTTCGCAATCGCATCGTTGCTGCTCTGCTCGCCACTCTCCCGCTCGCTGCCTGCGAGATGGCTGACCCCGACACCGCTGCTCCGGGGACGGAGAAGGTAGATGAGCTGGCGATCGGAGATGTGCAGTCCGCGCTCGCGGCGCTGCCGAGCGCCCGCGTGCTGGGCACTCACGCCAACGGCGTTCCCTACATGCTCGACGGCCGCCTGGGCACGGCGTCCGGCTCGGTGCAGGGGCTGGCGGGGCTGAACGCGAGCGACCAGGTGAGCCAGGCGCTCGCGAGCATCGCTCCGGCGTTCCGGCTGAACGCTTCGGATCTGGCCGTGCGCCGCGTCCGCACGGATGAGCAGGGCGTCACCCACATCCGCTACGCGCAGCTGAAGAACGGCCTGCCGGTGGTGGGCGAGGAGCTCATCCTCCACGTGAACAAGGACGGCGCCATCGTCGCGGCCAACGGCACGGCGCGCGACGGCGAGCTGGTTCCCTCCAAGCCGGCCATCTCCGCGCTGGCGGCGGTGTCCGCGGCCCTGCGCTCCACGGTGGGCCGTCACATCGAGACCGAGGGCGAGGCGCGCCTGGTGTACCTGCGCACCGGCTCGGACGAGAAGCTGAAGCTGGCCTACGAGCAGATGGTGGTGGGCGAGGGCCAGGAGCTGCCCATCCGCGAGCGCGTGTACGTGAGCGCGGCGGACGGCTCCATCCTGGAGCGCCGCACGGAGATCTTCGCGGCGCTCAACCGCGCGCTGTACAGCGCCAACAACGGCACCTCGCTGCCGGGCACGCTCAAGCGCTCCGAGGGCGGTGCGGCCACGGGTGACAACCACGTGGACACCAACTACGCGAAGCTGGGCGGCACCTACAACTGCTACAAGAACAACTTCAACCGCGACTCGTACAACAACGCGGGCGCGCAGCTGAAGAGCACGGTGCACTACAGCAGCAACTACGTGAACGCCTACTGGAACGGCACCCAGATGGTGTACGGCGATGGCGACGGCGTGAACAGCACCCAGCTGGGCCTGGACGCGGACGTCACCACGCACGAGCTGACGCACGCGGTGACCAGCTCCGAGTCCAACCTCACGTACTCGGGTGAGTCCGGCGGCCTGAACGAGGCCATGTCCGACATCTTCGGCGCCTACTGCGAGAGCTACGACAGCGGCACCTGGAGCACCGGCGCGGACATCTGGAAGGTCGGCGAGGACATCTGGACCCCGTCCACCGCGGGTGACGCGCTCCGCTACATGGACGACCCGGCCAAGGACGGCGTGTCCAAGGACTTCTGGGTGTCGGGCGTCGGCAGCGCGGACGTGCACTACACCTCGGGCATCGCGAACCTGGCGTTCAAGCTGCTGTCCACGGGCGGTACGCACCCGCGCGGCAAGTCCACCGTCAGCGTGACGGGCATCGGCGTGCAGAAGGCCGGCGCCATCTTCTACAAGGCCAACGTGGACCTGATGACGGCCTCCACCACCTTCGCCCAGGCGAAGACGTACACGGAGCAGGCGGCGGCCTCGCTGGGCTACACGACGGCGGAGCAGGCCTCGGTGTCTGCGGCGTGGCAGGCGGTGGGCGTGGGCGCGCCCATCACCGCCATCGCGCTGACCAACGGCGTGGCGAAGACCGGCCTGGCGGGCTCCACGGGCTCGCAGACGTTCTACTCGCTGGCGGTTCCCTCGGGGAAGGCCGTGACCTTCGCGATGAGCGGTGGCACGGGTGACGCGGACATGTACGTGAAGTTCGGCGCGCTGCCGACCACCACCGCGTACGACTGCCGCCCGTACCTCTCCGGCAACGCCGAGACGTGCAACATCGCGGCGAAGACCACCGCGGGCACGTTCTACATCATGCTGAACGGCTACAGCACGTACTCGGGCGTCTCGCTCAAGGGCTCCTACACGCCGTGATGTGCTGAGCGCTAACTGAGTGACTGCACCCCCGGGGGATTCTCCTCCCCGGGGGTGTTTCATTTGCGGGGGAACGCTGCGCGGGGAGCTGCTTCTCACGCTGACGCGGCCCTACGCCAGAGGTAGGCTGCTGCTCATGGACCTTCCCCCCTTCCAGGCATCGCACCCGGCCCTGCTCCCTCCGGGGACGGTGATAGGGGACTGGCGCGTGGAGGACTGGGCAGGCCGCGGCGTCTACGGCGCCGTCTACCGCGCGGCGCCGCTGCGAGCGGGGCCCGTCGCACCCGTGGCCCTCAAGATGGCGGTGCATTCAGAGGATCCCCGCTTCGTCCGGGAGGTGGAGCTGCTCTCCCGCTGCGACCACCCGAGCATTCCGAGGCTGTTGGGGCAGGGCTCGTGGCAGTCGCCCTCGGGCACCGTGTACCCTTTCTATGTCATGCAGTGGGTGGAGGGCGTGCGGCTGTACGCACAAGCCCGGCGCCACCCTGTCACTCCGGAGCAGGTGCGGCGCTGGCTGGCCCAGCTTGCGAGCGCCCTTGCAGTCCTGCATGCCCAGGGCGCCGTCCACCGCGACCTGAAAGGGGACAACGTGCTGGTGCGCCGCGCCGACGGGCGGGCCGTGCTCATGGACTTCGGCACGTGCTTCTACCCCGGGGCCGCCACGCTCACACCCCCGCTGGGGTTCCCTGGCACGCCGGCCTACCGCGCTCCCGAGTCCTGGCTCTTCGAGCTGCAATTCGAGCGCGACGCGATGGCCCGCTACCGCGCCACTCCGGCCGATGACCTCTACGCCCTGGGAGTCACCGCGTGCAGGCTCCTCACGGGCGAGTACGCCGAGCCGGCCAACGCCTTCCAGGATGAGCACGGCACGTGGCACTTCGAACGAGTCGTGACACCGCCCGGGTTCCAGGATGACTCCCGGGTGGAGCCTTCGCTGCGCGCCGTGGTTCTGCGGTTGCTGTCGCTGCGTCCCGAGCAGCGAGGCACCGCGGAGCAACTGGCCGCCGAGCTGGAACAGGCTACCGGGCCCCACAAGCCTGCGCAGCCCGTACGCGTCACAGTCCCTGAAATGCGAAAGTCTCTCGCCCGGCGGAGGTGGCCCTGGGCCGCCTTGGCCGCGGCGAGCGGGGGGTTGGCCGTGTGCGTATGGCCGGACGCTTCCCGTGAGTGGCTGGAGAAGGTGACCCTCGCCTGCATCGCCCCCGCCGGAGGGGACTCGCCGAGTCCGAGTACCAAGACACGAGGGCTCGCGGAGGAAGCAGCGGCCACATCCACGCAGCCAGCGCCTGCGGCTTCACCTCCGGACGGAATCGCCGAGGACACGCCGCCCAAGCCCCTGCTAGGGCAAACGCGGCCGGATGAGAAGGGGCGCTGTCCTCGCAGGTGGCAGGTCTCCCTCAATGGAGCTTGCTGGGCACAGTTCGCGCATGAGCGCGAGGCGTGTGATCTCATCAACGGGCAGATGTTCAAGGGCCTCTGCTACGTGCCAGTTCTTCTTCCGGGACGTAGCCCCACCTCCAGCCCCACGAACAACCCCTGAGCGCCACTGCAGTCCATGATGCAGGGTGTTTCATCTGTGGGAGCGCGCTAGGGTGGTGTCATGAAGCTCGTTGCCAGCGTGAAGACACCGGCGGACGCGGAGGGCGCGGCGGTGGCGCTCGCGAAGGCGCTGGGCTTGAGCCTCGCCGAGGCGCGCATCCGCCTGGCACCCGAGCCGCCCGCCATCCTCGCCCAGCTTGCGCCCGAGTCCGCCGATGCGCTGGTGGCCTCGCTGCGGCAGGTGGGGCTGGCGGCGCTTGCGCTGGAAGCAACAGGGCCAGCAGAGGGGCTGCGGGTGGTGGCACGCACGGCGGTGCTGGGGCCCACGAAAGGCACATTCCAGGCGCGCACAGGAGCTCCGGTGGAGCTGCCGTGGAGCGAGGTGATCAGCATCCTTCGGGGCTCCAGCACGGTGCGCTCGGAGACGGAGAGCACCCAGAAGTCATCGAAGTTCTCCCTGGCGACGGCCATCGCCACCCAGGGGCTGAAGATGTCGCGGACGCAGGAGAAGACGGCGCGCTCGCAGCAGGAAGACACCGAGCAGGCCATCCTGGTGCACGGCCGCCAAGGCCAGCGTGTGGTGCTGCGCGAGCGCGAGCTGGACTTCGCGTGCCTGCACGCGGCGATGCAGCCCACCCGGACGGCCAACATGCTGGCGCTGGCGAAGCTGCTCAAGGAGCGGTCCCCCACGGCCTTCTATGACGAGCGCCTGTTGCGCCTGGGCCGGCGCCCGCTGCCGATGTTCGTCGGCGGAGAGACGCGCGAGCAGAGCGGTGGAGTGTCGCAGACGCGCCTGGACACCGCTGGAGGCATGGAGGTGCTCGCGGAGATCCTCACGCGCGCGGTCGAGGAGCGGCTCCTACCGTGAGGTGAGCGGAAGCGCGCCCCGGGGACACTCCACCGGCTCGCAGCGCCCCTGGCCGTGGGCTTCGCAGCAGTAGAGCGGCTCCCGGCGCTCGTTGAGGAAGTGCATGCTCCAGCCGGTGGGGAAGACCTCCAGCACGGCGAACCCCCAGGCCGTGGAACCGAAGCGCAGGCGCGCTCCCGGAGCGGGCTCGGGGCCGAACTTCTCGAAGCGGGTCTTCGCCGCGCTCCCAGACACGAACACGTCGTAGCCCTTCGCCGTGACGGAGTGTTGCAAGTCGTGGTCGTGACCGGACAGCCAGGCGTCGATGCGGCCCGCCTCTTCCAGGCGACGCGCACGTTCCTGGTACGCCGGGGTGAGTGTCTCTGGCTGGTGCTTACCCGCCGTCACGGACATGTGGTGCGACACCAGGAAGCACCGGCGCTCACCACAGCCCGCCACGGCCTCCTTCACGAAGGCCAGCTCCTCCTCGAACGAGAATGCATAGTCGTCGTGCGCCAGCGTGTTCGAGTCGAAGAGGACGAACCGCGCTGTGGGCGTGTCGACCACGAAGTGCCGTCCCGGCATGGTCCAGTTCGGCCCTTGGTGCGCCACCTCCAGGCACGCCTTCAGCCGCGAGGTGCGGGTGGGCACCTTGCCAGTCCAGAAGCACGACCGGGAGTAGCCCGCATCGTGGTTCCCCAGCACCGTGTGGATGGGCAGTGGGGAGCCATCCGCCCGCTTCAGATCCTCCAGCGGCGCGTGGAACACGGCCTGGAACTGCTTGTCCTCCGGCGGCTGGTAGCCGGGCGTGACGGTGTTTTCGTCCGCGCTGAAGGTGCAGTCCTCGGCTCCGGGCAGGGACAACTCCGGGCCGCACGGGTACAGGTTGTCCCCGAGCAGCAGGCCGAAGTCGAACGGCTTGGCGCGGTGCTCCTCGGCCATGGCGCGCGCCACGGCCGTCTGTTGCCGGCCATGGAGGCCAAAGTCTCCGAACACCAGCACCCGCACCAGCGGCGCCGGTGTCCGCTCGAGCGTGGGCGCGGGCGGCGCGGGATCCGCGACGTACGTCTCCCGCTGCACGTAGCTCCACGTCACGATCGCGGCGGGCGCCAGCAGCGCCACCACCGCGAGGGTCAGGGTGACGCTGAGGCGCCGCTTGGACGGAGCAGGGCGGATGGACTACCCCGCAGCGCGGATGGACTCGCGGAGGACCTCGGTCATGCGGCGCAGCTCGTCCGGCGTGGAGATGAACGGCGGGCCCATGGCGAGGATGTCGCCCGTGAAGCGGAACAGCACGCCCCGCTTGAGCGCCTCCTCGAACACCTTGAGGGCGCGCAGGCCAGGCTTGCCCTCGATGGGCGCCAGCTCCACCGCCGCCGCCAGCTGGCAGTTGCGGATGTCGATGACGTTGGGCTCGCCCTTCAGCGAATGCGCCGCGTCCTCCAGCACCGGCACCAGGGACTTCACGCGCTCGTTGATGCCCTCGGTGGCCAGGATGTCCAGCGTGGCGTGCGCGGCGGCCACCGCCAGCGGGTGCCCCGAGTACGTGTACCCGTGGAAGAACTCCACCGCGTGCTCCGGGCCCGTCATCAGCGTGTCGTACAGGTCCTTGCGGGCGATGACGCCGCCCATGGGCACCGTGCCGTTGTTCACGCCCTTGGCGAAGGTGATCATGTCGGGCGTCACGCCGAAGTGCTGCGCCGCGAAGTGGGTGCCCATGCGGCCAAAGCCGGTGATCACCTCGTCGAAGATGAGCAGGATGCCGTTCTTGGTGCAGATCTCCCGCAGCCGCTCCAGGTAGCCCTTGGGCGGGACGATGACGCCGGTGGAGCCCTGCATGGGCTCGACGATGACGGCGGCGATGGTGGAGGCGTCATGCAGGGCGATGAGCCGCTCCAGCTCGTTGGCCAGGTGCGCGCCCCAGGTGGGCTCGCCCTTGGTGAAGGCCATCTCCTTGGGGTTGTACGTGTGGGGCAGGTGGTCCACGCCCGTCAGCATGGCCGAGGCGTACATCTTCCGGTTGGCCACCATGCCGCCCACGGAGATGCCGCCAAAGCCCACGCCGTGGTAGCCGCGCTCGCGGCCGATGAAGCGGGTGCGGCTCGCCTCACCCTTGGTGCGGTGGTAGGCCAGGGCCATCTTCATCGAGGTGTCCACCGCCTCGGAGCCCGAGTTCACGAAGAACACCTGGCCCATGCCCGCTGGCGCCATGCCGACGATGCGCTCGGCCAGCTTGAAGGTGGGGCCGTAGCCCATCTGGAACGCGGGGCTGTAGTCCACGCTGTCCAGCTGCTGCTTGACGGCCTCGACAATCTTGGGGTGGCGGTGGCCCAGCCCGCAGCACCACAGGCCGGACAGGGCGTCGAAGAGCTTCTCGCCCTCGGTGGTCCAGTAGTAGGCGCCCTCGGCCTTGGCCAGCATGCGGCGCGAGTGGTGCTGCTTGAAGTAGCGGTTGTGGGTGAACGGCATCCAATACGCCGCCAACTCCCGATCGTTCGGCTCGAGGCTTCCCATGGCACTCTCCGGCTTGGACTGTCCCCCCTCCCTATCGCATCCCTGGGAAGTGGGACAGTCCTCGGTGCACCCAGGAGAGGCGCAGGACGCAGGAGGGGCGAGAGAGCAGCCGGGGCCCAGGGCTCGCCGCTGGCGCCTACGCGGGGGGAGGGGCGGAAGCCGTCAGCCCCTCGAAGTGGCCCTTGAGGCGTCCCGCGAAGCGGTCTGCCGCCTCGGGCGGGAGCTGGGAGCACGTCTGCAGGTGGAGGCTGCCGTCGAGCACGTAGCAGTAGACGGCGAGGGCCGGGATGTCCTGCAGCACCTTGACGCTCCGCATCTTGAAGCGCCCGAGGTTGGAGTCGAGAACGCCCAGGTTGACGATGAAGAGGCGGCCCGGCGCGGTGAACATCTCCCACACCCCGGGGATCCAGAGCAGCTTGGCTACCGCTCCAAAGCCGTCCGCCATCTTGTTGTAGTGCGCGGGCTCCATGCCCGCGTAGGTCCGCTTGTCGACATAGGCCTGGTGTTCCTGGTGGAAGTGGCGGGCCAGCTCCCAGAAGCCGGTCGCCGGGCCGACGTCCAGCACGAACTTCGGATAGGTGGCGTAGTACCCCAGCGTGTCAGTCGGGAGGTTGAGCAGCGGCCGTGCGTCGAACGAGCCCACGAGCATCAAGCGGTGGGGCTTGGGGGCCGGGCAGAAGAGCTCCCGCGCGGTGAGGCACAGCGCCGCCGACAGGGCTCCGGTCACCGAGCTCTGCTGGCGGGCCGCGGTGCCCAGCACCTGGCGCGTCGCGTCTCGGCCCATCGTCACCATGCGGGACGCGCCTGCCACCGAGATCTCCTGATCCCGCTTCTTCTGGGCTCCGAACGGCGCCTTGAACTTGTTCACCCGGAAGACCTCCAGGGGGGAGAGGACCTCCTGGCCGGTCTTGGCGACACCCTCCTCGGGGTGAAGGGCTACCGGAGCCAGGCCTCTCGCCGGTAGCTGGGAGAACAGGTCCTCGCGCGCGGCCGGGAGCGGCTGGGGCTTGACGTCCACAGGCGCCCCGGTCAGCAGCCGCTCGTAGATGTCGAACAGATCGCGCACCAGCATCACGAAGGCGTGAACCTCGAGGTAGCAGTGCCAGATGATGGGGATGACTTGGTAGGCCTCGGGCTCGCCCTTCGAGCGGATGAAGAGGATCTTCTTCTGCCCGGGGTCGCGCAGGTGGCGAGCGACGAGCTGCTCCAGCGGCTCCGTTCCCATCTCGGGGAGGAACACGAGCTCCAGCTGGCGGCCCGGCTGGTACTCCAGGAAGAACTCGCCGCGCTTCTTCTCGACGATGGAGGCACCCAGATAGGGGTAGCGCTTCTCCAGCAGCGCGGCCGCCTGCCGCATCCGCTCCGGATCGATGGAGCCCTCGATGTCCATCACGGGGTTGATGTGCAGGAGCCCCCGGCGGTTGGCCTGATAGACCAGGGACTCGAAGGCACCCAGGCGCCGCTGCACGGTCGCGCTCCAGGAGGCCAGCAGCGCGCCGTTCAGGAGCGGAGGGGCTTCCTGGCGGGTGGGCACGTCACCCTGGGGCTCGGTGGGCGCCTGCGCGATCGCCTGGGCGATCTTCTCGATCGTGTTGTGCTGGACCAGGAAGTTCGGGTCCAGCTTGAGCTGGAACTCTGTCTCCAGCTCCCGGAGGAGCGTGATGAACAAGATGGAGTCCAGCCCCAGGCTCCACAGGGTCGCCGTGGCGGGCAGCGGGCCCTCGGCCGACACGCTGATCCCCTGGACGATCTTCGAGACACGCTCGACGACGCCGGTGCGAGGACGGGCGCGCGGGGCGGGAGCCGCCGCTCCGGGCGTGACGCCGTCCCGAGGAGCCTTCTGGGCCTCCCGGTTCTTCAGGCGGAGCTTGTCCACCTTGAAGGTGCCCGTCATCGGCATCTCGTCGATGAACTCCACCTCGACAGGGACCTTGTAGCCCGCCAGGTGTCCCCGGCAGAAAGCCGTCACCTCTCGCGGGGACAGGGAGTGTCCTGACCGGAGGCGGATGACCGCCTTGACCACCTCTCCCGCCGTGGGGTTTGGGATGCCGTAGACTGCGGCCTGCTGCACCGCCGGATGGAGCGCGAGGACACGCTCGACCTCGCTCGGGTACACGTTCTCCCCGTACGAGATGATCATGTCCTTCTTGCGGCCCGCGATGGTCAGGTAGCCGTCGGGCCGGATCGTCGCGAGGTCTCCTGTCTTGAACCAGCCATCCTGGAAGGACTCCCGGGTCGCGGGGCCGTCATTGAAGTAGCCGTTGAAGACCGTCAGGCCGCGGATCCACACCTCCCCTGGCGTCTGGTTGTCGCGAGGCACGTCCGCGCCCCGGTCATCGACGATGCGCACCTCCATGAGCTTGAACGGCCGGCCGGAGGTGGCGATCAGCTCGAACTGCTCGGCGCGGGTGCGCTGGCGGTGTTCCTCTGAGAGGAGCGACATGGAGATCTTTCCGCAGCACTCCGTCATGCCGTAGGACATGAAGATCTCGCAGCCGAAGAGCTGGATGAGCTTGTCCACCGAGGCGGCGTCGAGGGCCGAGCCTCCGCAGGAGAGGATCCGCAGCCGGCTGAAGTCGTGCGTTCCCACATCGGGGCTGTGGATGAGGAAGTGGGCCGCGGCCGCGGCGAGGTTCGTGCAGGTGATGCGCTCGCTGGCGAGCAGCCGCAAGAAGTGGGTGGGGTCCGGCTCCGAGACGATGACGTGCTGTCCACCCAGCCACGTCAGTGCGTAGATCGCGAAGGCATCCACCACATGGTACATGGGCGAGAAGTGCCCCCAGACATCCTCGCCGGTGATGCGCATCTCCTCGGCGGTCGCGATGGCGTGGTGGAACACCTGGCGATGGGAGAGGAGCACGCCCTTGGGGAAGCCCGTCGTGCCGCTCGTGTAATAGAGCTGGAACGCATCGAACTCGGTTCCCCGGTTCGGGACGAAGGGAGCGGCTGAACCGGCGAGGGCCTCCTCGTAGCCGCGCGAAGTGGCGAGCTTCGAGGCCTGCTCGGGGAGCGTCTGGCGCTCCGGGCCGCTGTCGACCCACAGGACGCCGCTGAGGTTCAGCCCTCCGAGCCCCACGGCTTCTGACAGGGTCTGCGCGAAGTCCGCCGAGGTGATGATCCAGCTCACGCCCGACTGCTGGAAGATGTGGTGCACCTCTCTCGCGGTGAGCCTCACGTTGACGTTCAGCACGACGGCTCGCAGCCCGGACGCAGCGAAGTGCGTCTCGATGACCTCCGAGCGGTTGCGGAGCATCACCCCCACGACCTTGCCGGGGCCCACGCCTTGCTCGCGGAGGAACTGCGCGAGCCGCGACGCCCGGGCATGCAGCTCGCCATAGGTGTGCTGCCGGGCGCCGTCCCGGATCGCCACACGCTCCGCGAAGTGCTCCTTCGCACGCTCGATGACGGCCCACATGTCCGCGGGCGGTCCCTCGATGGAAGGGAGCTGAGGAGTCTTTCTGGGCACGGGGACTGCCGCCGACGTGAGCGCCCCTCGGAAGAAGTATGACTTCTTCTCGGGATCGACGAGGCACTCGATGAGCGTGCTCTGCCCCGCCTCCCAGGCGGCACGCGCGGCCTGAACGCACGGGGCCAGCTCCTCGGGGGTGGACACCGAGGCGAAGCGCAGGCCCGGGTGCCGGTCCTTGAACGCGCTCAGATCGAACTCGGCGAGCTGGGTGCAGACCTCCGGCCGGTTCGTCGCCCGTTGAATGTCGCCGATCATTCCCAGGCGGCGGTCCCGGAGCACGACGGTGATGATGGCCGGGGCGCCGGGCTCGCCCAGCAGGCCCTTGAGCCCCGTCATCAGGAACGCGCCATCGCCTACGAACGACACCACGGGTACCGACGGATGCGACCAGGCGGCGCCAATCGCGGCGGGGACCGAGTACCCCATGCTGTTGTAGTCCGCAGGGCAGAGGAACCGGTCCGGCGCGGTGAGCCGGAGCGCCTCGATCGCGTGAATCGTCCCATTGCCCGAGTCCGCGCAGAAGATCGTCTCGGGAGGCAGCTGTGCCTGGACCGTGCGGACGAGCTCATAGGGGTCCAGCCCGCTCCCATGCTGCTTCCGGCTGCGGAGGTCCTCTTCCACCCAGGCGTGGGCCGCCCGGAGCCGCTCCACGAGGCCATCCGCACGGCGCGGGAAGTCACCGCGGTAATGCCTGTCGAGGTGCTTCAGCAAGGCCTGGAGGAAGGCCTTGGCATCCGCAGTGATACCGATCGCGGCCGCCGCCTTGTTGGGGACCGCCGGGTCGATGTCCACGTGGAAGCAGTACGCCGGGAAGCGGGCACGGTAATGAGCACTTCCCAGCTCACTGAGCCGTGCTCCGAGGATGAGCGCGCCGTCGCACTCCTCCGCGAGGGTCTTCATGGGGGGAGGGGACAGGGGACCGAAGCCGCTCCACAACCACAAGGGGTCCGTCTCGGGGAACACGCCCTTGCCGGAGAGCGTCGAGGCGACGACGGCGCCTGTCCGGTGAGCCAGCTCCACGAGCTCGGCGGAGCCCTCGCGTGCGCCGCGTCCCACGAAGATCACGGGCTGCTTCGCGCGGATGAACATCTGCGCCACGGCATCCAGCGCGGCCTCCGTGGGAGTGGCGGCTGGAGCCTCGGGTTGGACCTTCAAGGCGACAGCGGACGCAGCGGTGGACTCCGCCGTGAAGGTGGCCGGGCACACGAGACAGACAGGGCCCGGAGCCGAGGCCGTGCTGCGCTGGACCGCTTCCTTCAGGGCGCCCGCCAGCTCCTCGGCCGAGGCGATGACTGTCACCGACTTCGACAGGTGTCTCAGGGAGCCCAGCCACGGCTCGGGAGGAGAGGAGGCCACGATCAGGACGACGAGGGGAACCTGGTCGAGGTGGGCCTCACCGACTCCCGACAGGACCGAGGAGAGCGCCCACTCTTCCGGGAGGATGAGGGCAGCGGGCTGCTTGGAGGAGCGTGAGGCTCCGTCCGCGACAAATCCCAGGTTCTGGTCATGGCGCACGGCCTTGACCGGCACTCCGTCCGAGGACAGGGCCGCGGCCGCGGCCTGCAGCCGTCCGTCCCCGGCGATGAACACGGAGCCAAGCCCGCTGCCCTGGACGCCTTGCTTGAGGGCTGAGAGCCACGAGGCACTGAGGGCGATGGGGCTGGGAGCCACCACCCGGGGCGCGGCCTGCTCGACCTCGCAGATGACGACCTCGGGAGTGCGCATCGTCTCCACGAGCTCCCGAGCCAGAGAGGCATCGTCCTGGGCTCGTAGGAGCCGGACGCGGGTCAGCTTCGCGATGAGCTCGACGGTGCCCTCTGGAGCGGAGCCGCGCTCGACCCGAATCACGAGGGGGAGGCGCCGCTCGGCCGCCAGGGTGAGTTCGGGCGCGAAGGCCATGAGCGAGTCGGCATCCGTGAGCGCGATCGCAAGCTGCTGCGAGAACGCGGCGCCCAACGCCAGTGCCACCGCGCCTCGGCGAGAGGGGACGCCCTGGTGGTTCACATCGCTGACGGCGTAGAGCCCACTGCGGCTCACGGCAGCCGCACACGTCTCCAGCGCGCGGGCCAGCTCCGGAGTGAGGTCGGCGTTCTTCCACTCGGGAGTCTTCGCGGAGGGGCTCACGGCCCGTGGGGCGCCGCGGAAGACCGATGGACGCCGGAGCAGGTGCATGGGCACCTCGAGCGCACACGGACCGGGCTCGCCGCCCAGCGCTGTCTCCACGAGCCGTGCCACGACTTCGTGCACATCATCGGTCTCGGTCAGGCGGTGGGTCGCCTTGCAGAGCGGCGCGAGGACGCCCAGGTTGTCCACATCATGCAGTTGGTACGAGCGGCCCTCGTCCCGCGCGCAGCCCGTCGTGAGGACGAGGAGCGGCGTCCGGGTGCGAGACGCGAACTCGATGCCCGGCAGTGCGTGGGTGATGCCGGGGCCGCCGATGACGTTGACGCAGCCGAGCTGGCCGCTGCTCTGGTACTGCCCTGCGGCGAGGTACGCCGCGCTCGCCTCGTTGGCGATGAGCACGGGCTCCAGCACGCCGCGCCCGAGCATCTCGTACAGGCGCAGGTTCTGGACTCCCGGAATCCCAAAGCAGCGAGTGATTCCCGCGGCCCGGAGTGCCATTCCGAGGAGCTGGGTGGTGTCGTAGGTCTCGTTGGGCTGGGGCTGCTCGAACAGCTCACTTTGTATCCGCATGCTTCGCCTCGCATCTCCCATGCTTCCCGCCATGCCGGGAGAGATAACCATGTCCCGTCAGGGGACCTCTTGTCGTGCGAACCCACGGAAGACCCCGGTGGGTCTCCCCTGCTCATCCCACGAGACCACGTGAAGGGTCTGCCGGCCGTCCCGGGTACCCTTCCTTCGGGCGAAGACCTGCACCGGTCCTCGGGGGACAGCGTAGAGATCCGCGGCCTCGATCTCCAGGGGCAGCAAGGTCCTCGCGCAGGACATCACTCCCTTCACCAGGCGATGGGCCCGCCCCGGAAGTCGAGGAAGGTTCCGCTGTCCTGAAGGGTGAGCCGGTCGATGAGGCCGATGAGGCCCGCGGCGGACTCGGCCACGGGTGTCGGAGCCTCCGAGCCGCCCATGTCGGTCTGCACCCAGCCGGGGCTGAGCACCACGGCGATGAGTCCCTCGGCGCGCAGGTCCTGCGCCAGCGAGCGTGTCGCCATGTTCAGCGCGGCCTTGGACATGCGGTAGCCATAGCTGCCGCCGGAGGTGTTATCGGCGATGGAGCCCAGCCCTGAGGTGATGTTGGCGATCTTCGCACCTGCGGAGCGGCGGAGCATGGGCAGCAGGGCGGAGGTGACGCGCAGCGCGCCGAGCGCGTTCACCTGGAAGGTCCGGGCGGCGTCATCCAGATCGAGCGCTTCGAGGCTGTCGGGCCGGCTTCTCACGCCCGCGTTGTTGATGAGCACATCGATGGGCTCGGAGACGGTGGACGCGAACGTGCGGACACTGGCCTCCAGAGACACATCGCAGGCGTGGAGTTGGAGCCGGCCGCCCGAGGGAGCCAGGAGGGCCGCGAGCTCGCGGGCGCGTCCGGGTGTCCGGGCACCGGCGTAAACGGAGTCACCGCGGGCGAGGTACTGACGGGTCAGCTCCAGTCCAATGCCGCGGTTGGCTCCAGTGATGACGATCTTCATGGCGGCGATCTTACTGATGCCCTGGAGGTAGAGGTGCCCAAAGTGCTCACGCTGGCTCGCCCCCTCGTCCTCCATGCTCACCATGCGAGCGAGTGCAAAATACTTCGCCACCTTCGCGTCATGGACGCTTCAGGGAGCGCTGCGGAATGACACTGGGAGACGGACGGCACGGCGGCGATGAAGGGCAACGATCCGGATGCATGCGCGCTCACGTACCCCCGCGTCCCTGAAAGGTTCCCAGAATTGAAGCGGGAGTTCCCTGTCTCTCTCGATGAGCGAGTTTCCAGGTTCACCGAAGGGGTAGGGGACAGGGGCTTACTTTGGGTTCGGCGCCATGCGAGGCGGGTTGTGCTAGGACTTGGGTGAGCGACCGCTGCCCACCGTACACCATGGAATCCCCAGGAGCTGGACGACCGCGCCATCGGTTGGCTCGAATCCTCGCAGGCGTGCTCCTGGGGCTCCTGACGGTCCTCGTGCTGGTGCTGGTCACCGCGGTGGCCGCCCTGCACAACCTCCATCACCCCTGGCTGAAACAGCGCATTGTTTCCAAGGTGGAGGCGGCCACGGGCCTGCAACTGGACTACCAGACAGCGCAGGTCGCTGTGCTCTCGGGGCTGCGGCTGGAAGGGCTGGTGGTGCGCACCCCGCCCTCATTTCGAAGCGTCGCGCCCGAGCTGCTCCGCGTCGGCTCGCTGGAGGTGCAGTGGTCGCCCCGCGCGCTGCTGAGCGGGACCCCCCGGGCCGAGCGCGTGGCGGTGCGGGATGTGGCCTTGGCCCTGGTGGCCGACGAGGCCGGGCCCACGTCTCTCTCAGAGTTGATGGGGCCCAAGGCCCCGGAACCACAGCCCGCTGAACCGCCACTCGGAGCCTCTCAGCAGCTCGCGGCCTTCCTGGCCTCCGCGCCTCCCTTCGGGAAGGCCGAGGTCTCAGGCGTGTCGTTGAGCTACGTCCGCGTTCGGAACGGCGAAGTGATGGAACGCTGGACCTTGCGCGGGCTCGCAGCCACGGTCGAAGCGAAGCATCAGGACGGCGGATGGAAGGTCTTCGCGGACATGGGCCAGTCCGGCACGCCGCTCCCACTGGAGGTGAGCCGTGAAGGTTCCGCCCTTCCAGCGGCTCAGGCCCAGCTGGAGCTGACCCTCTCGGCCGAGGCGGAGGCGTCGGCCGCTCGTGTGCGGGTGGACCTCGACGCCGCACGGCAGACATTCGAGCCGCGGTTCACGTCCCGTGCATTGCTGCACGGCGCGGCCGTGGCGCGGTTCGATGGGGAGAAGCGGCACATCACCCTCGAGCTGGACCGCACCCAGCTGACCGATGGTGCCGAAGTGCAAGCCCAGGTGGTGCTTCCGGATGCGGCGGAGGTCCCGCCCGTCGTGACGCGGGCCTTGGCGGACGTGGATCTCGGACGGTTGCTGCAATGGGTCCCGGCTGATGCGAAGCCGTTCTCGATCGAGCGCGGCAAGATGCATCTGGACGCCCAGGAGCTCACGCTCAGCGCCATGCCGCAGCTGGGAGCCCAGGGCAAACTCGGGCTGGACGTTGACGTTGCGGCGCTCCAGCTTGTGCAAGACGGGCTTCGGGTCGCTCTCGGCAGTGGGCGTGTCTCCGTGGTGGCGACCCCCGATCCTGAGAGAGGGCTGGCTGCGCAACTCACATGGGCACTCCAGGGGCTCGATGTCCGGGGGCCCACCACGCTGCTGGTTCCGAAGGCCTCCGGCGAGCTGAAGGGACGTCAGCTACGGCCCGAGCTCTCATCACCCCTCCAGGTGGCGGGGGATGCGGCTCTGTCCGGAAAGGTGGAGGCACTGGAGGTCCGCACTGCTGGGCTCCGTGCGACGGCGAAGAGCTTGGGATTTCGGCTCCAGGTCCCCTTGGCGGGGGAGCCTCCCTTCGCGCTGAAAGCGGATGTGCCCGTGGGGGCGCTCCAGGTAGTCATGGCGGATGGACGCGAGGTGCTGAACGGCCCTGTGCACGTGAAGCTCGACGCATCGGAGGTGTTCCCTCAGCAGGACGATCCGCGGCGGAGCCGGGCCCGTGCCCAGGTGGAGCTCGACGTGGGCTCGATGCACGCATCGCTGGATGCCACCAAGGGGACGGATGACGTGGCGTACGCCTTGGGAATCCAGACGCCGGACCTCGTGGCCGTGAGGCCCTTCATCCCCGAGTCTGTCGCCGCGCGCATCCCCTGGAAGCACCTGGGCGTGAAGCTGGACTCCACAGGCAAAGTGGCGGCGCTCTTTTCTCCCTCGCCACGGGTGGAGCACCGGACGGAGCTGCACCTGCAGCAGCCGGGCTGGGATGACGTGTCGGCCCGTACCGTCGCCTTCGTGATGCGTTCGCAAGGAGATGCCTGGCGGCATCAGGGCGAGCTGGACCTGCAAGTCGAAGCGCTGCGCGCTGGTGAGAAGGACCTGGGGGCTCAGCACCAGACCCTGACGCTGGACGTGGATCGCCGGAAGCCGTCGCTTCGGCTGGGGCTCACCAGCCATGCAGGGCTGAAGATCGCGCTCGATGCCGCGCTGGCGTTCGACCGGAAAGCCCGCGCGCTCCGCTTCGATGTGAAGGGCGACCTTCCGGAGATCGGTGCACTGGCACCGCTCCTGGCCAAGGCGCAAGTGCCCGCGGAGCTGGACCCCTCGAAGCTCGCGCTGAAGGCCGAGCTTCAGGGCACGCTGCTCGGCGTGATCACGGACCTCTCCGCCGATGGAACCCCCATCTTGGCCTCTGATCCTCTGCGGACGGGCAGCTTCGAGGGAAAGGCAGTGGTGGACGCGAGCGGCATCCGATGGAGAGAGGACGCCTACTCGATCAACCTTCCGGCGCTGCATTGGCAGGTCGAGTCGCACGTCGATGGGCCTCGGCGATCCGTCCACAGCAACCTGAAGGTGGAGAAGCTCAACGTGGGACTGAGCGATCGCCGGCTGTCCTTCGCCGGTATGTCCAGCGACACCACCGCCACCTTCACCGAGAAGTGGGACGCGGACGAGATGGAGCTGACACAGCTCTTGAAGGTCGGCTCGCTCGAACAGAAGCCGGCGCTGCCCTATCCGGTTCAAGATTTGGAGGGGTCGTTCTCCGTTCGCCGCAAGCCTCAGGGCGTCATTCACATCCCTGATCTGCGGCTCGCCAATGCGGGGACGAGTACCCAGCTGAATGTCAAAGGCCGGCTCGATCTCAGCGACAACCGCCGCCAGCTGGCGTTCCAGGGGCAGCTGGAGCAGGACCTGTCCAAGTTGGCGCAGCCTGGCCTCATGGAGGGCAACGGGAAGGTCGCGGTCGACTTCCGGGTGGCTTCGCCCGACCTGGTGGTCTTCCGAACCCTCTCCAATGTGCTGTTCCAGAACGTGAACCTGCGGCTGCCCGAGTCGGGGATCGCGATCGAAGCGCTCGATGGCAACGTGCCGGTGACCGAGAACGTGGAGCTCACCCAAGACCGGGTGCGGCTGCTGAAGGACATCGACGTGAACCCGTACTCGATGATCCGTTTCGCCGACCAACACCCCTTGCTCTCGCGCAGTGGCTTCATGTCGGCGGCCAGCATCACCTCGCCGTTCATCTCCATCGCGCCCCTGGCCGGAAACCTGTCTATCAACCAGAACATGTTCTCCATGAGCCAGCTGGAGATGGGCGTCCGGGGTGGGCGTGTCACCGGGCAGTGCGTGCTGGACTGGCAGGGAGCGCGCTCCACCCTGGAAGCCCACGTGCGGGCTACCGGCGTGCAATCGTCCCGGGGCGAGCCCTTTGACGGAAACTTCGCCGTGGTCATCTCCGGCAAGGATCGCAGCGTCAACGGCCGGGCGGAGATCCTGCGCATTGGCAACCGGCACTTGCTGGACCTGCTCGACCTCAGCGATCCGCACCACACGGATCCCGCCACCAACCGCGTCCGCTACGCGCTGGAGGTGGGGTACCCGGAGAACGTGCGGCTGAGCTTCAACCACGGCTTCGGCAGACTGAGCATCACCATGGGCGGGATGGCCCGGCTGCTCAGCATCGACGAGATCCGGGGCATCCCCATCGGCCCCATCGTCGACCGAGCCATCAGCTCCTTGCCCCTCTCGGAGGCTATGCCATGAAACACCGTGGGTTGCTGCTGCTTGCCGCCCTCGCCGCTCCCGGGTGCATCAGTGCCCCGGAGATCGTCATGGTGGATCGCGCGACAGCGCTCGAACAGCAAGCCTCCGGCTCGTTCAAGGACGTGGAGCAGCGGCTCGCTCGAGCGGGCATGAGCCCGACGCCGGTGCCGCTCACGCCCAACCAGCTGGAGGACCTGGGCATCCAGCCCACGCCGTTGGTCGAGAACACGGGCAAGACGCAGGCGGACCGAGTCGATGATCTGCTGCTGCGGCACTGCGTGGGCGAAGGGCGTAATGGACTGTTGGTGGTGGACAGCCGGCGCCGCTGCCAGACCGGCCGGATGACGTCGGATGACGTGGCCCTGGTGGAGCGCGTGAATCGGGCCCGGCTGCAGCTGTGGCAGTGGATGGGGACCATGCGCCCCGGTGTGCCTGAGGAGGCGCTGCGCCGGAACTGGCAGCAGGTGCACGCGGCGGGGGTGATCTGCGGCGGCAAGGTGGAAGCCGAAGACGGCACCTGGGGAGCGAAGAAGTGCTGACGCGTCGAGGTCGATACTTCCTGGCCCTCGTCGTGCTCATCACGGGCAGTGTCTGGGCGCAGGATGATGAGAACGACGGAGGTCTGCGCACGCCCACGCGGCTCACGGTGGGCGTGGGAGACCAGTTTCTGGGGCAACTGGTGCCGGATGGGAACACGCTGATCTTCGCCTCCAACCGGAACATCGCGACCGAGATCTACGCTCAGGATGTGGAAGGGGGCCGAGAGCGCCGCCTCTTCGACGAAGGCGCTGACGTGACCTGGCCGCGGGTGAGTCCCGATGGCAAGCACCTGCTCTACATCTCGTTCCGAGACCAGGCCAGCGGCCAGCTGTGTGTGCGGGAGCTGCCCGGTGCGGAAGAGCGCCGCTGCCTCGAGGAAGAGACGAGCGCGCTGCAGGCGGAGTGGATCGATGCCTCGCACATCGCGCTGGTGAGCCGGGCGACCATCCAGGGCGATCTGCGGTTGTCGCGGGTCACGCTGGAGCGCAAGCTGAGCTCGAGCGCGCTGCTCGATCGCAACCTGACCAGTCCCACCCTCTCTCCCGATGGGCGCTGGCTGGTGTACGTCCCGGTGGAGCGCTCCGTGCAGCAGGTGGGCCCGGGCTTCGCCGCGCGCGCCGCGTCTCATCTAGAGGCCATTCGGCTGGATCGCCCTGGAGCGGTTCCCGTACCGCTGACGCTCGAACTCCCGGGACAGACCGGGCAGCCGGTGTTCTCGCGCGATGGGCGCTTCCTGTACGTGGTGCAGTTCTTCACGGACTCGAATGCGGACGGGGTGATCGACGCGAGCGACAGCGGGGTGCTGTTCCGGGTGCCTTTCGAGGCCGAGCGCGAGGACGCGCCCGAGCGGGCCTCCGCCTCCAATCCGGACCAGCTCACCAGTGAGTCCTGGAACTGCGAGTACCCGGCGCCTGCGGTCGCGCTCCTCATCATGACGTGTTCACGCGACCAGTCGCTGGACGTGTATCAGCTGCCGCTGGATGGCCAGGTTCCCAGCACCTGGGACGTTTCTCGCCTCAGCGAGGAGCTGAAGATGGTGGGCCGGCGCGCGGATGAGCTCCTGCTCTATCGCCACCGCTTGCTGAAGGAGGAGCGGCCCAGGCTCCGCCGGCTGCTGATGATGCGCATGAGCCGGCTCCATCTCGCCTTCGAGGACTTTGGTGCGGCGGAGTTCTACGCCCGCCATATGTCCAAGGTGGAGGATCCTGACACCAAGGGACTGTCGGAGCCGCTGCGGATCCTCATCGACCACCGGCGCGACATGAAGGAGCGCGACCGCGGCCGCATGTTGGACGAGCTGAGCGAGGCCGAGCAGCAACGCATGGCTGCTTTGGATCCCTCGGCCGCTCCCAGCCCGCCTTCCGCTGTCTTTCAACACGTGGTGCGCAGTGAGCTGGCGCAGTCCGCCGGTGACTTCACGCTGGCGCGCCGGGAGCTGGAGGCGGCGCAGATCGCCGACACCACGCCGCGCTCGGTGCTGGAGGCCTATTATGATCAAGCGGACGCGCTGTACCGCCAGCTCGACGATCGGGAGGCGCTGGTGGAGGCCGGCCGACGGCTCTCGATGCACAGGGCCTTCAAGGAGGACGATCAGCTCGACTTTGCTCGGGCTGCCGTCCGCGCGCTGTACCGGGGACGCCCCTACGACGAGGCGGATGCCGCCATGGCCCAGGCGCTCGCATCGGCCCCGGCCGGCTCTGCCTACGCCTTCGCCTTGGAGCTCGGGCGGCACATCAACGCGATACACGAAGAGCGTCCGCCGCGCCCCGTCCGGGATGCTTTGATCGGGTTCTACAAGCAGCAGCAGGATCCCCTTCGGCGGCGGGCCGTGGTGCAAGACGCCGTCGAGCGCGCGGGGAGCCTTGGCGCCGACGGCGTGCTGGAGGCGGTGGCGACGGTCTACATCGATGATGCCCCGCCCGGCACCGAGGAAGGCCGCCGGGCCGAGCGGTTGTTTCGCAGGGCGATGATGGGCCGCGCCTACCGCCGGTTGGGGAGGCAGCGCCAGGACGAAGCGCGTGCGGACTTCGACCTCGTGACTCAGCGGACGGGCTCGCTGGAGAGCGCGGTCGAGTCCATGAACCTGCGTCTGCGCGCGGGCGTCAGCCCCGAGGTGGTGGAGAAGGAAGTCACCACTGCCTCCGCGAAGATGAAGCAGCCGCTCGCGCACTTCGTGAAGGCCTACGTCACGACGCGCCAGCTGTCGAAGCTGGATGACAAAGCCCACGCGCAGGCGGTGGAGGCGGCTGTGAAGGAGCTGCGCGCCTCCTGGACCGAGCTCAAGAACCAGCGCGCGGTGCAGGCCCTCTATGGCGCCATTCAGCATGAGGACTTCCTGAGAGGCGGAGATCCTGCCGCCGCCGAGCGCGCCAACCGGCACTACCTGATTGCGCTGGACCTGGTGCGCAACAACATCCGCTACAAGGCGATGATCCTGGGCGCGCTGGGGACGTTGAACACGCAGGTGGGCAACTTTCACATCGCGCTGGGCTACCTCGATCAACGGGACATGTATCCCTACGCGGACAACTGGGCGGGGTTGTCGGTGTCCCTGGAGCGCGCTCGGGCGCTCTTGCACGTGGGCCGCGAGGAGGAGGCGGCGAAGGCGGCGGATCGAGCGCTGGCCATGGTGGATGCCACGCCGAAGCTGGCCCGGTTCCTCCCCTTGGTCTTGGATCGCGCGGCGCTCTACAACCTCGCGGCGGGCCGCTTCGAGCGTGCGTTGGCGCTCTACGATCGTGAGCTTCCCACCGTGGAAGCGGGCCCCCGAGACGCGGAGGGGCTGCGCAACCGCCTGGTGGTGCGGCTGGCCCGCTGCGCTGCGGAGCTGGGAGCGGATCAGCCCCAGCGGGCGTTGGAGGACCTGGCCGCCGTGGATCGCGACCTGGCGGCTCCCGCCGTGCAAGCCACACTGAATTGGCCACACGCCACACCCGAGCAGGTTCAGCGCTCCTATCGCATCATCGCGGCGGGCCTGCGCGCCAATGCGGAGACGCGGCTCGGGCGCCTGGACGCCGCGGCCCGTGCCATCGAGCAGCGGCGCGCGCTGTTCCTGGAACAGTTCGCCGAGTCGGAGCGTGATGAGGACCTCGGCGCGGTGATGCTGGCGGAGCTGCGGCTGGCCGAGAACGCCGTGGATCGCCGGGAAACAGCGCAGGCGGCCCGCTGGCTGGGTGAGGCGATTGCGCACGCCGACACGCTGAAGGAGCGCACGCACGCATCGGTGGATGCTGGTCAGCTGGATGTGCTCTGGTTCGCGGCGCAGTTGCACGCGGACGGGAGCACACAGCTGCCTTTCGACGTGCCCAAGCGTCTGGGCCAGGCGCATCGGACGCTCATCGACCAGCGTCAGTCTTCCTGGCGATCTTATCTGGCGTGGTTCGAGATCTATCTGGCACTCGGAACCACCCCACCAGCGGGGGTTCGAGAGGCACTGCTGGTGCCCGCGCAGCCAGAGTCGGCAGACGGCCTGGGTCGAACTTCTCCAGGGCCATAGAAGTTACCCGGGGTCTAGAGCCCAGGTGCCTTCTTCCCAGCGCTTTAAGGCCTCTGAGGCTGAGAAGGAAACCAGTCCTTCTCCCTGAGCCGCGTCTTTCAACACTGCTTGGGCTTCTTCAGTTCGATGACGAAGGAGGAAGGCTGCTGCCTTGACTCGAACGTCCAGGCGGGAATGCGTGAACAGAGCCGCGAGCGCATCTCTTCCGGAGTTGCCCTGCGCGCACAGCTTGTCGAATGCCGCATTCACCTGCTTGGCGTGTTTGTTGGCGGTCTTCGAGTCTCCTCGGCTGATGGCATCCGTCTGAGCAGCGGCGTGGCGGGCAAACGCCTCCACGAGTTTCTCAAGGGTCATTGTCCAACTCCCCAGGTTCCATTCCGGATCTGCTCGAGGGCCTGCAATCCGAACTGGCGCTGGGTTCCATAGGATTGCGTGCTCAGCCACTGCCGCACCGTCAGGCTCCTTGAGCCAGTGATTTCCTGCTGGATTGACGAGTAGAACCCACTGACACGGGTGTGTAGGCCTTGTTCCAGCGGGATGACGTTTTCGGTGTTGTGCAGGGCATGAGGACCGAACCGGTCCACGTTACCTGGTGTTTGCTCGACGATGTGGTGCCACTGCTTGCCTTTTCCTGCAGAGCCCAAGGCACTCCTGAGGCCGCTGTACGAGCCCCACGATCGGAAAGCAGAAGGATGCTCCCCGGCTGCAGCTACGCTACCGCCCATACTCTGGGCCGTCATGGCGACGGCTGTTGCAGGCAGGGAGATGACGATGGTGCTTCCGACAACGGCCACCGAAGTCACCTGTCCCACGTTCGCGAGGTTGAGCCCCAGCCGCGCGGCCCCAGCCGCCGCTTCCGAGCAGCTGGGCAGCATCGGAAGGCGGGAGGCCAGCAAGACGGCGCCCCCAGTCATTCCCTGGCTCACCACCAGCGTCACTGCGAGCACGAGGACACGTGCGACCTTGGGGCCGATCCTCTTCGCAAAGCGCTGGCTTGCGTGCTCCAACTCCTTCCATGTCGTGGCTCGGTCGGTGGTCCACTTCAACTCATGGCTCGCGTCGACCACCTCCAGAAAGGTCTCCGCGCCCAGGTAGACCAACAGCAGCACGGAGATGAGAGCCGCCGCCTTGGTGAAGACGGGCTCGGGGTTGGCTGCCAAGACGGCCCAGGTGATGAGCCCCGTCGCAATGACGGTGTAGAAGAGCTGAGGCGCCAGGGTGTCTTGCACCGCTTGGGAGATGCTCTCCTTCAGGGGATCCAGTGACAGGCCCAGAGCAACCCCCAGTTTGTCCCACTCGCTCAGGCCCATCATGTCATCGAGCAAAGAGAGGCAATGTTCGCTGCGCTGGCCGGGCTCACAAAGACCGCCGAAGCTCTTGCTCATGAGGCGCTGCCAACGAGTGTCTTCTCTGGGGCCTGGGTGGGAGGCGCGCACCAGCCAGCCTTGCTGTGCAGGACGGAGCTTCAGCGGCGCGTTCAGTACCAACTGTGTCAGCGACTCCTCGAACGCTTCTGTGTCCACCTTCACGGACTGCTGCGAGGAGGACGGTCTGTACTCCCAGCGCGGACCCTGGCCCGTGTCGAGGCGAACCAGAGGTGGGGTGGCGCACGCGGAGAGCAGAGCCAGGAGAAGGACTGCAGCAGTCAGCCGAGATGCCATGAGGGCCTCCCACCTCCGGGGGCTCCAGCCTACGAGATCATCCGAGGCAAACCTCGACTATTTCCACTGTGGCTTGACGGTGTCCCCCGATGGAGAGTGGCTGGTGGACGACGGGTGGTTTTGGGCACCCGTGGAGATGTTGCGGAGCTTCAACCTGCGCCTTCGGTGAAGGAACTGCGTAGCTGCAGCTACCTCTGGGACGCACCGCGGTGTTTCGAGGGAGAGCGCACGTTGGTGGCCTGGGGATTCGGCACGGACGACCTCCACATGGTGGACGCCGCGATGCTCTTCGACGTGGAGAGCGGGAAGTTGCTTCGCTGGTTCGCGGGACCACCCCGAGGGGAGTTCAGGCTCGTGCGGGACTACCTGCTGACGAGCGCGAAGGGCCACGGCACGTCCATTTGGGACATTGAGACGGAGTTGTAGTGCATGGTGTCTTCGCTCCAGGCGCGAAACCTCGCTCATTAGAACCGGCCGCCGAGGCCCAGCGCGCCGCCCCTGGCGGAGACGGACAGCAGGGGCTGGACACTGGCCACCGAAGTGGGCTGCTCCGGGGACTCCGAGGAGAAGGACAACTCGTAGCCGACCACGGAGCCGACCAGCGCGAAGAGGGGAATGACGAAGGGCTGGATGTCGTCGTTGTAGACCAGGTACGTGGTTCCCAGCCCCAGGACCGCCGCCACGCCCATGCCCAGGTACGCTCCGATCAGCGTGCCGCGCCCGCCCATGAGCTTCCCGCCCCACCAGACTCCTAGAGGCGCCGCGAGGGACATCCCCGCGAGGAAGCCGTACCCCGCGTAATCCAGGCAGGGGAACCACCCACCTGTGCTGAGCCCGAACTTGCCGCAGACCGCAACTCCGGCCACCGCGCCCGGGGCGCCCGCCACGAGGCTTGTGACCAACTCGACTCCAATCTCCGCGGACACTCGCGCAATGGGGTGAATGAACTGCACCGGCTCGGCTTGGCGATCCGCCTCCACCAGATGCAGGGTCTTACGTGCAGATGTGCCCGGCAGAGGCGGAGGACTCAGGGAAGGCCCCTCTGCGGCAAGGCCCACCCCAGGAATCAGGACCCACAGGGATATCAGGACCGACAGCTTCCAGGTGCAGTGTGTCATCGCGTTCGTCATGGCCCGGCCAAGTGCAAGGCACGGACCTGGAGCCCTCCAGAGCGGAGAGTGCTCGGTCCCCCGCAGGGGTGTGCAGCGGGTGTGCAAGCCCTGGCACAGCCCTCGCTGCTTACGCTCACATCCGCGACGTCAATCTCTCGCGAGTTGGAGTCTTCCCAGCCCGCGCATGGCCCTAGGCATTGCGTACTGGCGGGCCAGGAGCGTCTCACAACGGGCTTACGCTCGTGGGTCAGGCCAAAAGGACAGAGTTCGATGCGGTGGGGTGAGCCACTGGGACTGGAGGAATTGCACCGCACCCCGATCCTGCTCGTGACGCTTCGTGGTCGTGGCCTGCACTCCGAAAACCAGAACCGCGGCCAGAGCCCCTCCGAACAGGACTTCCCGTGCGGCAAATCCACCGCCGGCCCCTGCTAGCCATATGAACACCCAACTGGCCAGCGCCAGCAGTCCGAGCACCAAAGGCAGGCCGGCCCATGGCTGCGTCAGGCCCCAGAAACTCAGTACGGAGGGTGGCAGGTAGCCTGACTTCAACAGCGGCAAGGCCAGCCCCAGGAACGCGTTGGAGACATTGTCCGGCACGTAGTTGATGAAGGTCGCCGTGCCCGTGATGACGATGGACGCCAGGCACATTGCTGCGGCTGCTCCCAAGGTCCACTGGTGGCGTCCAGTTCGCAGCCGTTCAAGCAGCAGGCCCACTGGCAGCAGCATGAAGGGCACCAACCCCGTCAGGTGCCTCGGTCCCGTCGTCCAGCCCCACGAGTCGTAGCTGAAGGACGACGTGAAGTACGAGTAGCCCACCAGTACTACCGCTGAGAGCCAGAACAACGCTCGGTACTCCTCCGACGCACGGCCTTCGCGGCGCAGCAACACCAGTCCTGGCAGTGCCAGCAGCAGGAAGGGCGCCAACATGAACAGCCCTCGCAGCGGTGAGAAGTACGACAGGAAGAATGCCCGCGGATCCGGATAGCGGATGCCCAGGAAACCTCCCAGGTGCCACGGCTGGTATGCCGCGTCCGCCAGGTTCTTGTACCCGCTCTCCAGCGGATGCCCGAACGCCGCCTGGTGGTAGAGCATCAGCCCCACCACGAACGGCAGCGCTCCTACCGTCGCCAGTCCCGCCGCTCGCCCCAGCGTCAACAGCCGCGCCCGCATCGGCTCCGGCCGCCACAGCACCGTCATCACCGCGTACAGCACCAGCCCCAGCACCGCCATCGCCCCCGTGTACTCCGCCGCCACCGTCGCTCCCGCGTAGGCCCCCGCAACCAGGTAGCCCCGCTCGCGCCACTCGCCCCTCGCGCAGCGCCACAGCGCGTAGAAGCTCCCGAACAGCAGCACCGCCGTCGTCTGGTGGCTCATGAACAGCAACGAGTAGCTGTACGCCAGTGAGCCCAGTGCGTACGTCACCGTCACCGCGTCCGCCACCGCCTGCGACACGTAGGCGCTCAAGAAGCGCCGCACGCCCCACAGCATCACCAGCGTCGGCAGCACCGTCAGGAAGAGCCGGCTGAAGTACACCAGCGGTACCTCCGGCACCGCGTACCGGAAGCCGCCTCCAATCACTCGCAGCACCGCGTAGATCGGCACCGCCGAGAACGACAGCAGCGGCGCCTTGGACGGGTAGTACTTGCCGTCCTTCACCGACAGGTCCCCGACGTAGCCGTAGTCCTGCAGCGCCCGGTTGATGTCGAGCGTCCCGTATTCCACCAGCGCTCGCGTCTGCCACAGCCGGCACAGCTCGTTCGGCGAGCGCAACCCCGGGTGGTACGGGAACGCCAGCACGTACAGCCCCACCAGCACCGCCCATACCCAGCGCGGCGTCCGGCTCCGCTCGGGCTGTCCGGGCCCCGTGCTCACAGCGCCTTGCTACCGCGCTCCCCGGTGCGGATGCGAATCACCTCGTCCACCGGCAGCACGAAGATCTTCCCGTCCCCAATCTTCCCCGTCCGCGCCACCCCGATGATGGCCTCCACCACCTGATTCACCTGCTCGTCGTCCACCACCACCTCAAGCTTCATCTTCTGCAGGAAGCCCACCGAGGCGTCCGAGCCCTTGTAGAACTCCGTGTGCCCCCGCTGCCGGCCAAACCCGCGCACCTCCGTGGCCGTCATGCCCTGCACCCCCAGCTTGTGCAGCGCCTCCTTCACCTCGTCCAGCTTCGTCGGCTTGATGATGGCTTCCACCCGCTTCATCCGGCTTCTCCCGTCACTCGAGCAACCGCGAACAGACTCATTCCCACCGGCAGCTTCACGTGCCGCTCCGCCTCCGCCAGCAGCGGCGCCAGCCGGTCATACAGCTTCAGCTGGAACTTCGGCACCGCCCTCCGCCGCAGCACCCGGCTGTTCATGAACCAACCCGGGATTCCCACCAGGTTCATCCACTCCAGCTTGTCCACCGCGAAGCCGTTCTCCTCCAGCACCTTCCGCAGCGTCTCCGGCGTGTAGCGCCGGTAGTGCCCCACCGCCTCGTCAATCGCTCCGAACAGCTGCGGCAGCGCCGGCACCAGCACCAGCACCTTGCCTCCCACCGGGAGAATCTGCCGGAAGCGCCGCACTGCCGCCCCGTCGTCCGGGATGTGCTCCAGCACGTTCGAGAGCACAATCGTGTCCAGCCGCTCCTGCTTCAGCGACTCCCAGTCCGCCAGCGCCACGTCCGACAGGTACGGCCGCACGTGCGGCTTGCCTCGGAACAGGTTCTTCAGCCGGTCCACGTAGAAGCGGTCCACCTCGAGCGCGATCAGCAGCTCCAGCCCCGGCTCCAGCTGCTTCGTGATCGTCCCGATGCCCGCGCCGATCTCCAGCACCCGCCGCCCCAGGTGCTCCTGGAAGCGCCGCCCCAGCCACACGTTGTAGTTGTTGGCGCCGTCCATCCGCTCCAGCGTGCTGTAGCCCTCGTGCTGGTTGTCCGCGTCGTCCCGCACCGTGGCGTAGCGCACCAGCGTGCGCAGCTTCGTCAGCCGCGAGGCCAGCGGCTGCTTGGGCACCCCCTGCAGCGACAGCGGCACCTCCGTCATCCGGTAGAGCTGCGCGGCCATCTTCACCACCAGCTCCGCGTCCACCGCGTCGTCCTCGCTCGTCAGCGTCACCGAGCGCAGCGCCTCCGTCCGGAACGCCCGCACCCCCGTGAGCGGATCCTCCAGCCCCACGTCCGTCACGAACCGCGTGAAGCCTCCCAGCGCCTTGTCCGCCAGCAGCTCCGGCCGCAGCCCCGGCGCCGTCCGGCGGCCGAACACCGCGTCCGCCGTGTCCTCCTCGATGGGACGGCACAGCGCCTCGTAGGCCTCGGGCGCGTACGCCTCGTCCGGGTCCTGCAGCACCGTCACCGCCCCTGTCACCTTCTCCAGCGCCGCCCGGATGGCTGCTCCCTTGCCCACCTTCCCGGAGAGCACGTGCACTCCTGCGGCGGGCACCACCTCCATCGGGCCGTCACCCGCCAGGATCACCTCCACTCGCCCTGCCAACGCCTGGGCGAAGTGGGCCGCGATTGCGGCCGTGGTGGGAGAGTAGGGGAGGACGACGGAGACAGGCAGACTCACGCGGCCGTCACTAGCACACGCCCGGCGAGAGCGCTCGGCTGTCGGGCACGAGTCGCGCCCGGCGGGCATCCAGGCGTTTCTGAACCCGGCCTGGAAGATTGACCCCTTGGCTTGGAAGGGGCACGCTCGCCCGAGGCTGTGGGTGGAGGTCGGCGCCCGGTGCTGGGCCGGGCTGACGCCTCGCGAGAAGGTCTCCAGGAGCGCCATGTTGGAAGGTTCCGTGAACGATCCGGCGAACGCCGCGCTGACGCCCTTGAACGTCATGCGCTACGTGCGCGCGTTCTGGCGCCGCAAGTGGATCGTCCTCGGGGTCGCTGTGCTCATTACCGGCCTGACCGCGCTCCACACCACCCGCAAGCCCAAGGTGTACGCCGCCAGCACCTCGCTCATCATCGACGTCACCGCCCCGCGCGTGCTCGACACCGACGTGAAGGAGTTGATGGGCGACGAGCGCAGCAACTACTGGTTCAACAAGGAGTACTACGCCACCCAGAACCAGGTGATTACCTCGCGCGCCGTGGCCACCCGCGTGGCGGAGAAGCTCGGGCTCCAGCATGACGCCGCCTTCCTGGGCCTGGCTCATCTCCAGGACGAGAAGGCCCGGCTCCAGGCCATGCAGCTCGCGGACGCCGCGGGCATGCTCCAGGCGCGCATCAGCGTGATTCCGGTGAAGGACTCGCGCGTGGTGAACATCGCCGTGGAGGACCTGGATCCGCAGCGCGCGGCGCTCCTGGCCAACGAGGTGGCTCAGGCCTACATGGCGGAGAACCTCGCGCTGCGCCTGCGCACCACGGAGACGGCCACCCAGTGGCTCGAGGAGCGCAAGGTGGAGCTGGAGCGCGCCTCGCAGGCCAGCGAGCTGGCCCTGTACGACTTCAAGAAGGACGCGGACATGCTCTCTGTGTCCCCGGAGAACAAGAAGAGCAGCGTCACCGAGCGCATCAACAGCTATGAGGCCACGCTCACCCAGGTGCGCACGAAGATCGCCGCGCTCCAGGGCCGCGTGGAGGCCATCCGCCAGCTGCAGAAGAGCTCCCAGCCCGGCGACGAGACGTGGGCCGAGGCGGTGCCCGGCGCGAGCGACTCGGCGATTCAGGAGCTCAAGCGCCGCTACGTGGAGCAGCGCGCCGTGTGCGTCGAGCTGAGCGAGCGCTACCTGGCCGAGCACCCGAAGATGCTCGAGTGCAACACCAAGCTGGCGGTGGTGCGCGAGGACTTCGTGCGCAGCCTCGCCAACGTGGTGCGCAAGGCGGAGACGGAGCTGGCGCAGGCTGTGGCCGAGGAGAAGAACCTCATGCGCCTGCTGGCCGCCGCCCAGGACGAGTCTTTCCAGTTCGGCAAGCGGCAGATCGAGTTCGACCGGATGAACCGCGAGGCGGAGAACAACCGCCGCCTCTACGAGTCGGTGCTGCGGCGGCTCAAGGACATCGAGCTGTCGGGCCTGCTGCGCACCACGAACGTGCGCGTGCTGGACGCGGCCCGGCCGAGCTACGGCCCCATCAAGCCGGACGTGCAGCGCTCGGTGATGCTGGCGATGCTGGTGGGCCTGCTGGCCGGGTGCGCGGTGGTGGTGCTGCTGGAGATTCTGGAGAACACGGTCGCCACCCAGGCGGACGTGGAGGAGCGTTTGGGGCTGGCTTTCCTGGGCTTCGTGCCGCGCGTGGAGGGCAAGGGCGAGAGCCCGAAGGACCGCGATCTGTTCGTCCACCGTCAGCCGAAGTCCTCGGTGGCCGAGTGCTGCCGCGCCATCCGGACCAACCTGCTGTTCATGTCTCCGGACAAGCCCTTCAAGACGCTGGTGGTGACGAGCAGCGGGCCGCAGGAGGGCAAGTCCACCTCGTGCATCTTCTTGGGCGTGGCCATGGCCCAGAGTGGCAACCGCGTGCTGCTGCTCGACACGGACATGCGCCGGCCCCGGCTGCACAAGGCCTTCGGCGTGCCGAACGACGTGGGCATCAGCTCGCTCGTGGTGGGCGAGGGCTCGCTGGACAAGGCCGTGAAGAGCACCGAGGTCCCCAACCTCTTCGTGCTCCCGTGCGGCCCCATTCCTCCCAACCCGGCCGAGCTGCTCCACACCCAGGCCTTCGCGGACCTGCTCAAGGCTGCGGGCGAGAAGTTCGATCGCATCATCCTCGACAGCCCGCCGCTCAATGCGGTGTCGGACTCGGCGGTGCTGGCCACCCAGGCGGATGGCGTGGTGCTCGTGCTGCGCGCCGGGAAGACGAACCGCGATGCGGCGGCCCGGGCCCTGCGCTCGCTGGCGGATGTGCAGGCGCAGATGTACGGCGCGGTCCTCAATGACCTGGATGTGACGGACTCGCGGTATCGGGACACCTATATGAGCTACCGCGGCTACTACGGCCACTACGCCGCCGAGGAGTCGAAGGACGGAGCGGCGTCGTCGTGATCCGGGCCAGCGCCGGGCTGCGCGTGCTGCACCTGGGCAAGTTCTACCCGCCGGCCTCGGGGGGCATGGAGGTCCATGTCCAGACGCTCGCCCGCGCGCAGGCCGCCCTCGGCGCCCGCGTGGAGGTGCTCTGCATCAACCACGCGCAGGGAGGCGATGGCGTCAGCCACGAGTTCCACGGCCGCAGCCCCACCCGCGAGGAGTGGGATGGGCCGGTGCGCGTGACGCGCGTGGGGCGGTGGGCCTCGGTGCTGCGCATGGATGTGATGCCCGAGCTGCCTCGCGCGCTGTTGCAGGCGCTGATGCGGGGCGTGGACATCGTCCATCTGCACACGCCCAACCCGACCATGGTCCTGGCGCTGGATGCACTGCCGTGGCTGCCGCCGCTCGTCATCACCCACCACAGCGACATCATCCGACAGAAGGTGGCCGGGGCCCTGTTCCGCCCATTCGAGCTGGTGCTCTACACGCGGGCGCGGCGGCTCATTGCCACCAGCTCGGCGTATGTGCCGGGCTCGCCGCTGCTGAAGCGCTTCCGGAACAAGGTGCGCGAGCTGCCGCTGGGCCTCGAGCTGGATCCGTTCCTGACGCCCTCGCCCGCGGCGCTGGCAGCCGAGGCCCGCTGGCGCGAGCAAGCGGGGACTCCGCTGTGGCTGATGGTGGGGCGGCTCGTCTACTACAAGGGCTTGTTCACGGCGCTCGAGGCGCTGACGCGGGTGTCCGGCCAGTTGATGGTGGTGGGCGTCGGCCCTCTGGAGCAGGAAGGCAAGGCGCGGGCGCGGGCGCTCGGCGTCGAGGGCCGGGTGACGTGGGCGGGCTACCTGCCCCCGGACGAGCTCGTGGGGGCCTACCGTGCCGCCACGGCTCTCTGGTTCCCGAGCAATGCGCGCAGCGAGGCGTATGGGCTCTCGCAGATCGAAGCCATGGCCAGTGGCGTGCCGGTCATCAACACAGCGATTCCGCACTCGGGCGTGCCGTGGGTGAGCCTGAGCGGGCAGACGGGCCTTACGGTTCCCGTGGGCGATGCCGAGGCGCTGGCTCGGGCCGCTCGGCGGCTGCTGGAGGAGCCGGGGCTCGCGGAGCGGCTCGGGCAAGGCGCGAGGGCTCGGGCCGTGGAGCAGTTCCGCCATGACGTGATGGCCGAGCGCAGCCTGGCCCTGTATGCCGAGGCGCTGAGCGTCCCCTGGGAGGAGCGTCCCCGGGGCACGCCCGCGGAGGGAAGATCATGAGCACGCACATCTCTGGACAGCAGACGGGAGCCGCGCCGCTGTGGATGAAGGCCGCCGCGCGCGTCGTCCGGCGCCTGCCGTTCGCCCGCTACCGGGTGATGAATGCCCTGTCCACGCTCTCGCCGGTGCGGGGGCCCTTCGTGGCTCGGATTCCCACCTCTCGCCAGGGGCTGCGGTTCGAGTGCGATCTGCGCAATGGCTTGGCGCGCGAGGTCTTCTTCACGGGCCAGTATGAGCCGCAGGAGACGTGCCTCGTGCGGGCGCTGCTGCGGCCGGGGGACACCTTCGTCGACGTGGGCGCTCACTGGGGCTACTTCACCTTTCTGGCCGCCGAGGCCGTGACGCCCTCCGGGCGCGTGGTGGCCATCGAGGCGGATCCGCGCATCCACCGGACCCTCATGGCCAACCTGTCGCTCAACCGGCTGCCCCAGGTCTCCGCGCTGCACGTGGCCGCCGCGGCGGAGGAGGGCACGGTGAAGCTGGAGGGGTATGACGAGTCCGGCGACAACTGGGGCATCTCGCGCGTGCGCGACGCGTCCCAGGCCTCTGCTCGGGCCTTCAGCGTGCCGGCCCGCCCGGTCGATGCCGTGCTGGACGAGCTGGGCGTGGGCCGGGTGAGCCTCGTGAAGATGGACATCGAGGGCGCCGAGGTGTTCGCCCTGGCGGGCATGCGCCAAGGGCTCCAGGCGCACCGTTATGAGCGGCTCCTGCTGGAACTGCACCCGTCCCAGTTGCGCGAGCATGGGACCGATGCCGCCGCGCTGGCCCGTCTCCTGACGGAGGCCGGTTACCAGGGGTGGGCGGTGGACCACTCCGCCGAGGCCACCCGTCGCTGGGCCTACGCGCGGCACATCGAGCCGCGCATGCTGCTGCGTCCGCTGAGCCCGGGCGAGCCGCTGGACGACTGGCCTCACATTCTCTGGATCGCTCCGGGGGTTCCCTCTCCCGTCTAGCGCTTATGCGGATCCTCCACGTCTACAGCGGCAACCTCTATGGAGGCATCGAGACGTTCCTGCGGACGCTCGCCCGCGTTCAGGGCCGTGCCTCGGAGCTGGTGCACGAGTTCGCCCTCTGCTTCGAGGGGCGGCTGAGCCGGGAGCTACGGGAGGCGGGGGCTGTCGTGCACCTGCTCGGGGAGGTGAGGGTGCGCCGCCCGTGGACGGTGTGGCGTGCGCGCGCCGAGCTGTCGCGGCTGCTGGAGCGGGGCGAGTATGCGGCGGTGGTGTGCCACGCGGCCTGGCCGCAGGCGATCTTCGGCCCGGTGGTGCGGGAGAGCCGCGTGCCGCTCGTCTTCCATCAGCACGATGCGCTGAACGGCCGGCACTGGCTGGAGCGGTGGGCTCGCGTCACCCGGCCGGACCTGATCATCTCCAACAGCCGTTTCTCGGCGACCACGCTGGCGAGCGTCTATCCGGAGGTGCCCTACGAGGTGCGTTACTACCCGGTGCTTCCCCTGCCGCCCGTGGAGCCAGGAGAGCGGGAGCGGGTGCGCGCCGAGCTGGGTGCGCGCGAGCAGGAGGCCGTCATCCTGCAGTCATGCCGGATGGAGGCGTGGAAGGGGCACCGCCTGTTGCTGGACGCGCTGGGGCGGTTGAAGGGCCTGCCGGGCTGGGTGCTTTGGGTCGCTGGCGGCGCGCAGCGTCCTGCCGAGGCGGACTATCTGGCGGAGCTGGAGGCGCAGGCCACCCGGTTGGGCATTCGCGAGCGCGTGCGCTTCCTGGGCCAGCGCACGGATGTTCCCCGGCTGCTGCGCGCGGCGGATCTCCACTGCCAGCCCAACCTGGGGCCGGAGCCGTTTGGTTTGGCGTTCATCGAGGCGCTGCAGGCGGGCCTCCCGGTGGTCACCACCGCCATGGGCGCGCCGCTGGAGACGATCGACAGCACGTGTGGCGTGCTGGTTCCTCCGGAGCCGGAGGCCCTCGCCGAGGCGCTCCAGGGATTGATTCAGGACGGCGAGCGGCGGCGCCAGCTGGGCGCGGGCGGCCCCGCACGTGCCGAGGCGCTGTGTGCCCCGGAAGTCTTTCTGCGCGGGCTGGCCAGTGACCTGGGTTTCCTCGGGGCGTGGGCACGTCCATGAGAGGCCCTCGTAGCGGAGGCTCCTCCGCACCCGTGCGACCGCAGCTTCAAGGGCCGGGAGTCCTGCGGCGGCGCTACACCCGGAGCGTGCCTCCTCGGGTGGGGCCAGGAGCCGGGGAGAGCCGCGAGAGCCCTCCTTTGGCTCCAGAGCCAGGGCCCGCTGCTCGGGAGACGGTGGACGGCGAGGCGGCATCCTGGCGCAGGTGGGCTCCCAGCCATCTGGTGCCCGGCTTCATCGCTCTGCAAATTGTCTGTCAGCTCGCGCTGCTGCTGGAGAGTATCTCCGCGGTGCGAGTGGTGGTGCGGGTGCTCGCGTTCGGCCTCAGTCTGGCGCTGCTGGCGTTCGTCCCGGGGCAGCGGCTGCGGCACCCGGCGATGCCCGTATTGATCGCCTCGATGGCGATCACCGCGCTGAACATGTTTCACCCGCAGACGAGCAACGTGCTGGCGGGGACGGCGCAGTTGGGCATCCAGGTGGCGGTGCTCGCGCCACTCTTCTGGGTGACGCGGGTGCGCATCGACGCGGTGACCTTTCGGCGAGCGCTGGCGTTGCTGTTCCTCTTCAACGCCGCGAGCGCGGGCATGGGCGTGCTCCAAGTGTATTTCCCGGGGAGCTTCCAGCCGGCCCTGTCCACGGCCATCGGGAGCATGGGAGAGAGCTACACCAGCAGCCTCCAGTTCGAGGCCGCCAGTGGCCAGCGCATCTTTCGGCCCTTCGGGCTCACGGACGTGCCCGGCGGCGCGGCCACGGGGGCCTTCTACTCGGTGCTGCTCGGCACCGGGTTCTTGATCAGTGCCCGGCGGGGGCTCGTCAAGGTCCTGAGCCTCGGAGGAATCTTCGTGGGCGTCATCAGCTTGTACCTCTGTCAGGTGCGAGCCATGGCGCTCATGTTGGGGGTGTGCCTGTTGGCCATCGGGGCGGTGCTCGCGCTCCGGGGCCGTCTGCTGCAGCTGGTGAAGCTGGTGGCCCTGGTGGGTGGGTTGGCCGTGGTGGGCTTGAGCTGGGCCGTCGCGGTGGGCGGGCAGTCCGCCCTGACGCGCTGGGGCAGCCTCTTCGAGCAGGATGCGGCGGACGTCTACTACAGCAACCGTGGCTACTTCCTGGAGGGTACGTTTACTCACTTCCTCCCGCAGTTCCCGCTGGGTGCAGGCCTGGGACGCTACGGCATGGCCAATGCCTACTTTGGCGGCGCCCGGGACCCCTCGCGTCCTCCGCTGTGGGTGGAGGTGCAGTGGACGGCGTGGGTGTTCGACGGAGGCGCGGCGGTGCTGGTGCTCTACCCGCTCGCGGTGCTCCTCACGGCGATCTGGGCGCTGCGGGTGGCGCTGCGCCGGAATGATTCCGAGGAGTTCTGGCTGTGGGGCACGCTCATCTTCGCGTATGACGTGGGCGCCATTGCCCTCACCTTCAGCTATCCCTTCTTCATGAGCCAGGCCGGCATGGAGTTCTGGCTGCTCAACGCCGCGCTCTTCGGCGCCTTCTTCCATGCGACCCGGCAGGCGCCTCGCTCCGCACTGCATGAGACCGTACACCCTGATCGCCGGTGACTTCGTCGCCACAGGAGGCATGGACCGCGCGAACCTGGCGCTGGCGCACTACCTCGCGCGCCAGGGCGGCCCTGTGCGGCTTGTGGCGCATCGGGTGGCGGACGAGCTGCTCGCCTTCTCCAACGTGCGCTTCGTGCAGGTGCCCAAGCCCGCGGGGGCGTACATGCTCGGCGAGCCCATCCTGGATGCAGTGGGACGGCTCTGGGCGCTGCGCACGCACGCCGAGGGTGGGCAGGTGCTGGCCAATGGTGGCAATTGCTCGGTGCCTGCGGCCAACTGGGTCCACTATGTTCATGGAGCGTATGCCTCCTCGGGTACCGGTTCCCTGCTCCGGCGCATCAAGGGCCGGATAAGCCACCGGCTGTACCTGCGCGGCGAGCGCCAGGCCCTGCGGCGCGCTCGCGTCATCATCGCGAACTCGGAGCGGACGAAGGCGGACCTCGTGGCGGCCACCGGGGCGGTTCCCGAGCGCGTCCACGTCATCTATTACGGCATCGATTCGGAGCGCTTCCGGCCGCGCACGGCTCAGGAGCGCGTGGAGGCTCGCGCGGCGCTGGAGTGGCCGGAGGGGCGGCGGGTGGCGCTGTTCGTGGGCGCGCTGGGAGACCAGCGCAAGGGTTTCGACACGGTCTTCCCGGCGTGGGTGCAGCTGTGCGCTCGCGGCGACTGGAACGTGGATCTAAAGGTGGTGGGCGTGGGAGCACAGCGCGAGCACTGGGAGCGCGAGGCCCGGGAGCGCGGGCTGGGCGAGCGCATCCAGTTCCTGGGCTTCCGCAAGGATGTTCCCCAGCTGATGGCCGCTGCGGATCTGCTGCTGGCGCCTACTCGCTATGAGGCCTACGGGCTCGGCGTCCACGAGGCGCTGTGCACGGGGCTTCCGGCCCTGGTGAGCCGGACGGCGGGAGTGGCCGAGCGCTACCCATCCGAGCTGAAGGCGCTGCTGCTCGATGATCCGAATGATGTCGGGGAGCTGGTGCGGCGGCTGGAGGACTGGAGGACTCACGAGGCGGAGTTCGCGCCGCACATCGCGGCATTGGCCGAGCGTCTGCGGTCGCACACGTGGGACTCCATGTCGGCTCAGATCGTGGAGTTGCTGGAGCGCGAGCACTACCGGTAGGGCCGGGGCTCAGCCGAGCACGGACTCGAAGAAGCTCAGGTGCTCGCGCGCCACCACGGGCCACGCGAACCGTGTCACGGCGCGCTCGCGCCCCCGTGCGGACAGCTCGCGGCGGCGGTCCGGGCTCTCCAGCAGCTCCGCCAGCGCCGAGGTCCATGCCGCCACATCCGTCTCGGGCACCACGCGGGCCGCGTCGCCTGCGGTGTGGGGGATCTCTCCAGAGTCACTGGTCAGCACGGGCACGCCGCATGCGAACCCCTCCGCGAGCATCCGGCCGAACTGTTCCTTCCAGCGCGGCGTCGTCTGGCTCGGGGCGCACAGCACGTCCATGGCGTTGAGCACCTGAGGCACCTGGGCGTGTGGCACCCCCGTGACGATGCGGACCTTGTCACCGTGGGGCTCGGCCCACGCGCGCAGGCTCGCCTCCAGCGGGCCGCCTCCGACGAAGAGGGCTCGCCAGGGCGTGGTGAGTCTCTCCAGCACGCGCCGCAGCAGCTCCACGCCCTTCTCCGGCACGAAGCGCCCCAGGTACCCCACCACCGGTGGGCCCTGCTCCTGCCACCCGAGCTCCCGGAGGAAGTCCTCCCCCGCAGCCCTGTCCGGCTGGAAGAGCTCCACGTCCACGCCCATGGGGATGTAGCGCGCCGGGCGCTCGGCATAGCCGGGCCGTGCGAGGAGGTTCTGCTTCACCGTCTCTCCGAAGGCGATCCACCCCGCCGAGCGCCGCACCACCCAGCGCTCGAGCTGGGCGAACGGCGGCGGGTAGCGCTTGGACAGGTTCTGCGCCGTGGAGAACACGAGCGGCACGTGCTTCGGTGCGAGCAGCGCCACCTCCGCTCCCGCGAACACGTAGGGCTCCTCCCACGCGTGGACCAGGTCCACGCCTCGCGCCAGCTTCTCGCGCAGCGCTGGGCCGTAGACGAACACATGCGCCGAGCGGCTGAAGAGGGCGCGCACCGGCTCCACGAAGCTGGCCTCTCCCGGCTCGCGCTGAAGCTGAATGGGGCTCAGGTCCCCGTGGAAGAAGCGCGGCGCCACCGCCGTCACCTCCCACTGGCCTGCGCCCACCCGCGCCATCTCGTTGGCCAGCCGCCGGTTGAGCGTGACGACGTACGAGTGAGAGACGCTGACCAGCCGGCGGGCTCGCTTCACGGTGCGTCCCCGGCGCTCACGAGCGAGCGATAGATGTCCAGGATCTCCCGTGCGTAGCGGTCCCGCGAGAAGCGCTCGACCGCCGTGCGCCGTGCCGCCTGTCCCAGCCGCTCGCGCAGCGCCGGATCCTCGGCCAGTTGGCGCATCGCTCGCGCCAGCGCCTCCGTGTCTCCCGAGGGCAGCGTCAGTGCATCCACGCCCTCGGTGAGCAGCTCCGCCGCGCCACTCGCACGAGAGATGATCGCCGGCCGCCCGCAGGCCAGCGCCTCCGCGATGGTGAGGCCGAACGGCTCCCGGCGGGTGCTCGCGTGGACGAAGATGTCGAGCGCCCGGTAGACGGCCTCGGGCTCGCGCTGGAAAGGCACCAGCCCCACGTGCCCTCCCAGTCCCCAGTGACTCATGCGTCCTCGCAGCTCCTCCTCGGAGTACTGCGAGTCCTGCGTACGGTAGAGCGGCGAGCCCACGAGGTAAAAGCGCGCGGGCAAACCCGGACGCTGCTGCAGCAACCGGGCCGCTGCCTCGAGGAACACCTCCTGGCCCTTCCACCGTGCATAGGTGGCCACCAGCCCTATGCGCAGGATGCCCTCGGGGGCAGGTGGCAGCCCGGCCAGCGCATCCAGCCGTGAGCCTTCTCCCTGTGCCGGAGCGAAGCGCTCCACGTCCACTCCGTTGTAGACGACCTGCACAGGCACCGAGCCCAGCACCTCGCGGGCATCCATGCCCACGGCGCGCGAGTTGGCGATGGCCAGCGTCGCCAGGGGCCGCAAGCCGCGCAGGGCCTGGCGCACCAGCGGGCGCTCGCCGATGAAATCATGGATGTGCCAGACGCGCGGCACGGGCAGGCCCACGGTGGCGGGGCTCAGCAGGTGCGTCTTGATGCCGTTCGAGTGGATCAGCTGAGGCCGCAGCGCGCGGACCTCGCGGCGAAGCTCCCGGAGGTAGCCCGTGAGCAGCCCGGGCGCCGGTGCCAGTCCCTTCGCGAGCCCCCACAACGCCCGGGCCCCCTGGCCGCGCAGGCCACTGTCGCCCAGCGCGGAGAGCTGCTCGGGAAGTGGAAGGAGCCGGGCATCCACACCGAGCGCCCGCGCCTCGTCCAAGAGGGGGCCCTCGGTACCTGCCAGCAAGTGCAACGAGAGCGTGGGCTCGAGCCGGCGCAGGCACGCGAGCAGATCCAGCAGCGCGCGCTCGGCCCCGCCAAGCACTCCCACGGGATTGAGGAAGAGGATGCGCAAGGCCCGGAGACCGAATCAGACCGGCTCCGGGCGGTCAAGCCAGACGCGAGCGGCTAGTTGCAGTTCACGTCGTTGTTGATGTTGAACGGCTCGCCGGGAGTGACGTGCACCGTCACGCCGCCGGTGGACGGGCAGGCGGCGGCCACCTCTCCCTCGGTAGAAGAGACGAGCCAGGTGTCCGCGCCATCGGCGGGGTTGTTGTCCACGTCGCCCGCGGCGAACGCCAGGAAGTCCCAGCTCCCATCATCCCCGAAGATGCCCGCCTCTGTGCTCATGCCGGGAGCATTGTTCCAGCTGGCGCTGGGCGGGTTCACCACGGTGAACGCATCCGGGAAGGCGGCGTTCTTGAACGTGTCCGCACCGATGCACGTGTCATGCGGGTGAATGATGGGGTGCTGGTTGCGGCGATCCTCGAAGGAGCTGCAGGAGTCCTCGAGGTGGTAGCTGTAGCGGTTGCCGCGCTCGGGGGTGAAGCCAGTGGCGTGCACGTCCGCCACGGGCATGCGCTGCAGGGTGCGCATGCTCGTGTAGAGGCTCTTGAGGTTGGTGCCCACCTCGGCCTGACGGGCGCGCGCCTGGAAGCGCAGGAAACTCGGAATAGCGATGCTTGCCAGGACTCCGATGATCGACACGACGATCATGAGCTCGATCAGGGTGAATCCGCGCGAGTGAAGACGGCTCCTCATGGGGGCTCCTTGAGAGGGACCTGAAAGTCAGTGCCCAGCCAAGAGAGCAAGCGGCGAGCCATACGCCACGTGGCGAACACCCCCTCCTTGTGACGAAAAGCGGCGGTGGAGGCAGGTGCAGAGAGACTGTGAGAGATCCAACCATCTTGGATCCTCACAATGCGGGAAGCGGGATCAGATCCGCGCGGACTGTCCTGGGTGCAGTGGGCCTGCACACCGCGTCAGGACCGCTGTGTGTTCACTGCAGACCGCGACCCGCGTCACACTCCGATGCAAGGGAGTGAACGACATGCCCAAAATTGTCAGGAGGTGACAATTTTTGTCGCTGTCTCCAGGAGCGGGGTTCCACGGGCGCACAATCTTTCCACCGGTGCCACACAGGGGCACTCACAGGGGCGGCGCACAGCGAGGAACGAAGAGCAGTATTACCCGAGTGCCCCGGTTCTCGCAACTCTCCTGGGAGCCTTGCGTAACCAGTGGCGGGCGGGCTCTTCCACGAACTGGAAGAGGACGAGCGAGGCGGCCACGGCGGCGGGGGCGAGGAGCAAAGCGACGGTGTTGTGGGGAAGGGTGAGGGTGCGCGTGTTGAGGGCCAGCGCGAAGCCCATCAGCGAGCCGTGAGTGAGGTAGAGCGCGTAGCTGGCGCCGCCGAGCCGGAGGAGCGGTCGTGTCCCCATCCCCATCCCACTCCAGGCCACGCCGCATGCGAGCAGCCAGATGCAGACAGCGAACAAGGGGACGAGCACCCCCATCTGGACGATGGCCGAGGGCGTGGGAGGCAGGAGGATGAGCACGGCGGCGATGGCGCCGATGGTGGTGATCAGGCCCGCCGTGCGCCAGGCCTGGCTGCCCTGACGCGTGCGGCGGCAGAACAGCAGTCCGAGGCACAGGCCCAGGACGAACTCGGGCAGCCGCAGGAGCGGGACGAGCTGGCTCGGCAGTTCGCTCCAGGCCGTGAGGATACGCACGGTGAGCGCGCCGGTGCCCTGCGCGCCGAGGCTCGAGACCAGCTCACCCGCGAGGAAGGGAGCCATGCCGAGCACCCAGGCGCTTACGGCCACGGAGAGCAGCCGCCGCGAGGACTGCCGTGCGAGCCAGACGCCCAGGAAGGGGAACAGCGCGTAGAAGAACGCCTCGGCCGAGAGCGTCCACGCCATGGTGTTCCAGACGGGGCGGCCGCCCTCGAGCCAGGCCTGGGTGAGGGTGAGCGTGGCGGCGCAGATTTGGGCCACCTCGCCGGGGGCCGCGGTGGGCTCGGCGTGGGAGAGCAGACGCAGGAAGAGGGGGAGGTCCACCGCCAGCGCGAGCAGGTAGATGGGGTAGATGCGCGCGAAGCGGGCCCGGTAGAAATCGCGCGTCGTCCCGACGAACCCGCCCCGCTCGTCCAGGTAGTTGTAGGCGAGGATGAAGCCGGACAGGACGAAGAAGAGGCTCACCGTGGTGAAGCCCGCTCGGAACAGGTTGCCGAGGAAGGCCGGAGCGTTGGGCTCACAGGGCGGGCAGTAGAAGTGGTAGCTGACCACGCCCAGGGCGGCGAAGAAGCGCAGGCCGGTGCACGCATCGAGCGGCGGACGGCGAAGGGCGGGAGCGGGGGAGGAGGCCATGAACGCGGAGGGCGCCATCGTATCAGCCCCCCAGGGCGCTCAGCGTTGGAGACGCTGTTGGTAGGCCGCGAGCACCGTGCGCGCGTGTGCCTGCCAGGTGAAGTGCCGGGCACGCTCGAGGCGCAGCTCACGAGGGGGAGGCAGGTGCCGGCCGGACAGGAGCGCATCGATCGTCTCCGTCCACCCGGTGACGTGGCCGACCGGGCAGTAGAGGCACGCGGTGTCGCCCACTTCGCGCAGCACCGGGAGCGCGCTGGCGACCACGGGCGCTCCGCAGGCGAGCGCTTCGATGACCGGGAGCCCGAAGCCCTCGGCTTCGCTGGGAACGAGCACGGCCTGGGCCCGGCGGTAGAGCCCCGCGAGTGTGGCCCGGTTCAGCTTGGGAGGCTGCAGCAGCGCATCGCCGATGCCGAGGCGCGCCACCTGCTCGCGCTGAGCGGGAGTGAGCGCGCCACCTTGCTGAACGAGCCGCAGCTCCGGGTGGCGCGTGCGCAAGGCCGCGAAGACCTCGAAGAGCACGTCCAGGCGCTTGCGAGGAATGGAGCTGCCTACATGCAGGAGGTACGGCCGGCCGCCGAGGGGCGCGAGGACGGACTCGCTCGTGTCTCCGGGAGAGGGCTCTGGGCGGAACTCGGGGGACACGCCGGGAGGTGCCCACACGAGTCGTTCTGGCTCCACGAGGCCATGGCGCAGGAGCTCGTCGCGCACGGCCTGGGTGCCGTGGAAGACGATGGCAGCGCGCTGCAGGCCCAGGAGTGTCGTGCGGGCCATGAGGCGGAACCACGCGGGGCGAGGCTCTCGGTGGGGTTCGATCACCGAGCGGAAGGTGTCCAGGTCGTGGCAGTAGACGCCGGTGCGCCGGGCCGGCAGGGCGTGGACGAGCTGCGCGTACGAGTGGTCCACCACATGGAAGGCGTCATACCGGCCACGGGCCAGTAAGGCCTGTGCGGGGTATCCGCCGAAGCGGGTGAGGAGCCGGTCCGTGTTGAAGGCCACGCGCTCGCTGATGCTGGGCAGCCGCTGAAAGAGGCGTGGCATCGAGGGCCGCACCCCTGTCACCGCCACTTCCGAGGGCAGTGCGGACAGCTCTTCGCGGAGGGACTCGCCGACGAGGTCCATGCTGGGCCAACCCTCCTCGATCGGATCCATCAGCAACGCGAGCTTCAGCGGTGCACGGGTGCTCATGCGTGCGGGCCTCCACTCGTGGGGGAGGGGCTCAGCAGGGCCTCCAAGGTGCGCTCCAGGGAGAAGCGCTCGCGGTACACCTCGGCCGCGCGGGCTCCGAGGGCCGTGCGTTCCTCGGGGCGGGCCAGGAGCCGCTCGGTGGCCTCGGCCAGCGCGGACGAATCTGTGCCCTCCACGAGGGCCACCGCGCCCAGCCCGCGCCACAGTGGCTCGGTGAGGTGCCCGGTGTTGGTGATGAGCGGACGGCCCAGGGCGAGGCTCGCCATCACGGTGCCCCGTCGTGCGCTCACGCCATCCCCATAAGGCTGCACGAGCAGGTCGCACGCCGCGAGGTGTGCCACCAACGCGTCGGGCTCGAGAGAATCACGCGAGAGGAGCTGACGGGACAGCTCGGGGTGCTGCTGGAGGAGGCCTCTCTTCCAGGACTCACTGCCCCGGCCCAGCAATAGCATCCGGCGGCGGGAGTCCGCTCGCAGCAGGGGAACGAGCGCACGCTCCAGCAACCCCGAAGTGGCGGCGCCATAGGTGCCGAAGTGCCCCAGGAGGAGCCCCTCGCCGAGCTCGGCCCGGACGCGAGCCACCGCCTCGGGAGCCACGGCCGTGGGAAAGTTGCTGGGCACGGGGCGCCACTCGGCGTGGCGGCGGAGTGGGACCGGGAGGTGCTCGGCCCAGGCGGGAATGGAGACGAACGCACGGTCCGCCGCTCCGGCGACCAGCCGCAGCATGACGCGCGTGGTGCCGGCGAGCAGCTGGTGGCGCAGCGGATCCGCTGGGCTCCACGGGTAGACCACCTCGTGGAAGAAGACCCAGCGCTCGTCCTGGTGGCGAGCGGCGAACCAGGCGCAGAAGGGCACATTCATCGCCTTCAGGCCGAACGCGTGGGGCACGTACTGGAGCAGCAGCCGCCGAGGCCTTCGGCAGCGATTCAACCTGCGGGTGAGCCCCACCAGCCCCCGAGGGGTGAAGAGGCCCGGAGCGCGGTGCACGGTGACGCCGTCCTCGACAGAATCGCCTGAGTCACCGGGGGACCAGACGTGGACCTCGGCGCCGCTGCGAGCCAGTTCCCGGGCGATGAGCCGCGTGTAGTCGCTGACTCCGCCGGGCTGAGGGGGGTACTCGCCCGTGAGCAGGTGCCAGGCAACGTCCGAGGCAGCAGCGGCGGGGCGCGGACGGCTCAGGAGGCCTCCATGTCCCGGATGGCCAGGAGCTGGAAGGCATGCTTGGGGAAGCGCGAGGCGAAGGGCTCGGTGAGCCGTGCCACGAAGCCGCCGAGCCGGCGAGGGCGGATGCGGGGCAAGGCATAGTCGCCGCGTAGGGGCTTCCACCCGCTCATGCCGGTGACGCGGTAGCCGCGCAGCTCGAAGTCATACACCTCCCAGCCCGAGCGGTGGTGCTGGTGCACGTTGCCGTCCCACTCGTCCTGAGGGAGGAAGCCGTTGGGCGTGAAGAGGATGACGCGCTTGCGTGCGATGGACTCGAGCATCTCCAGAAACCGGTAGCCGTCCGGCTTGTCGAAGTGCTCGATGACATCCAAGGCGATGGCGGCGTCGAAGCTCTTGGGGCCGAACGCCTCACCCACCTTCATGAGATCCATGCAGTGGTACTCGCTGTGGATGCCTGCGGCGCGGCTGCGCTCGATGGCCTTGTCGTAGCCGTCCACGCCCACGGTGCGGGGGATGAGGTGGGAGAAGGAGCGGATCGGCGAGCGGAACCCGCAGCCCACGTCCAGCACGCTGTCACACGTGCCGACGAGCGCCTCGCGCAGGGTGCGGAAGAGCACCTCGTGCTCGCTCACCAGCACCTCGCGCCGGAGGAAGTGCAGGATGCCACCAGGTTGCATGCGGCGCGGGACCGTAGCCCTCGCGCTCCGGGGGTGTCAAAAGACTCGCGCGGAGGGGAGGGGGCCCTCTCCTGGATGGAGAGCGTGCAGGCGCCTCGTGCTTGAGGGGAGAGGGGGTCACCATTAGCATCCTCGCGGCCTGTCTTGGGATGAACGCCACCGCCGCCCCAGAAGCCACCACCTCCGAGGTGAAGGCTCGCGCCCAGAAGGGCGTGCTCGTGCTGGCCGCCCGCACCCTGGTATCGCAGGGGCTGCGGGTGGTGAGCGCCCTGTGTCTGTCGCGCCTGTTGTTCCCGGATGACTATGGCCTGTTCGGCATCGTCTCGTACGCGGCCACACTGGGGGCGTACATGGGGGACCTGGGGCTGAGCGCCGCGCTGGTTCGCCAGACCCGCGAGCCCACGGCGGAAGAGACCTCGACGCTCTTTTGGGGCCACCAGGTGCTGACGGGGCTCGTCGCCATCATCGTGTCGCTGCTGGCACCCACGCTCGTCGCGGGCTACGCGCTGGGCGCCCAGGCGCTGCCGATGCTCTACGTCATGGCCGCGGGCCTGTTTTTCTACTCCCTGCGCGTCATCCCGCTGATGGCGCTGGAGCGGCAGCTGGCCTTCCCGGTCATCGCTCGCGCCGAAATCATCGAGAACCTGGCGCAGGTGGTCATCACCATCGGGCTGGCGGCGCTGGGGTGTGGGGCCTGGGCGCTGGCGGGAGGCGGGCTGGCGCGCGGAGTGGTGGGGTTGGTGTGCATCTGGATGGCGTCTCCCTGGCGGCCCCAGTTCACCTTCCACGGCTCGATCATCCGGAGGCTGCTGGGGTTCGGGCTGGCGTACCAGCTGCCGCCGATCGTCGCGGCGTTCACGGCGGGCTGGGTGCCGCTCGTGGTGGGACGGGTGCTGGGCAAGGACTCGGTGGGGCTCGTCAACTGGGCGTGGGCGCTGGCCTCCACGCCGATGATGCTCAGCGCGATCCTCAACCGCGTGGCCTTCCCGGCCTACTGCCGGCTGCAGGATGACCCAGTGGGCTTCGCGGAGTACCTGCGCACCTCGCTGCGGCGCCTGTCCGCGGCGCTCTGCCTGCTCATTCCGTTGGCAGTGCTGGCGGTGCCGGTGGCCGTGCCACTCCTGTTCGGCGAGCGCTGGGTGCCTGCGGTGCCGCTGGTGCAGTGGTTCAGCATGGAGTGCATCCTCGTCACGCTCACGGGGCTGCTGGCCACCGCGCAGAACGCGGGCGGGCGGCCGTGGGAGCGGCTCGCCGTCACGGTGGGCGTGGGCGCCTCGAAGTGGGCGCTGGGGCTCTGGCTCATCCATCGCTTCGGGCTCAACGGCGTGGGGCCGCTGGGTGTCGTCGTGGGCCTGGGCGAGCTGTGGGTGACGGCGTGGCTCGTCTCTCGGCTCAACCCCGCGCTGCGAGGGATTGTGACGGAGGTGGTGGAGCCTTTCGTCACCGTGGGTCTGCTGCTGCTGGGAGCCTGCCTCGCCGCGGCGTACGCCTTCCGGGAGGGGCTGTGGGCGCAGGCGCTCGCCGGTGGGGTGCTGTTCTCGGGCCTCTTCCTGCTGCGGGAGCGGTTGCCGGGGCGAGTACCGTTGGTGGCGGAGCTGCGGACCATCGTGGCGCTCGTCCGAGCGCGGCGCAGGGGCGTGGCGCCGGGAGGGGCCGTGCCATGACGCAGAAGCCGGATCTGGTCATCTCCATCGTCAATCACAGCAACCCGGAGCTGCTGCACGACTGCCTGCGGACGTTGTTCGCGACGACGCGGCAGTGCACCTTCGAGGTATGGGTGGTGGACAACGCCACGGACGGGCGGGGCGTAGAGGCCATGCGGCGCGACTTCCCGCAGGTGCGCTGGCTCTTCAACAAGGAGCGCAAGGGCTTCTCGGCCAACCACAACCAGGTGCTGACCCAGGCGAAGGCCCGCCACTTCTGTGTCTTCAATGACGACACCATCGTGCACGAGGGAGCGTTCGACGCGCTGGTGCGCTTCATGGACGCGAACCCGCGCGTGGGCATGGCGGGGGCGCGGCTGCTCAACGCGGACGGCACGGTACAGAATTGCGCGTTCCGGGAGATGACACTGGCGCAGGCGCTTTGGGACATCTGCTTCCTGCCGCGCCCGTTGCACTTCCTGAAGCGGCAGCACATTCACCCAGCGCAGTACGGCTACGAGCAAGCGCGGGTGAGCTGGGTGCTGGGCGCCTGTATGGTGGTGCGGGAGGAGTGCCTGCGAGACGTGGGGCTCTTGGACGAGAGGCTCTCTCCGCTGGGGAACACGGAGGACACGGACTGGTGCGTGCGAGCGTGGAAGGCAGGTTGGGAGGTGGCCTTCTGCCCGGACGCGGTCATCACTCACCTGACGAGCCGCTCATTCCGGCCCTCGGCGTCGGGGCCGGACAAGATCCGCGTGGAGCTGTGGCGCACGCGGTTGGCCTTCTTCCGCAAGCACCATGGCCGGCTCCATGAGCAGCTCATGCGGCTCATCCTGGTGGGGACGCTGCCGTGGAACTCGTTCGTGCTGACACAGTCGCTGGTGCGGAGGCGGCTGAGCCTGAGCGAGTACAAGCGGCAGCTCTCCACGTTCTTGCGCATCTCTGAGATGGGCCTGCGCGCGCGAGTGGGGTGAGCGGCCATGCCCTTCTTCTCCATCGTCATCGCCACGTACAACCGGGCCCGGCTGATCGGCGAGACACTGGAGACCGTCTTCGCCCAGGAGTTCACCGACTACGAGGTGCTCGTGGCGGATGATGGCTCCACGGATGGCACGCGCGAGGTGCTCGCGCGCTACGGCGAGCGGGTGCGCGTGCTGCGCCAGGAGAACCAGGGGCCTGGACCGGCGAGGAACCTCGGCATTCGGCACGCCGCGGGCCAGTACGTGGTGTTCCTGGACAGCGATGACCTGTGGTTTCCGTGGACCCTGGCGGCCTACCACCAAGCTATCGGCATGTACGGAAAGCCCTCGGTGGTGATGGGCACTCCCGCCAAGTTCCAGCGTCCGGAAGAGCTGTCCAGGGTGAAGCGAGGCGCGCTGAAGACCCATGCCTTCGCGGACTACTTCGCGACGGCGGAGGCGCCGTTCGTCCGGACCGCTTGCGTGGTCGCCGTGAGGACAGAGGCGCTGCTTCGCGTGGGAGGGTTCACGCCGCTGCGCATCATCTCCGAGGACCACGACCTGCTGTACCGGCTGGGCACGGAGCCGTGCTTCGTGTGGATGGAGGAGCCGCTCGTGGTGGGCTACCGCCAACACGGGAGTTCCTCGTCTCGGGACCTCGAGCGCGGCTACGAGGGGCTGTGCTACCAACTGGAGCAAGAGCGGCTCGGGCGCTATCCGGGGAGTGAGGCACGGAGGCGCGAGCGGCTGACGTTGATCCTCCACGGCGTACGGCACGTGTCACGCTGGTTGGTGGAGCACGGACGGCCGGACCTCGCACTGGACCTGTACCGGCGGAGCTTGCCTGCGCACCTCGTGGTGCCGCGCTGGCGCTACATGCTGGGGTTCGCGCCATGGATGGTGGCGTCGGTCGCGCTGAAGCCGTTTCGCCGCTGAGGCATGCAGCCGATGACAGCCTATGAGGGAGGGTGCCTGTTGCCCTACCTACCATGTCAGACTCGGATGGTTTGATGGCGGAAACCATGAACGAGGTGGGTGGCGGAGATGGAACGGATGGGTTTTGTGGCGCATATCGAGGAGGACCTGGAGCGGACGATTTCGCAGGGACGGTTACCCGCGAGTGGCTTTCTTCCCTCGGAGAGCTTGCTGGCACGGCAGTATGGCGTCTCGCGAACCACCGTGAGGGAAGCGCTGCTGCGGTTGGCGGCGCGAGGCTTGGTGGTGCAGCACCCCGGGCGTAAGACCCGCGCAGTAGCCATGGACGTGGCGGTCACGCTCGAGAACCTGAGCGTGGCGCTGCATGCAGAAGGCCCGGCACACCCCGAGAGGCGACGGCTGCTGGAGGGGTACCTCGAGCTGAAGCGAGAGATGACAGTCGAGCTGCTGTCAGCCTGCTGCGAACGTGCCACCCAGGCGGATCTGGAGACACTGCAGGACGCCTGCTTCATGTTGAGGGAAGAGGCGCGCTGGAAAGGGCGTCCTGGTTGGGTGGAGCGAGAGTTCAACCTGTTGCGGCAGGCAGCAATCTTCTCGGGCCGTCCTGGACACTTCCTGCTCATCCAATCGCTGGAGCGTTCCTTCTGGGGGATGTCCGGGCGCTTGTTACCCCATCTGGACGGCGAAGCCATCTGTGGGTGGGCACATGCCGCGTTCTCAGCTCTGCATGACAAGGACGTGCAGGCGCTGAAGCATCAGCTGGCACCCTTGCTTCAGGCGTGCGACGAGCGCCTCCTCCGAGGACTCTCAGCCTTACAAGATGCCGCCCGCCCGCATATGATTCCTCTCGGTCCAACGGAGCTGCCCCGAAAGCAGCCCTCACAAGAAGCTCCGTTTCCGGACCAGAACTCCAGGCCCGATGTTGCGAGGTACGAGTCCTCAACAGGGGCCCTGTTTGGGGAACCTCGCATCGGGCCTGAGACCGCGACGACCAATCCATTGTTGGTGGAAGAGGTTCAGGAACTTCACTCCGACCTTGCTGCGGCAACGGGCGAATCCGTGTTGGCGAAGGAGGCCCAGGAAGTTCACACCGAGCTTGAAGCCGTGACGTGTGAGCCATCGTTGGAACAGGTCCAGAAGGTTCACGCTGAGCGAGAGTCTGCGAGGAGCGAACCCGTCTCCGATGCGCAAATCCAGGAGGCTCACACCGAGCCGGGGACCGCTACGGGCGAGGTGCCGGCCGAGTTCGGCGCGAACTTGTCTGCTTGTTGGACAGGTTCCGACAAAAAGCGGTCGGCAGGGGTCCCTCCTCCCGCGTCTGTGCCCTGCGGCTTGGGCTGCCCCTCAAGCGATACGGAACTTGGGCGGGCGGTGTCTCCTGCCGGCGACGAGGAGGGAGAGATTGGAGCTGTCTCCGAGAAGCCCTGAGCTGTGGGCTGAGCTGTCGTAGCTCAGGACGAGACCAGGGTTGCCACCATCGATTCGGTTAGCTTCGAGGCAGCTTGGTCCGCTTGGCGCAACCGGAGCTCGAGCTCGTCGCATTGCCTCGTGAGGGCTTCGAGCCTGCTCACGATGCGCCGCTGCTCGGGCAGAGAGGGAAGAGGAATGGGGGTTTCCTGCACGCGCCGGGTGTCGAGCCGGCAGGTGCCGTGGGACGAGCGCTCTACGTGTTGAAGAATGCGGGCACGTGCCGCCTTGCAGGCCCAGAGCAGGTATGGCCCTGTCTCGGGAAGGGCGGGCACCAGGCCCTTCATGTCCTGGTTGATGGTGACCTCCCGCGTGGTCAGCGCGACTGGGAATGAATGGGCGAGGATCATCCCTCGCACCACGAAGAGCAGGCTGCCCGGGGGAATGCGCCGGAGAGAGGATTGCTCGACAGCGAGCTCGGAGAGGTGGTCCTCCGTGTCGTCGAGATAGGAGCGCTTCATGTCCTTGGGACTGACCCAGGGGATGGGTCCACTCCAGAGGGCGGTGTTGGCTTTGGAGGGAGTGCCCCCGCCCAGCAGGCCACCGAAGTGGCCCAGACGGCACCATCGCCAGGAGGAGGGGAGCGGATACGGCTCCTCCGCGGGGCTGACAGGAGGCAGGTGTGTATCCTTCACCCGGATGTTCCCTCGCATGCGCTGGCGCTCGGAGCCGAGGTGGGAGAGCAGTGTGTCCGCGCTTCCGTCATCGGGTTCTGACTTCGTGAGGATGCCCCTCAGGGCCGCGTGGAGCACGAGCTCTCTCAGGGCCTGAATGTCTTCGGGCCGCTCGAAGAGCACCTCGAAGTGGTCGAGAGCGTGTCTCCAGGCGGCGGAGAAGGCCTCGGGCTTCTGGGCCAAGACGAGCGCGTCGAGAACGGAGGAGCGGAGGCGGGCTTGAAGGGCTCGCTGCTTCGCTCTTCGAGACTCCCACTCATCGAGCCGCTGCATCAGCTCGTTGACCTTGGCGACGATGCGTCGCTGCTCCTCGCAGGGCGGGAGGCACACGGTCAGCGCATAGGCATCGTTTCGATTCAGGCCTGGGACTGCGATGGCTCGTCCCAAGCGCTCCAGCTTCAATGACCGGAGCAGCACGAACAGGAACTCCAGCTCCACCTCCGGTGGCGCCGTCACGAAATAGGCCGTGTCGATGGGCCAGCATGGCTCCGTGACGCAGTGGATGCTCCCCGCAGAACCCTTGCGCCCGACAATGAGGCAGGGCTGGTGGACCAGCGCCTGGTCGTGACGGCCCACCACTCCGTTGGAGCCATACACGGGCACTTGGCCCGCTGGGTTGCGGGCTCTCTCGGGGAGCGCCTTGCCGTAGGTCAAGCGGATCAGCTCTCCCAACCGTGTCTTTATCCAGTGGGAGGTGTCCGAGGGCAGCAGCCGTCCTCGCACCGCCAAATCGAGGGTCAGCTCCCGGAGCTTCTCGATGTCTCCTTCCGCCTCTGCGAGGAGCTCGAAGTGCTCCAGAGCCGGCGTCATTGCGGCGGTCTCTCCAAGGCGTCCCGGAGCTCGTCCCGTACGGCGTTTCGGGCCCTCACGGCTTCGGCTGCCGCTTCGCGATACTGCCGTACCAACCCCTCGATATCCCCAGGTGCGTCATCCCGGGCGCGAGGATTCTTCATGTCCAGATTGTAGCCCCGTGCCTGGACCTCTCCGATGCGGACCTTCCAGGCGTGCTCGGTCTCCTGGCGATGGGTCCACCAGTGCTTCTCGGGCTCGAACTCCTCGAGGCGCAGTGGCCGCGTCTTCGAATAGCTCCTGGCTCCGGCGGGGTACGGGTGCTCGTAGAACCAGAGCTCCTGGGTGGGCTCGCCCTTCGTGAAGAAGAGCAGGTTCGTCTTGATACCCGTGTACGGATGGAAGACGCCCTTGGGCAGCCGGACGATGGTGTGGAGGTTGCACTCCCGGAGCAGCCGCTCCTTGATGCGCGCCTTCACGCCCTCGCCGAAGAGGATCCCGTCCGGTAGCACCAGTGCGGCCCGGCCTCCCTTTTTCAGCAGCGTCAGGATGAGCACCAGGAAGAGATCCGCTGTCTCCCGGCTGCGGAGCTCCGGCGGGAAGTGGGTTTCGAGCCCGTTCTCCTCGATGCCTCCGAACGGTGGGTTCGTGAGGATGACGTCGACCTGGTCCTCAGGGCCGTAGTCTCGCAGGGGACGCGCCAGCGCGTTCCCGTGATGGATGTTCGAAGGCACTTCAATGCCGTGCAACAGCATGTTCGTCACGCACAGCACGTGAGGCAGCGGCTTCTTCTCTACCCCCAAGATGCTCGCCTGCAGCGCCGCCTCATCCCGGGGGCTCTTCACGTCCTGGGTGCGCATGTGCTCGAGCGCACAGGTGAGAAAGCCACCCGTGCCGCACGCCGGGTCCAGCACCTTCTCTCCGAGCCTCGGGTTGACCTGGCTGATGATGAACTGCGTCACCGCTCGCGGTGTGTAGTACTCGCCTGCGTTGCCGGCGTTCTGCAGGTCCGCGAGGAGCTTCTCGTAGAGGTCCCCCAGCTCGTGCCGATCCGAGGCCCGGTGGAGATCGAGCGCGTTGAGCTTCTGGATGACCTGCCGCATCAACGTGCCCGACTTCATCGCGTTGTGGGCGTCCTCGAACACCCCTCGCACCACGGCCGCCATGGTTGCGTGCTTCCCCTTGGCTGGGAGCGCCTTCAGGGTCTTGAACAGGTCATGGTTGACGAAGTCCAGGAGCGCCTCGCCCGTGAGCCCCTCCGGGTTCTTCGCCCAGGTGCGCCACCGCAGCCGCTCCGGGATGGGAGACGTGTAGCTCGGGTTCCGCTGCTCCTGCTCCGCCTCGTGGCCGTCGAAGGCCTTCAGGAAGAGCATCCACACGAGCTGGCTGAGGCGCTGGGCGTCTCCGTCCACGCCCGCGTCCTTCCGCATGATGTCCTGGAGGCTCTTGATAGTCGTCCCCGTCGACATGGCCATCCCCACCCTCGCGCGAACTCCTCAGGCCGCGCGGCGGCGCAGCACCGTCAGGGATTCCTGCTCGTCGATCACCTCGAAGGTGGCATCCTTCACGATGACCTCGCTCGTGTAGCGCACGCTGCCTGCCCCCGGACGCGGGTTCTCCTTCGCGTCCCGGCTGTCATGCAGCGCCACCACGCCTCCGGGCGCCACCAGCGGGCTCCAGCCCGTCCAGTCCACCCGGAGCCCGTCGTACGTGTGGTCTCCGTCGATGAAGATGAAGTCCACCGGCGGCAGCCCCTGTGCCCGGTGGCGACGTGCGGCCTCCTCGCCCGTCGCTCGCACCCAGGTCACCCGCCCGTTGCGCACCGCGCCCACCTCCCGGTGCGCGATGAGGTACTGGAAGCTGAACCGCAGCCGGCCGGGGGGAAACGGATCCACCGCGTACAGCGTCGCGCTCGGGTCCATCACGCTGCGCAGCACCCGCGTCGTTACCCCGTGCCACACGCCGATCTCCACCAGCCGCTGCTTGCCCGCCGCGTGCTTCGCCAGGCACGCACGCTCGGCCGCGGACGTCTGCGTCTGGGCCTGCTCCAGACCGGCGAGCCAGAGGCCGAAGTGGGTGATGACGCGCATGCAGAGCTCCGTAGAGGGTTCGTGCTCGCGCCCTCCCCGGCGCAAGTCCGCGTATCCCTAGCATGGTTCAGTGTGTCGGATGCGGGACGGCTGGGCTTTCTTTGTCACTCAAAGCATCCGGGGAGCCAGCCCCTCGGTGGAGGGTTCGCCGCCGGGTTCGTGTTATCCAGCACCCGTGTCCGGCCTGCGAGTGCTTCTCGCCATCCACCATCCGCTCGATCCGAATCTCGGTGCCCCGGGTGTCACCCTCGCATTGGGGGAGGCGCTCACCGGGCTCGGCTGCGAGGTTTCGTACTACGGCTTTGGTGAGGCCTTCCCCGGCGTCACTGCGTACTCGGCCTGGCACTCCGTGCGCTTTCCCTGGACGCTCTCCGCGTGGCTGACGCGCAATGCCGGGCGCTTCGATGTGCTCGACATCACCACGGGCGACTGTTGGCCCTGGGCCCGCCTGAGCCGCCCCGGAGCGAAGCGCCGCCATGCCCTCGTCACGCGGAGCCACGGTCTGGAGCACGTCGTCACCGAGCAGCTCCGCACAGACGCCCGCGCCGGTGCCGCGAACCTGAGCTGGAAGTATCCGCTCTACCACGGCGGCTTCCGGCTCTGGGAAGTGGGCCAGTCTCTGCGGCTCTCGGATCGTGTCGTGCTCCTCAACCCGCTGGATCGCGACTACGCGAGCGGCCACCTGGGGGTCCCCGCCGAGCACATCTGCCTCATCCCCCACGGCCTGCCCGAGCCTTTCCGAGCGCTCCCGCCTCCCGAGCTCCTCGCCGAGGGCCCGCTGCGCCTGGCCTTCGTGGGCTCTTGGATTCAGCGCAAGGGCCGCGAGGATGTCGTCGCCGTGGCTCGAGCACTGCTCGAGCAGCACGTGGCCTTTTCTCTCTCCATTCTGGGGACTGGGACCGGAGAGGCCGAGGTGCTCGCCGCTTTCCCCGCCGCCGCACGGGAGCGCATCCGCGTGGTGCCGCGCTACCGCCACGCGGAGCTGCCCACCCTGCTCCGCGAGCACGAGGTGCTGCTCTTCCCCAGCCACGCCGAGGGCTATGGCATGTCGCTCATCGAGGCCATGGCCTGTGGGCTCGCTCCCATCGCCACGCCGGTGGGGGTGGCGCCCGAGGTCGTCCGTGAGGGCGAGTCCGGCCGGTTGCTGCCCATCGGCGATGTGCCGGGCTTCACCGCCGCCGTGCGCGCCTACGCCGAGGACCGGCAGCGGCTGCTCGAGGTCCGCCGCGCCGCGCAGACTGCCGTACAGGGGATGACATGGAGGGACGTGGCGCTGCGGACGCTGCGTCTCTACGAGTCCGCACTCCAAGCACGGTAACGCGGCGCGGGACGCCGTCGAGGGCCGGGGTGCAGGCGGGCAGTCTGCAGCCGAGCCCGTGAATTTCCCGGGCAAGACGTTGACGCGCCACGCCGTGCGCCGCCACCATGGCAGGTCTCGGCTCCTGATGATCACCTTCCTGGTCACCTTCCTCGTCGCGCTGATGGTCTCCCTGGTGCTCACGCTCGTCGTGCGCAACCGGGCGCTGGCGTGGGGCTGGGTCGACCAAGCCAACTCCAGCCGCAAGGTGCATGTGCGCCCGATTCCCCGGCTGGGCGGCATTGCCATCGTCTCGGGCTTCTTCGCGCCCCTGTGCGCGCTCTTCTTCGTGGACTCGGGCGTGGGGTACCTGTTCCGGTGGCACCAGGAGCTCGTCTGGGGCCTGTTTACCGGCGGAGTGGCCATTGCCACGCTGGGCCTCTATGACGACCTGCAGGGAGCGGGCGCCCGGCTCAAGTTCTCCGTGCAGTTCGCCGTGGCCATCGCGCTCTACATGCTGGGCTTCCGCGTCGAGCTGATCGCCAACCCCTTCGGCGCGGCCCTCCCGCTGGGCGCCCTCAGCCTGCCGTTCACCCTGCTGTGGATTGTCGGCGTCATCAACGCCATCAACCTCATCGACGGGCTGGACGGACTGGCCGGCGGCGTCGCGTTCTTCGGCGTGGGCACCAACTTCATCCTCTCGCTGGTGCGCGGGGACGTCGTCATGTGCCTGCTGATGGCGGCGCTGGCGGGTGCCATCCTCGGCTTCCTCGTCTTCAACTTCAACCCGGCCTCCATCTTCATGGGCGACACCGGGAGCATGTTCCTGGGCTTCGTGCTCGCGGCCGTCTCGCTGAAGACGTCCACCAAGAGCGGCACCGCCGTGGCCATGCTCGTGCCCATCATGGCCCTGGGCCTGCCCATCATGGACACGCTGCTGGCGATGGTCCGGCGATCGGTGCTCGGGCGGCCCATGTTCAGCGCGGACAAGGAGCACATCCACCACCGCCTCATGAGCCGGATGGTGCTCAGCCACCGCTCGGCGGTGCTCGTGCTGTACGGGCTGTGTGCCCTGTTCACCCTCACGGCCCTGGGGCTCAACTTCGCCAACAGCGCGCAGAGCGCCATGCTGCTGGTGGGCATGGGCATCGTCATCTTCGTGCTGATGCGCAAGCTGGGCTACCTGGACCTGCACCGCGCGAGCACCGTGGGAGAGACGCGGCGCAAGAACATCCGCCTGCGGACGCTGGTGACGGAGCTCTCCCGCGCTGTCCGCAAGGCCCAGTCGCTCCCGGAGGTGTGGGAGGCGGTGCGGCCGCTCGCCGAGGCGCTCGACGTGGCTCACCTGGAGCTTCGCCTCCAGCACCAGCGAGAGGGGCTCACCGAGGGCATCGTCTTCGAGACCCAGCGTCCCGCCGGCTCCGCCCTGCCGCTGGACGTGCACATCGAGGTGAAGGAGGCGGAGGTGTCCCTGGGCTGGCTCCACCTCTCGTGGCGTGATGGGCGCTCGCAGGTGAGCCGGGATGAGGAGCTGGCGCTGGAGCTCGTCTCCGACGCCGTGGCCGAGCGCGCCGCGAGCCTGCTGGCCATTGCCCAGGCCGAGCCGGGCCGGGTCGTCTCCCTGAGGCGGTGACGCGGGTGGGCGCGCGGGCTTTCCTGGCGCTGCTTCGCTCCTGGCCGGAGGCTCCCGACAGGCCGCCCCCCGTGGACGCGGAGGCCTTCGTTCGTGCCGCCGCGAGGCACGGGCTCGGGGGCTTCGCGCAGCATGCGGCGGAGCGGGCAGGGTGGACATTGCCGGACGCGGCGCGTGAGGCCCTGCGCCGGGAGGCCCAGAGCAGCGCCGCGCGGGCCATCCGGGTCCACGCGCTCCTGGTGCGCTCCGTGGATGCGCTCGCCGCGGTGGGCGTGGTGCCGGTGTTGCTCAAGGGCACTGCGCTGGCGCGGCGGCTGTACCCGGAGCCGTTCCTTCGCGCGACCACGGATGTGGATCTGCTCGTGGCCAGCGGCGAGGTGGAGCGGGCCTCGCGAGCCCTGGAGGGCCTGGGGCTGAAGCGGGCGGCGGAGCGGCCTGGGCATGGCGGAGAGCACTCGCACCACCTCGAGTTCCAAGGGACGGCGGGGATGGTGGAGCTGCACCACCGGGCGCTCGTGGGGTACGGGCTGGCGCTCGAGTCCGAGCCGCTGCTCGCCCACGCCCAGGAGGCCGAGCTGGAGGGCCGCCGCGTGCGCCACCTCCGGGCCGAGGAGGAGCTGGTCTACCTGTGCTCGCATGCGAGCAACCACCTGCTGCAGCGCCTCTCGTGGCTGTTCGACGTGAAGCTGCTGCTGCGAGCGCACCCGGGGCTGCGCTGGTACCGGGTGGCGGACGTGGCGCGGGCTACGGCCTTCTCCCACCTGGCGTGGTACGCGCTGGAGGCCACGCACCGGCTGCTGGGAGCACCCATGCCGGAGGAGGTGCTGGCCTTGATGGCTCCGCCGCGCTGGCAGCGGGTGCTGGCCCGGCGGTTCTTCTCCGAGGAGCGGCTGCTGGCGACGCGGCTCGTGACCCACAGGGCCGAGTGGGCCACCGCCAAGCTGCTCCTCGCGCCGCGCGCCGTGCCCATGGCGCGCTACGGGCTGTGGCGGCTGGGTGAGGCCGCACGGGCCCGGTGGCCGGGGGCGGCCCGGCGGTAAAGGCTGCTTCCGCAAGCGTGGTGGCGTGGACGGTGGTTGAAACCATGGATTGCGTCCCCGGGTGTTGACTCGCTAAAGGAGCCCCACCATGGCCCCCAGCCTGCTCGACACGTTCCGCGTCCTTTCCTCCTTCGATCCGCCCAAGGGGTCGCTGCGGGATGCGCCCTGGGAGGAGTACGTGGACTGGGCCATTGCCCAGGGGCTCGCCCCACTGGCGGCCTACAACCTGGAGTATCGGCTGGCTGGGGCGGACTCGCCCGAGTGGGCCCGGGACCGGCTGCTCTCCATCTACTCGGGTTCCGTCAACGACAACGTGATGAAGCTCGTCAACCTCAAGCAGATCGTCGACGAGCTCGAGGGCCGCAAGCTGTTGGTCATGGGCGCCGCCGCCTTCGCCGAGGCCATCTACCCTCACGTGGGCTTCCGGCCCGTGCTGGACATCCAGATGCTGGTGCGGCGCGTGGATGTGGAGGGCTTCTCCGGCTATCTCTCCCAGCACCACTTCAAGCCGGAGAAGGACGAGAGCAACAGCGGTGCCGCCCGGGTGCTGTCGGATGGGCGCACCGCCATCTACCTCTTCGCGGACGCGCTCGGGCCGGACCGGCGCGAAGAGGTTCAGGGCATCTTCGACCGGGCCAAGCCCTGGAAGGTCTACGGCCCGTCCATCTTCCGGCCGGACCTGGAGGACATGGTGCTGCTCCTGGTCCTGGAGCACGCGCGCCAGGGCTACCAGGTGCCGTGGCTGTCCTTCGTAGACCTGCGGGAGCTGGTGACGGGCTCCACCTCCATGGGCAGTGTCTACTCCCGGCCGCTGGACATGGCGGCGCTGAAGGAGCGCGCGAAGGCGTGGCGGCTGGAGCGCGCCCTGTACACCTCGCTGTCCATCATCGAGCGGCTCTTTCCGGAGACGGCTGCGGCCGTGGAGGCCTCCCGTCCGCCCCTGCGCCGCGCCACCCGCGAGCTGTTGAACCGGCTCGTGGTGGAGCCCGTGAGCGTGCCGGGCAGCCACGGCGTGCTCCGAGGCGCGGACCGGCTCCGACGCCTGCTCACCGGGCAGTGAGCCCCCGCCCGCCTCCCGGGCAGGCACGAGCGGTGTCCTCCACCTTCCCCTGACGGCCCTCTCGACGTAAGAGACAGGGGGCACCAGCCCCTGGGAGTCTCATGCGCATCGCCATCATCGGAACGGGCTACGTCGGCCTTGTCGCGGGCACCTGCTTCGCGGACTCCGGCAACGATGTCACCTGTGTGGACATCGACGAGCGGAAGATCCGCGCGCTGCAGGCGGGCGAGGTGCCCCTCTACGAGCCAGGCCTGGAAGAGCTCATCCGCAAGAACGTGAAGGAGCGGCGCCTGTCCTTCACCCTGAACCTGGCCGAGGCGGTGGGCCCGGCGCAGGTGGTCTTCATCGCGGTGGGTACCCCCGAGGGCGAGAGCGGCGACGCGGACCTACAGTACGTGCTGACCGCCGCCGAGCAGATTGGCCGGGCGATGCGCCAGTACACGGTGGTGGTGGACAAGAGCACCGTGCCGGTGGGCACCGCGGACAAGGTGCGCGAGGCCATCTCCCACGTGACGAAGGTGGAGTTCGACGTCGTCTCCAACCCCGAGTTCCTCAAGGAGGGCGCGGCGCTGGAGGACTTCCTCAAGCCGGACCGGGTGGTGATCGGCACCAGCTCGGAGCGGGCCCGCCGCATCATGGGCGAGCTGTACGCGCCCTTCGTCCGGACGGAGAACCCCATCTTCTATATGGATACGCGCTCGGCCGAGCTGACGAAGTACGCGGCCAACGCGATGCTGAGCACGCGCATCTCCTTCATGAACGACATGGCCGCGCTCTGCGAGAAGGTGGGCGCGGACGTGGACTTCGTGCGCAAGGCGCTCGGCGCGGATCGGCGCATCGGCTACCCGTTCCTCTTCCCCGGCGTGGGCTACGGCGGCTCGTGCTTCCCCAAGGACGTGAAGGCGCTGGTGGCCACGGGCCGTGAGCACGGGCTGGAGTTGGACCTGCTGCGCGCCGTGGAGCGCACCAACGAGCGCCAGAAGAAGCTGCTGGTGAACAAGGCCCTGAAGCACTTCGGCGGCTCGCTGGCGGGGCGCACCTTCGGCGTGTGGGGCCTGTCCTTCAAGCCGAAGACGGACGACATGCGTGAGGCGCCTTCCATTGAGATCATCGAGGGCCTGCTGGGCAAGGGCGCCCAGGTGGTGGCGCATGACCCCGTGGCGGACCGCACCGCGCGGCGCTACTTCGGCGACCGCATCCGTTACGCCTCGCTGCCCTACGAGGCGCTGGAGGGCGTGGACGCGCTCTTCATCGTCACCGAGTGGAACGAGTTCCGCCACCCGGACTTCGAGCGGATGAAGTCGCTGATGAAGTCGCCCATCATCTTCGACGGCCGCAACATCTACGACCCGGCGCGGATGCGCGAACTGGGCTTCACGTACCAGGGCATCGGCCGACCGTGAGCCGGGCCGAGCCCCTTCCGGCGCTCACCGGGCTGCGCTTCTTCGCCGCGCTGCACGTGGTGGTGTTCCACTTTGGCTTCGGGTGGATGGAGCTCGCGCCCGGGTGGATGCAGGCCCTCTCCCAGTGCGGGTACGCCTCGGTGGGGTTGTTCTTCGTGCTCTCTGGGTTCGTCCTCTCTTACAACTACCTGGGGCCGGAGGGGCGCATGGCGGTGGCGCCGCGCACCTTCTGGATCGCCCGGATTGCTCGCATCTATCCGGTGTACGTGCTCGCGCTGGTGCTGCTGGCGCCCCATGTCATGGCCGGCTCGCTGGCGGCGAACAGCCCGGCGATGGCGGCGGCAAAGCTGGCGGTGGGCGGCGGGAGCGCGCTGCTGCTCGTACACACGTGGCTGCCGCCCGCGACGCTCTACTGGAACCCGCCCGGCTGGTCGGTCGCCGTGGAGGCGTTCTTCTACGCGGTGTTCCCGGCCCTCGCGGTCCGCATGGGGCGGTGGACGCGTGCGCGGCTCCTGTGGGCCCTGGCGGGGCTCTGGGCCCTGGGGCTCCTGCCGTCACTGCTCTACCTGGCGCTGGAGCCGGATGGGGAGCCCGCCAGCATCCTCTCGCGGGGCGTGTGGCTCACCGTGCTCAAGTTCAACCCGGTGCTGCGCCTGCCCGAGTTCCTCATGGGCGTCGTGCTGGGCCGGCTCTTTCTCCAGGAGGGGCCCGCACGCGGCCGTACGGGGGCGCTGCTGGCCTCGGTGGCGGCGCTGCTCACGGTGGGAGCCTTCGCTTCCAGCTCGCGGCTGCCCTTTCCGCTGCTGCACAACGCGCTGCTGGCCCCGGTGTACGCGCTGCTGGTGTACGGGCTGGCGCGAGGGGGCGGGGCCTTGGGATGGTTCTTGTCCCGGCCGCTCCTGGTCCGGCTCGGAGAGGCCAGCTATGCGCTGTACATCCTCCACCACCCGGTGTGGCTGGCAGTGGGGGCCGCCGCGGCGGCCATGGCTCCGTGGGTGGAGCTGAGCTCGCCCCGGGCCCTGTTCACCGTGTTCCTGCCGGTAGCGCTCGTGGCGTCGTGGCTCGCCCACCGGTATGTGGAGATGCCCCTGCGCGGAGGGGTCCGGCGCGTGCTCCAGGACTGGACGGAGCGGGGCCGCCGAGGCGCCGCGGTCGAGCCGGGGGTATGAAGGTCAGCGGGCCAGACCGCAGGCCAGCTTGCCCTCGGAGGTATTGAGGTCGACGTTCTTCGCCTCCTGCGAGCAGTCGCACGAGTCGATCTTGGACTCGCAGAAGGCCTCGTCCTCGGCGGTGGGCTCGACGACGGCCTCGTCGTTGATGGCGCGGCGCACGCACACCTCGCGCTCGAGCGAAGTCGTGGTGGAGCAGTCGCAGATTCTCTCGGACAGCTCGCGGCAGGCGCCCTTGCAGCCAGAGAGGCCGAGCAGGGCAAGGGACAGCAGGGCGATGGCGGCAGGACGGCGCATGGGCTGGCGGAAGATGCCAGATGCCACTCCGGATGCAAGCCGTGTCCCTCGGGGAGCGGTGGCTGACGAGGCTCCCGAGCCGCCTGCCCGCCTGCTCCCGGGAAGCCAGGAGGGGACCCCGTGCCTCAAGGGAAGGGGACGGGGTGGAGGCTTTCTCGCTCGCTCGTGAGATAGTGAGGGCGCGTCCATGGCCTCCGCGTCTCGCCGCACCTCCCGGTTCAGTCTTGGCGCCGAAGCGGCGCTCGCGGGGCTCATCATCCTTTGTCCCCTGGCTCTTGGCGGAGCTCCCACGTGGGTGCTCTGGCCGCTGGTGGGGCTGGCGGCGGTGGCTTTTGCCCTTGCAGGAGTGGGGGCTCGGCGCCTGGGGCACTCGCTCCATGTGCCGCTGATCGCGGTGCCGCTGGTGGCGGGCGCGGGGCTCTGCCTGCTGCAGCTCCTCCCGCTCCCCTCGGGCCTGCTCGGGTGGGTAAGCCCCGAGGCCGCCGCGCTGCGTGACTTCGCGCTCGCGCCTCTGGGCCTCACGTCCGCGCGTCCTGTCTCCCTGGATCCGCCAGCCACGTGGAGAGCGCTCGCGGGCTCTGCGGCGTACGCGCTGGCCTTCGTCGCGGCGGTGGAGGTGTGCCGCTCCCGGCGCTCCCGGCGGCGGTTGCTGGCCACGCTGGCTTTCACCGGAGCGGCGCTGACGGTGATCGGGCTGCTGCACGCGCTGCTGGGGGTAACGCAGCTGTTTGGCCTGCGTGCCTTTGCCCATGCGCAGCCGCCCCTGGTGACGCCGTTCGGCAACCCCAACCACCTGGCCGGGTTTCTCGGGCTGGCCTCCACGGTGGGGCTGGGCCTGACGCTCACGAGCGAGCTGCGCGAGCGCGGAGTGCTCTTCGCCGCAGCGGCGCTGCTGTCCGGGGCCGGGGTGCTCCTGTCGCTCTCGCGCGCGGGGATCCTCTTCTTCGTGTTGGGGCAGGCGCTCCTCGCGGCGAGGACGCTGTACGACCGCCAGCGGACGGGCAGGGCGGAGCGCTCGCCGCTGCCCAAGGGCCGGGCCGCTGCCGCGCTGCTCGTCCTGGGCGCGACGCTGGCGGTGGGGGGCTACGTGGGGTGGGAGAAGCTGGTGGTGGAGGCCGCCAGCGCGGACAGCGTCGAGGAGCTGCGCCAGAGCAGCAAGGTGGAGCTGTGGCCGCGGATGATTGAAGCGGCGAGGGCCTTTCCGGTGCTGGGCATGGGCCGAGGCTCCTTCGAGTCTGTCTTCCCGCGCTATCAGACCGAGCCCAATCCCAACACGCTGACACACCCGGAGAACGCGGTGCTGCAGCTCGGGGCGGAGTTCGGGGTGCCAGGGCTGGTGTTGCTGGCCGGGATGGTGTGGGGCTTCCTGCGGTTGCTGCGGCGGGAGCGGCTGGGCGGCGCGGAGGTGGCGGTGCTCGCGGGAGTCGCGGCGCTCGGGCTCCACAACTTGTTCGACTTCAGCCTGGAGTTGCCCGCGTGCGCGGCGGCGGCGTGGGTGGCGCTCGCGGCGGTGGCTCGGCCGGAGGAGCGAGAGACTCCAGAGGCGCCGGCAGCGACGTGGAGGCTGGCTCCCAACCGGGCGCTGGGAGTTGCTGCGGCGCTGGTGCTCTTCGGGGGAGTGGGGCTGGTGGCGGGGCGGCACACGCTGGCCGGAGCGGAGGAGGAGCTGTCCGGGCTCATCCAGGCCCGTGCGCCGCTGAGCCAGGTGCGAGCGCGGGCGCTGGCGCTCATCGACCGGCACCCCTCGGACTATCTGCTCTACAGCCTCGCGGGCTCGGCGCACGCGGCCGAAGGGAAGGCCTCCGCCGAGGACGCGCTCGCCTTCGTGAACCGGGCGCTCTACCTGAGGCCCGTGGACCCGGACGCGCACCGGATTGCCGCGCGGGCGCTGCTGGCACTGGGGCGCCGGAGCCAGGGCTTCCTGGAGTACCGGCTGGCGTACGAATCGGGAGATAGGGACGTGCTGGCGCGCGAGGCCCTGGAGCAGTCGCGCACGCTGGAGGATCTCCAGCGGCTGACTCCGAATGATCCCCGGGTGGTGGCCGCCCTGGCGCAGTCCCTCCAGTTCCGTCCTGGGAGGCAGGAGCAGGCGCTGGCGTGGCTCGCCTGGGCGCGTGAGTTCTTCGAGCAGGAGCTGAGCGATCGCTCGCCCGAAGCGTCACCGGTCCGTTTTGCCGCTCGAGACATGGATGCGCTGTGGGAGCAGGAGTCGCGCCTGCGCCTGATGCGGAAGGAGCTGGGGGAGGCCGATGTCCTGTGCGCCGAGCTGGAGAAGCGGGCGCCGGATGCGCTCGGGCCGCTGATGCTGCGGGCGGAGATTCTCCGGGCCCAGGGGCGGCGTGAGGAAGCGATCCAGTTGCTCGATCGGCTCCTGCCGCGCTTCCCAGGGAAGGTGGAGCTGGCCTTCCAGCTGACGAGCCAGCTGCTCGAAGGCGGGCTGACGCGGCGGGCGAGGGAAGTGCTCCAACAGGCCAGTCCCTTCATCACGGACTATCCGCAGCGGGCGCGGCTGCTCTCGCTGGAGGCCATCAGCTTCGAGCAAGAGGGACTGCTTTCCCGCGCGCTGGAGCGGTACCAGACGGTCGCGAGGCTCGTACCCGCGCCAGAGGCCCACTTCACGGTGGCCCGGTTGCACGAGTCACTGCGACGCTACGGAGAAGCGGCGCGCTCGGTGCGCGAGGGCCTGCATCTCCTGCCTTCCAACGTCCGGCGTGAGCAGGAGGAGTCTTGGGTGGCCCGCCTGGAGGAGGAGGAGCGCAAGCTCTTGGAGGCACGGCGGCAGGAGCTGATGCAGGACCCGCACAAGCAGGACATCGTCGAGCACCTGCTGGAGACGAGCTCCGACACGCCGCCGTGAGCAGGGGCGGACGTCGGAGATGGGTGGCTATCGGCTCTTCAGCACCGGCACCGAGCGCCAGAACACCTCGAGCATCTCGATGTTCTCGTCATCCATCAGAGAGCGCAGGGCCCGGTCCAGGTGGGACTCCTTATCCAGGGCCAGCCACTCCGTCGACTTCCCGGTGCCCAGGTTCTGCTTGGCGTTCTCGGGGGGAGGAACGTCCTCCTGCGGGAGGTCCGGGGTCTTCTGCGGTGCGGGGAGCTTCTCGGGAGTCTGCACGCCGGAGCCCTCGGGCTTCTGCTCGGGCTCGGGCTCCTTCTCTGGAGACTTCTGCTCGGGCGGCCCGAACTTCTGGAGCGCGAACCGGCGCGCGGCGATGGCGCCTCGGATGAAGAACTGCTCCCGGAGCAGCAGCGCGTTGGTGCGGCCCACGCGCTCGATGAGCAGGGCCTGATCCTGCCAGTCACAGATGCGCGGCAGGCCATAGACGGTGTTGAAGAAGATGCGCGAGGTGGGCGTGAACGCCAGCGCGTGGATGGAGTCGATGCGCTCCTCGGCCAGACGCGCAGCATCCTCCTCGGCCAGCCCGTCGATGATGTTCAGGTCCGTCGGCTCGGGCGAAGCAAAGCCTTCCAGGCCCAGCAGGCTCGCGGCGCGGTTGGTCACGATCCGGAGGATCCGCTCTCCGAGGAGCGCGACAGCAATGCCAATGAGCAGCGCCCCCGTTCTTCCACTCAGCGGGTTGGTGCCTGGGGCGGGCGGGGTAGTGGCAGCGAGGGGAGGCGGCTCGGCGAGCGCGGATACCTCCGGCGCCCGGGGGATGGCGCTCAGTGGATTGCCTTCGAGCAGCAGGGCGCCAAAGAAGAGGGCGCAGACCGAGACGATCAGCAGCGTGCGAGACGCGCGGGCCATCATCCGCGCGGTGGCGTCATTGCTCGCCGAGCGGAAGAAGATCTGCCCCAGGTGCAGGGTGAACGAGATGGTCACCGAGGTCCCCACCGCGAGCGCGATGTAGTCGTCCTCGGTCGTCATGAGCACGGTGCAGGTGATCAGGATGCTCGAGGCCAGGAAGCCGAGAATGCCCGCGTGGCGGCCCATGCGGTGGATGGCGCCCTCCATGATTTCCCGCTCGTACTCCCAGTTGGCGCGGGCGTGCTTGACGACCTGCGCACCGTACTTCCGGCTGGAGATGAGGGCGGGGTTGACCTCGAAGGAGAAGTCCCCGCGGGCCATGCGGCGCTCGACCAGGAGCGAGACACCGAGCGTCAGCAGCGCGGGCGCCGAGGACAGGCACAGGATGCCCAGCAGGGGCATGGAGATGCCCAGCAGCATGGGGCCCTTCATGAACTGCGGCTGCACCCTCAGGATGCAGTAGGCAGTGAAGAGGATGGCGGCCAGGAGGACCAGCAGGGCCGGCTTCACCAGCGAGGGCGCGAGCGCGGCCGTGGTCTTCGCCAGCGCCAGCCACTGCTCCTCCACGCGGGCACGGATGTTGGACCAGTGGGTGATGGCCAGGATGAGCACGCCCGCGAGCACCGCGAGGGCCAGCTTGCCGTACCAGGCGAGGTTCTCCCGGAAGGCTCGTCCCGTCTCGCTGGTCGCCAGCACCCAGGTGAGCACCAGGAGCGCGACCGTCACCAGGCCGTTGAGGGACGGCTCGATCCACCGCAGCGGGTTGAACTTCGGGCGGGCGGCTGGCTGTTGCTCATCGCTCATGGGGCATCACCTCACACCCCGCGTGCTCCGAGGTGCACCCGATGATGGCCAGCACCCTTCTCCAGCGTCAAAAATACAGCGGCCCCTTGAGCGAGGCCGTCCTCAGCGCTGGAAGTCGTAGACGCTGCCGAGCTGGAGGATCCGGGTGAGCTCGTCGAGCGCCGTCATCGTCTCGCGGGCGAGCTTGGGATCCTGCAAGTCCTTGGCGTAGAGCGTCTCGCGGTAGTGCTTGCGGATCCAGGCGGCGAGCGACTCGTGGAGCGAGGCGGAGTAGAAGACGTTGGCCTTCACGGCGGCGCGCTCGGCGTCGGTGAGCCCGATGCGCTGGCGCAGGCAAGCCGGACCGCCGCCGTTGTTCATGGACTGGCGCACGTCCAGGTAGTGCACGGCCTTCACGGGGTTTTCCTCGGCCACCACGCGCTCCAGGAAGCGCCGCGTGGTCTCCATCTCCTGGCTCTCGATGGGCGCGATGATGGCCATGCTGCCATCCGGCAGGGTGAGCACCTGGGAGTTGAACGGGTACGCCTTCACCGCGTCCTTCACCGGCAGCTCCGCCTGGGTGGCGACCACGGAGGTGAAGCCCGGGCCCAGCTTCTCGCGCAGCGTGCGGAGCAGCCCGGCGTGGTCCACGAAGGCCAGCTCGTGGAGCATGAGGAAGGCACCATTGCCCACGGCGACCACGTCCGTATGGAAGGCGCCCGAGTCGATGCCCTCCGGGTGCTGCTGCGGGAAGAGGGTGCGGTCTGGATCCAAATGGTGCAGCCGGGCGAGCGCCTGGCTGGCCTCCAACGTTTGCCGGGCGGGGAAGCGCTGGGGTCCGGCAATGTCCTTCCACGCGCTGCGGCCCCAGGCGAGCAGGTGCACCGCGGCATGTCCGGGCGTCACGAGCCGGGTGTGGTTGGCCGCGCCCTCGTCGGCGAAGTGGCCACCGCCGGGCAGGGGAGCGTGCACGGCGAACCGCGCCTCGTCCGAGAAGATGGCGCGCAGCACGGAGTGCGTGGTCTCCGCCTCGATGGCGCGGTGGAACATCTGCTGGAGGTTGGCGGGCGTCAGGTGCATCCGCTTGTCCCCCGTGTCCTCCGAGGGCGCACAGGTGGCGGCATTCGCCGTCCACATGGCGGCGGCGCTGGAGGTGAGCCGCAGCAGGTGCTCGGCCTCGCGAGCGGCGCGGGTGATGACCTCCTCGTCGGTGCCGGAGAAGCCCAGCATCCGGAGCGTCTTCAGCGAGGGGCGTGGCTGGGGCGGCAGCACGGCCTGTCCCACCCCGAGCCCCGCCACGAAGCGCATCTTCTCCAGTCCTTGGAGGGCGGCTTCGCGAGGGTAGCTGGCCTGGCCGCCATGGGTGGTGGAGGCCAGGTTGCCGACCGAGAGGCCGCCATAATTATGAGTAGGGCCGACGAGACCGTCGAAGTTGTACTCGCGCATTGGATATAGAACCGGGGCTGTGGAGCACCCACCCTTAGCAAAGCGGCTGAAGCGTTTCCTCCGCTACCTGCTCATCCGGGCCGCGCTGGCCCTGGTCCACCCCATGCCCCTGGGGGTGGCGCGGTGGCTGGGTGTGCGCTTCGGGACACTCGCGTTCCTCGTAGCGGGAGGCGAGCGACGCAAAGCGTTGAAGTCCCTGGCCCGCGCCTTCCCGGAGAAGTCCGAGGCCGAGCGGCTTGCTCTGGCCCGCGCGTGCTTCCGCCACCTGGGCTCCGCCATGTTCGAGGTGGGGTGCACAGCGGCGCTCGACCGGGAGCTGAAGCAGCTCGTGGCGTGGCCTCAGGAGGAGCGGGCCGTGCTGGAGGCGGCGCTCGCGCGAGGCAAGGGCGTGGTGTTCGTCTCGGGGCACGTGGGGAACTGGGAGCTACTGGCCCGGCGCGTGGCCTCCGAGGGCTTCCCCTGCCAGAGCATCGCCAAGGAGACGTCGGATCCGAGGGTCACCGAACTCGTGAGCCGCTTCCGGGAGCGGGGTGGGGTGCGGAGCATCTGGCGCGGGCAGGAGGGGGCGGCCCGGCACATGCTCCGGGCGCTGAAGGGCGGAGAGATTCTGGGGCTGCTCATCGATCAGGACACCAAGGTGCAGTCCTTCTTCGTGCCCTTCTTCGGAGAGCTGGCGGCGACGCCTCGGGCGGCGGCGGACCTGGCGATCCGCACCGGCGCGGCGGTGGTGGTGGGCTTCTGCCAGCGCGGCGCGGAGGGCTACCGGCTGACGATGGAGGAGGTGCCCCTGCCCACCGAGCAGGATCGGGAGGCGGCGGCGCTGGCGCTCACAGCCGCGCTCTCCCAGCGGATTGAGGCGGCCATCCGCCGTGTCCCCGAGCAGTGGGTATGGATGCACCAGCGGTGGAAGACCCGTCCCGAGGCTCAACCCGCGACACTTGCTCCTGGAGTCCAGGCGCCCGCCCCCTCCCGGTGATAGGAAGAGACCCGTGCCGCGCCTCCTGCTCTCCAGCCTCCTCGTCCTCCTGGCCACCGCATGTGGGCCTCGCAGTGGGCCTGCGGGGGCCACCGAGCCTCCACCCCAGGTGGTGCTCTATGGCGTTCACATTCAGACCTTCGAGGGCGACCAGCTCGTCCTCGCCGGCCGCGCCGAGCGCCTCACCTACCAGCGCGCCGAGGGCGCCGTGACGGCCACCAACACCCTGCTGCGCCTGCCCAGCCGTCGAGGCACCCAGCGCGCACCCTCGGGTCCCCGAGGAGGCATGGAGATCCGCGCCCCGGTGATGGAGGGCAGCCTCGCCTCGCGCCAGCTCACGGGCTCCGGAGGCGTCGTCATCCGCACCGCCGATGGCGCCGTGGCCCGCACGCCTCGGGCCACCTATGACGCTCCCGCCCAGCACGCCCGGGGCCGCGAGGGCGTGGCGGTGCAGGGCCCGGCTTATGGGCTCCGGGCCGACAGCTTCGACCTGTCCTTCGTGGATGGGACGTTCACCTTCGAAGGCGACACCCAGACCGTGGTGGGAGGGGCAAAGTGATCGAGTTCCTGGCGATGGCCTTCTTCCTGGCTCAGCCCACGCCGGCGCCCGCGGCGACGGACGGAGGCCCGCGCGCGCCGATGCTCGGCAACGTGCCGCTGAACAACCCGGTGGAGATCACCGCCAAGCTCATTACGGGCGAGCGCAGCTCGGCCACCTTCACCGGGGACGTGCAGGTGAAGCACCGCACGCTGGACCTCAAGTGCGACAAGATGGTGGCCTACTACACGGGCGCCCGCGAGGTGACGCGCGTGGAGTGCACCGGCGGCGTGCAGGCCCAGGACGGCGACCGGTTCGCCCGGGGCGAGCGCGCCGAGTACGACGTGCCCAGCGGCGTGCTGGTGGTGACGGGCTCTCCCGAGGCCCGCCAGGGCACTACCTATGTGACGGGCACCAAGGTGCGCCTCACGCTGGGCAGCGAGCGGCTCGAGGTGGAGAACGCCCGCATCGTCGTGGAGACGGCCCCGGCGGGCGGCGGGAAGAAGGGCAAGGGAGGCGCGAAGAAGCCATGAGCGCCGGGCAGCTCTTTGCCGAGGGCCTCCAGAAGAGCTTCCGCAAGCGCCAGGTGGTGCGCGGCGTCACCTTCACCGTCTCCCAGGGCGAGGTGGTGGGGCTGCTGGGGCCCAACGGCGCCGGCAAGACGACGAGCTTCAACATGGTGGTGGGGCTCGTCACCCCGGACCGCGGCCGCGTCCGCCTGGATGAGGAGGACCTCACGCACCTGCCCATGCACCGGCGCGCGCGCCGCGGCCTCGGCTACCTGCCCCAGGAGGCCTCCATCTTCCGCAAGCTCACCGTGCGCCAGAACTTCCTGGCCGTGCTGGAGCTCCAGAAGGGCTTGGACCGCAAGGCCCGCGAGACCAAGGCCCAGGATCTCATCGAAGAGTTCGGCCTGAACCATGTGGCCGATTCGCTGGGAGAGACGCTCTCGGGCGGCGAGCGGCGGCGCGCGGAGATCGCCCGCTCCTTGATTCCCAACCCCCGCTTCATCCTCTTCGACGAGCCCTTCGCGGGCGTGGACCCCATCAACGTGGGGGACCTCCAGAAGCAGATCGCCCTGCTCAAGCAGCGGGGCCTGGGCGTGCTGATCACCGACCACAACGTCCAGGACACCCTCGGCATCTGCGACCGTGCCTACATCATCGCCCAGGGGCAGATCCTCGAAGAGGGCACCCCGGCCGCGATCGCAGAGTCGCCCCGAGCGCGCGCGGTCTACCTGGGAGAGCGCTTCCGCCTGCAAACGCCGTGAAAACGGCCCCTTAGGGCCGATTCTTACGCGCTGAGAGAGCAGCCGAGCACGCTCCAACACACCCCTTGACTTTCGTTGGCCTACCCTTTGCGTCGAGGGGTGAACACCTGCCAGGAGACCCGAAACGTCTCCTAAATCCATGATTCCATTATGGAAATCAGGGCTTGCAAGCAAGAGGCCACATTCTTGGGCACTGGACGAATGGAGGGGGTCTTGCTAGTTTGGCACGGTCCTTGATTGAAGCTGAATGAGGGACATGTTTCTCCTCGGTGGGGAGCCTTTTCAATGGCGATGGAACTCAAGCAAAGCCTGAAACTCTCGCAGCAGCTGGTGATGACACCGCAGCTGCAGCAGGCGATCAAACTCCTCCAGTTATCGAGGATGGAGCTGCTCGAGCAGGTGCGGGAGGAGATGGAGCAGAACCCGCTGTTGGAGCAGCCAGACGAGCAGGCCCCGCTGGATGTGGCGGACAAGGAGCCGGGAGAGGCCTCCCTGGAGGCGGGCAACGTCGAGGTGCCGAGGGATCCCGAGGCGCCGATGGTGGGCGACAGCACCCCGGAGTTCAAGGGGGACTCGGACAACCCGCCGGAGATCGACTGGGAGGCCTACCTCAACAGCTACCAGTTCCAGGAGCAGAGCACCGCGTCGAACAAGGGCAACGTGGCCACGGACGACATGCCGTCGTTCGAAGCCAACATGGTGAAGAAGGAGGACCTGGCCGACCATCTGCAGGCGCAGCTGGGGATGTTGAAGATGAACGAGGCCGAGCGCCGTGTGGCCATGCTCATCATCTTCAACCTGGATGACGACGGGTACCTGAAGTTGCCGGACGTGGAGGGAGATCCGCTGATCCGCCTGGCGAACGAGGGGGACGTGCCCATGAGCGTGGCCGAGCGCACGCTGCGGCGCATCCAGAGCCTGGATCCGAAGGGCTGCGGCGCCCGTGACTTGCAGGAGTGCCTTCTCATCCAGGTACAGGCGCTGAAGGAGAAGCACGCCCCGATGCTGGGGATGATGATCAAGCGGTACATGAAGTACCTGGAGAGCAAGAACCTGCCGGCCATCGCCAAGGAGCTGAAGGTCACGCTCGAGGAGGTGGTGGATGCGGCGAAGCTATTGCCCAAGCTGGATCCGAAGCCGGGGCGCAACTTCAGCGGGGATGACGCGCCGTACATCAGCCCGGACGTCTTCGTCTACAAGATGGGGGACGAGTACACGGTGGTGCTGAATGACGACGGTTTGTCCAAGCTGCGCATCTCGAGCACGTACCGGAACGCGCTGAAGAACGGGGCGGTGTCGCCGGGACAGACGAAGGAGTTCATCCAGGACAAGCTGCGCAGCGCGCAGTGGTTGATTCGCTCGATTCACCAGCGGCAGCGGACGATCTACAAGGTCACCGAGAGCATCATCAAGTTCCAGCGGGACTTCCTGGACAAGGGGATTGCTCACCTGAAGCCGCTCATCCTGAGGGATGTGGCGGAGGACATCGGGATGCACGAGTCCACGGTGTCGCGCGTGACGACGAGCAAGTACGTGCACACGCCGCAGGGCATCTTCGAGCTGAAGTACTTCTTCAACTCGTCGATCGCGCGCGTGTCGGGCGAGGACACCGCGAGCGAGGCGGTGAAGCACCACATCAAGCAGCTGGTGTCGCAGGAAGACGCTCGCAATCCGCTCTCGGACCAGAAGATCGTGGAGCTGCTGAAGGCGCAGGGCACGGAGATCGCCCGGCGCACGGTGGCCAAGTACCGCGAGGTGCTGGGCATCCTCCCGAGCAGCAAGCGCAAGCGTTACTTCTGAGGAAGTGGATTGAGCTCTGAGGCAGGATGGCCTCATGAGCACGGACACAGAGCTTCCCTGGAGAGATCTCATCCCCCTGATCGTCCCTCCTGTCACCCTGGAGGGACGTGCGGTTCGCCTGGAGCCGCTCGGCCCCGAGCACGCCGCGCCGCTGGCCTCCCTCTGTGAGGATGAGATCTTCGAGTTCTCCGTTCAGGTGCTGCGCACCGAGGCGGAGCTGGCCGCGTACATCACCTCGGCCCTGGAGGCCGCCGCGCGGGGCACCGAGCAGCCGTTCTTCATCTGTGACCGGAACACAGGGGCCCCGCTCGGCACCACCCGGTACATGACGATCTCCCGCAACGACCGGAACCTGGAAATCGGTCACACGTGGCTGGGGCGCCGGGCCTGGCGCTCCCGGGTGAACACCGAGTGCAAGTTCCTCCTCTTGCGCCACGCCTTCGAGCAGCTGCGCGTCATGCGCGTCCAGCTCAAGACCGATCATCGCAACGCCCGCTCCCGCGCCGCCATTGAGCGCATCGGCGCCAGGTTCGAGGGCATCCTCCGCAACCACATGCTGGTGCGCGGCGGCATCGTGCGGGACTCCGCGTACTACAGCATCCTCGACACCGAGTGGCCCGAGGTGAAGGCTCGCCTGCAAGAGCGACTCGCCGGGGAGTGATAGGGTCCGGGACGCATGTTCCGCTCCGCTCCTTCTCTGAAATCCCTCGTGGTTGCTCCCTCGCTCGCCGCCGTGCTCGGGCTGCTCTCTGGCTGCGGCGGGCGTACCGAGACTGTCTCCGTCTCCCTGGAGGACCTCTCCAACCGCACACTCACCTACGCCCTCGTGGACGTGGACGCCCTGGAGACCCCGGACGCCGCGGGCTCCCACCGCTTCACCGTCACGCTGTCGCAGCCGGAAGATGGCTGCACGCGGCTCGTGGATGGCGTCACGGCCACCTTCAACGGCCAGCCCATGAAGCTGGAACTCGGCGGCTTCCCCGACACCAGTGGGCGGGATGCTTGCGAGCAGTCGCGCGCATGGTTCGACTTCGATCCTGAAGTCTGGAACGCCGAGCCCATCGAGGACGCCCGCGTGTTCCTCAAGGATAAGGACGGCACCCCCGCCATCACGCTCATCGTGAAGGGCGCCAAGGCCAAGCGCCGCTTTGCCTTTCAAGGGACCGGTACGGGCACCACGCTGCGGCGTGGCCAGACGTACACGTACCGCTGGCTGCCAGCCGAGGAGACGCCCGGCCCCGCTACCGTCACGCTGCTCCGAGAAGGCGGCCGGGCCCCCGCCACCCTGCAGATCACCCAGGAGAACGGCGACGTGAGCTTCGTCCTCCCCGAGGCCACCCCAGCCGCCAACCACCTGCTGACCCTGAAGGCCAGCCTGGAGGGCGGTGTGCTCGACTGCCAGGGGGTCGCCAGCTGCAGCGGCTCCATCTTCCACTCCAGCGACTACGAGGTCGCCGTCGCTCAGTAGGCGGGGAGGCCGCTCGTTCTCCGAGCGAGCCAACGTCGGCGGCCATACGGTGCGGTTGTCCCGAGGTCAGTGGTTGCCGGACCTCGGGCTCGCACCCACCGTGCCTGGGTACCCCACGGAGGACCCATGCCTCGCAACCCCGATCCACGTCACGCTGGCCAGAAGGCCCCCTTCAACGAGCAGCCCCAGGCGCATCCCGGTATCGAAGAGCGGATGCAGGAAGCCCCCGACTTTGGTGAGGACTCCTACAAGGGGCTCGGCCGGCTGAAGGACCGGGTGGCGCTCGTCACCGGTGGTGACAGTGGCATCGGACGCGCGGTGTGCCTCGCCTTTGCCCGCGAGGGCGCGGACGTGGCCTTCGCCTACCTCAACGAGTACGAGGACGCGGAGAAGACGCGCCGGCTCCTCGAGGACGAGGGCCGCCAGGTGCTCGCCATGGCTGGGGACCTCGCCATCGAGGCTCACTGCCGCAAGCTCATCGAGGACACGGTGAAGCGGTTCGGCCGCATCGACGTGCTCGTGAACAACGCCGCCTTTCAGGGCAAGGAGGTGGAGAAGTTCGAGGAGCTCGACCCCGAGCGCGTCGAGCGCACCTTCCGCGTCAACATCCTCGCCATGTTCCACCTGGTGCGGCTGGCCCTGCCCCACATGAAGCCCGGCAGCGCCATCATCAATGTCGCCTCCGTCCAGGCCTATCAGCCCTCGCCCGGCATCCTCGACTACGCGAGCACCAAGGGCGCCATCGTCACCTTCACCAAGGGCCTCGCGCAGTCGCTCATCGAGCGCGGCATCCGCGTCAACTGCGTGGCCCCCGGGCCCGTGTGGACGCCGCTCATTCCGCAGTCCTTCAGTGGTGAGCACCTCAAGAAGTTCGGTGAGAGCAACCCCATGGGCCGCGCTGCCCAGCCCGCAGAGCTCGCGCCCTCTTTTGTGTTCCTCGCCAGCGACGAGTCGCGCTACGTCAATGGGGAGATCCTCGGCGTCACTGGAGGCAAGGTCCTCGCGTAAGCGGGCCTGGAGCGGAGAGGCCCCTTGGCGCAGCGAAGACTGTGCAGGACCCAACCCATCACGTGACTCTCCGGTTGCTGTCCCAGAGGGCGCGGAAGTGGTTGAAACTCCAAGAGAATAGCTCGGGAATAAGCCCTGCGTCCACCTGTCGGAGGGATGGGGGCTCTCTCTCCCTGGGACGGTGGACAAGCGATCTCCAGGGGGGGCGGGTTGCTTTTGGACCCCCAGACCGTTTCTGATCTGAAACGGAGCACGTCCTACCCATGGAGGAGGCAGCTACGCATGCAGATGAACATCACCTTCCGCCAGTTCGGAGCGTCGGATTCCCTCAAGGAGTACGCACGCGAGAAGGTTGACCGGGTAAATCGGCTGTTGGACCGGGCTGGCGAAGCGCATGTGGTGCTCTCGCTCGAACGTCACCTGCACCACGCGGACATCACGATCCACTCCGGTTCGTGGGTCCTCCGGGGCCGTGAGAAGAGCGAGGACATGTACGCGTCCATTGATCTCGCGATGGACAAGATCGAGCGGCAACTGCGCCGCTACAAGGACAAGCTCAAGAGCCACCACGGCCGCGAGAAGGTCCACCACCGGCAGGATCTGATGAACCAGCTGTCGCGCGTGCGCCACGCTGTGTTCGAGATGCCGGGGGACGAGGAGTCCACCGCGCCCGAGCCCCAGACGAACGGCGCTCAGGCCTCCTCGCCGGCTCCGGCCAGTGAGGCGGACTCGCCGCGCATGCTCCGCACCACCCACCTCACCGTCAAGCAGCTGAAGGTGGAAGAGGCGGTGATGCAGATGAACCTGATGAACAACGACTTCTACGTGTTCCACAACGTGGAGACGAACGCGATGTCCGTGCTCTACCGCCGCAAGGATGGGCAGTACGGCCTCATCGAGCCGCACGAGCCCGAGTCGGCTGCTGCCACGGGCACGCGCTAGCGGACCCCTGAAACACGAGCGCTCCGTCTCCCGAGAAGGGTGAGACGGAGCGCGGTGCCGCTGCCCCGGGAAGGCTCCCGGGGTGGCGCGTTCCTACTGGTACTTGCGGCAGTAGGTGTCCGGCACCTGGCGCAGCACCTCGCGCGGAGCGGAGAAGCGCGCGATGGAGACTGCGGGCGAGTAGGTGTCCGTGTAGCTCACGAGCGCCAGGGTGAGCAGCGAAGCCATCTCGCCGACGGGGCGCGCCTGGAGGCTCTCCGGGAAGTCCACCGAGAACCCTTCCTCGAGAGGGCCCGAGCAGTCGCGCTTGCCGGAGAAGCCGCCCTCCACCCGGTTCAAGTAGTAGGCGCACAGGCCCACGCGCGCCACCAGCACGTCCCCCTTCATGAGCAGGTCCACCGGAGCGCCGCCGAAGGTGCCCGAGGCGCGGACGTCATCGCCCTCGGACAGCTCCAGGCGGGTCGGCTGCGCGCCGAAGACGCCCGTGACGTTCTGGTAGTTCCACTGCAGCTCCACCGGCTGGTTGCGGAAGCGGCCGCGCAGCCCATCGTTCCGCAGGCTGATCGACGAGGAGGGACCGGTGATGTAGCGGTTCGTCACCACCATGGGCTCGGCGGAGCGCTGGCCCATGCGGACCTTCTCGCCCTCCGCCCGAAGGCCAGTGCTGGCCCCAGCGCAGCCCACAGTCAGACAGAGAAGAGACGACAGCAGCAGTGCGCGCGACATGAGTTCCTCCGTTCGTTCGTTCGTTCCGTAGCCGTGACGACAGGAAGAACGCGGAGCCCGAAATGGCATATCGCGGGGGAATGGCGGTTCAGCGCGCGGCGCCCTGCGCGGCCTCGGCCTGCTTCTGTCCCACCGGATCCAGGCCGTGACCGAAGCTGAACATGCGCAGGTGCACGGGCAGCCGCCCCGGCGTGCCGATCTCTCCGAAGAGGGCGGCGGCTGCGGCGGAGGTGGAGGCGGGCTGGTACGAGTAGACCGCGAGCACCGCGCGGGCCTCGTCCACCATCTCCACCAGATACGGCAGGCCCATGGAGACGACGACCACGGGCTTGCCGGTGGCGGCGGCCATGGTGACGAGCTCGGCCTGCCGGGAATTGATCATCCCCACCACCACCACGTCTGCCTTGAGCGCCGCCTTCCGGGCCTTCTGGCGCAGCGCGGCACGGCGGCTCTCTGCCGGGTATGCGGGGACATTGAGCACGGAGGCCCGAGGGGAGCGGGAGAGGATGGCCTCGCCCAGCGAGGGCTCGGCGGTGATGACGGCGATGCGCGTGGACGGGGACAGCGGGAAGTGCCGCCCATCCGTGCGCAGCAGCGTGACCGAGGCGCGGGCAATGAGGTGGGCCACCTCGCCATTGCCCGGAGGCGGCGGGTTGGAGAGCCGCTGCTCCAGAACGGGCGGCGTCTCGAAGAGGCCCCGGCGCAGCTTGGCGGTGAGGATGCGGCGCACGGCCTGCTCCAGGCGCGCGGCGGGCAGGTCTCCGCTCCGCGCGGCGGCGAGCAGGTGCTCATAGACTTCGATCTTCTTCTCCGGCTGCCAGGGCACCAGCACCATGTCCGCGCCGGCCTTCACCGCCAGCACCGCCGCGCGGCCCACGCCGTAGCGCTGGGCAATGGCCTCCATCTCCATCTCGTCGGTGAGCACCAGCCCGTCAAAGCCCAGCTCCTGGCGCAGCAGCCCGTCCAGCACCTGGGGGCTCAAGGTGGCGGGCACGTCATTCCCGGTGAGGCGGGGGATGGCCACATGGGCCGTCATCAGCCCGTCCAGCCCGTCCTGGATGACGGCGCGGAAGGGCTCCATCTGCGCCAGCACCTCCTCGCGCGTCTCCTCCATGATGGGCAGCGACGTGTGGCTGTCCGCGTCCGTGGCCCCATGTCCGGGGAAGTGCTTGGCCACGGTGACGAGCCCCGCGTCCTGCTGCCCCTTCACGAAGGCTCGGCCCAGCTCGGAGACCAGGGGCACGCTGTCCCCATACGAGCGCACGCCGATGACGGGGTTGCGCGGGTTGAGGTTCACATCCAGTACGGGGGCCAGGTTCATGTTGAACCCCAACCGTCTCAGGTCCTCCCCCTGGGCCCTACCTGCTGAGTAGGCCAGCTCGGGCGAGCGAGTGGCGCCCAGGGCCATGTTGCTGGGCAGCACCACCACCTGGTCCTGCACGCGCACCACGTTGCCTCCCTCTTGATCCAACGCGAGGAAGGGGGGGATGTGATCGACCAGCAGCCGCCGGAGCCCGTCATTGAGCCGCGCCACCTGACTGGCGTCGCGGACGTTGTGCTTGAAGAGGCAGACCCCACCCACCCGGTGGCCTCGGACCAGCTCCTCCACGTCCTCGTCCACCTCGGTGCCGTAGAAGCCCACCATCATCAGCTGTCCCACCCGGGACTCCAGGGAGAGGCCCGCCAGCAGGGTCTCTACCCGCTCCGAGGACACCGGAGGCAAACCTGGGACGGGGGTAGGAGGTGCGGGCGCGACTCCCGGGGCGGGCGCGGTGGCGCAGAGGCCCAAAGAGAGCAGGAGGAGCAGGGGAACGAGGTGACGGGCAGACACGCGGGTGGGGATGCTAGTCGAGAGATGCCACCCCCTCCACCTTGCGTCCGGGTGAGCGAAGCCTGACGAAGCGCGCGAGAGTGGGCAGGCGACCCTTGCGCGAAAGAGTGGTGAGGAGTAATTGCCCCTCGACGTCGAGCGCCACCGCGGGAGCGCCAGTGAGAATCTCCGAGTTCCTCAGCCCTCAAGCCGTCATCGCGGACATGCAGGCGCGCACCAAGCCCGAGGTGCTGCGCGAGCTGAGCGGGGCGCTCGTGCGCGCCCACCCCCAGCTGCAGGAGGACCGGCTGGTGGAGGTGCTGCGCGAGCGCGAGAAGCTCGGCTCCACCGGCATCGGCGAGGGGGTGGCCATCCCCCACGGCAAGCTCCCCGGCATGACGCAGCTGCTCGCCACCTTCGGTGTCTCCAAGCAGGGCCTGGACTTCGAGGCGATTGACGGCAAGCCCACCCACCTCTTCTTCGCGCTGGTGGCCCCGGAGAACAGTGCCGGTGTGCACCTCAAGGCACTGGCCCGCATCTCCCGCCTCTTCAAGAACCCCCGGTTCCGGGCCGCCATCCTCGAGGCCCCCTCCGCCGCGGATATCCACGCGCTCATCGTCCAGGAAGACGCCCGGCCCTGAGCGGGCTTCGGAGGGGGGAGCTCCGTGGAAATCGTTCTTCGCCCCATCAATGATGGGTTCTTCCAGGAACTCGTGCTCCCGTTCTTCACGCGCTGCATGGGGGACGCGCCGCGCGCGCTGGAAGGGATGATGGGAAGGCTGGGGGACGAGGAGACGCGCTTCCTCTGTGATCGGCTGTTGTCCACGGCTTCGCCGGGCGGGCTCAGCGGGCTGGAGCGGGAACCTTGGGTCGAGCTGGTGGATCGGCTCGTCTTCCAGCCGTGGCAGCTGGGGGATTCGGGCTGGGAGCTCGGAGCCTCTCGGGCCGGCTACGCGGGCGACTGGGACGAGGCGCTGCACCTGGCGTTGATGGTGGAGCTGCCGGACTACCCGTATGGCCAGGCCCGCGAGGCCCGGGCTGTGCGAGACGCCTTCCGGCAGAAGCCCCGGGTCGAACTGGGCCTGGCCTCCTTCATTGGTGGCACCTGGGAGCCGCTCCCGCAGTTCCCGCCGGATCAGGTCTTCGCCACCCAGGGCCGCGCCGGGTACATGCCTCGGCAGGGCCTGGCCTTCGCGGACTGGGCGTGGCGGCCAGCGCATGCGGTGGCCGACTGGCACGCAACCCTGGTGCGCAAGCTGGACCGGCTGCTCACTCGAGAGGTGGAGCGGCTGAAGCTGCCCTCGCTGCCGGAGCGGGACGAGCTGCTGGCGTGGTGGACGGGCCGGGCGACCAAACCTCCGCCGCTGGCGGTGGTCTTCTCCGGCCTGGGACCCCGGGCTCCGGAGTGGATCTACGAGCTGGGTGTCCTCTGTGGCGAGGTGCGCACCGCCGCCCAGGAGCACTCCGCCGTGGTGTCACTGGTGACCAAGAGCACCCAGGTCCGCGTCTGAGGGCTCAGGTCCGCTGTGTCTCCAGCAGCAGCGTGACGGGCCCGTCGTTGATCAGCGCCACCTTCATGTCCGCTGCGAAGATGCCCGTGCCGACGGTGAGGCCCCGGGTACGCAGCTGCTCGCAGACCTTCTCATAGAGGGCTTTGGCCGGCTCCGGCTCCAGCGCCTCCGTGAAGCTGGGGCGCCGGCCCCTCCGCGTATCTCCATATAAGGTGAACTGGCTCACGACGATGAGCTGCTTGTGCGTGTCCTCCAGGGACAGGTTCATCTTCCCGGCGGCGTCCTCGAAGATGCGCAGCGTGGCCAGCTTCTCCACCATCCACGGCACGTCCGCCTCCGTGTCCCCCTTGCCCACGCCCAGCAGCACCAGCAGCCCCGGACCGATCTGACTCACCTTTTTCCCATCCACGGTGACTGAGGCTTCGAGCACCCGCTGGACTACAGCCCTCATCTCCATCCTCCTGGATTTCCTGGGGAAATCGGGTGAGTTCTCAGCGCACAAGAGATTATTCTTCCATACTAAGCAACCAAAATTCCTGATCGCAGAGAATCCCCATGTACTTACAGCGGCGCACTTCTGCCCCGCTTCAGCTTTCGGGAGTCCGCCATGGCGATCTCTGTCGACAACCGCAGCCGCACCTACAGCCGCTCCTACGAGCAGAACCGGACCACGGGCGAGACCACGCGGACCACGCGCAGCACCAGCGAGCGCGGCCAGCCGGTGAAGCCTGAGGTGAAGAACAACGGCGTGAAGCCGAAGGCTGAGGTCGAGCTGTTCAAGGACAAGTTCGAGGCCGAGGCCAACGCGGTCTCCGCCGAGGGCAAGTTCGGCAAGCCGGGCAGCGCGCTCTCCGGTGAGGGCAACGTGAAGGTGGGCTCGGCTGGCGTGTCGGGCGAGGGCTCGGTGACTGCGGATCTGGCCAAGGGCCAGGTGAAGGCCGAGGGTAAGGCCGAGGCGCACGCCAACCTCGTGAGCGCCGAGGGCAAGGTGAAGTCCGAGTACGGCATCGGCAGCACCGAGGCGTCGGCCAAGGGCAACGTGGGCGCCGAGGCCAGCGTCAAGGGCGAGGTGGTGGTGGATCCGCTGCACGGCGACGTGGCGGCCTCCGCGGGCGGCGAGGCCTTCGTCGGGGCGCGTGCCTCGGCCGAGGTGGCGCAGACGGTCGGCCCGGCCACCGCGAAGGTGGGCGGTGAGGTGACCGCGGGCCTGGGCGCCGAGTTCGAGGCGGACGTGGGCCTGAAGGATGGCAAGCTCTCGGCCAACTTCGACATCGGCGCGACGCTGGGCATCGGCGCCAGCGTGGAGTTCGGCGTCGAGGTGGACGTGGGCAAGGTGGCCAGCGGCGTGAAGGACGCGGCCGGCGCGGTGGCGGACGTGGCCAGCAACGTGGCCGACAAGGCCGGCGACGTGGTCAGCGGCGCGGCCGACAAGGCCAAGGACCTGGCGGGCAAGGTCCTCGACATCGGCTGGTAGTTTCCACTCGGGCCCTGCCGCGCTCGCAAAGAGGGCGACAGGGCCAGGTGCCTGGGAGAGAATGCAGCGCATGAGCGCGCTGGAGAGACTCCTCGAGGCAGGGCAGACAGCCAAGGCGAAGGCGGAGGCGGAGCAGATCCTGGCGAAGAAGCCACAGGATCGCTCCGCCCTCGTCGTTTTGAGCAAGGTCCTCTTGCTGGAGGGCCAGCTCGAGCAGGCCGAGAAGCACCTGGCCGTGGCCGAGCAGCAGGGCGCCACGGCGGAGACGCTGCTGCTGCGCGCCAACCTTGCCTCGCAGCGGGGCCAGCTCGAGCCAGCGGTGGGGTACTTCCGCCAGGTGCTCTCCCGGGAGCCTCTGCGCGGCGAGGCCTGCTTTGGCCTGGGGCTCGCGCTCTTCAAGCAGGGCAAGACGGACGAGGCGCTCGCCGCGCTGGCCAAGGCGGTGCAGGTTCAGCCGAAGAACGCCATCTTCGTCTACCGGTACGGGCAGGTGCTGCACGAGGCCGGGAAGACGGACCTGGGCATCCAGACGATTGCGCAGGCCATCACCCTGCAGCCGAAGTTCCTCCCGCCCTACCTGTCGCTGATCGAGGTGCTCGTGGAGGAGGGGCTGGCGCTCCAGGCGCGCAGGCTGGTGCAGGAGGGCCTGCGGGAGATTCCCAACCACCCGCGCCTGTTGGCAGCACTCACGGCGATCTCGCTCGGGATGGGGGATGTGAAGGGGAGCTACCAGGCCGCCTCGACGCTCGCCACGCAGCGGCCGAAGGATGCCCAGGCGCAGGCCAACCTCGCGCTGCTGATGGTGCTCCGAGGCCAGAACCGGGAGGCACTGCACGTGTGCCGCACCATGGAGAGCCTGGGGCTGGCCACGGCGGACCTGAAGATGATCGAGGCCACGGCGCACGAGGCGGCCGAGCCACCGGCCTACGAGAAGGCCATCGCGGCCTACGAGGAGGCGATGGCCTTGGATGCGAACGGCTGGAAGGCGCCCAACAACCTGGGCCAGCTGCTGATGCGCATGCCCGCCACGCCGCCGGAGAAGCTGATGTCCCGCGCCGTCACGGTGCTGGAGGAGGCGGTGCGGCGTCAGCCCGCGCAGCCCGCGCCACACCTGAACCTGGCGCTGGCGTACACGCGCCTGGGCGACAAGGCGAAGGCGCAGGCCCAGGCGAAGGCGGTGCTCGCCGCGAACCTGCCCGAGGGCGATGAGCTGCGCGAGCAGGCCGAGCGGCTCCTGAAGGCGCTGGGCTGAGCGCGGCGGGGCGGCTCAGAAGCCGTAGCGGCCCGGGGCGAAGATGCCAGCGGGGTCCACGGCCTCCTTGAGGCGCTTGAGCAGCGTGCGCGAGTCGTCCTGCACGGGGATCTCCTCGGGGAAGCCGGGGAGGCCGAGCCGCATGGGGTAGTAGCCGGCCTGGATGAGCTCTCGCTGGAGGGCCTGGTAGCAGGCCATGGCGCGCTCGTCCTCGCCGGGGACTTCGCGATCGAACGCGAGCGCCACCACCAGATACATGCAACGCGGGGAGAGGGCCAGCAGGGCCACGTTGGGCTCCAAGGCGAACATGCGCGGCACGCGGGTGGCGATGGCGGAGGCGGCCTGGGCCTCCTCGCCGGTAAAGGGCACGGCCACCGAGCACCAGATGAAGCCGCACTTGTCCCGGTCCGGGTGAGGCGGGTCGGGCACAGGGTTCTTCTTGCGCCAGTAGGTCATGGCGAGGTTGCCGTCCGAGGGGCGGCCCTGGAACGCGCTCTCGTAGTCGGGGCCACGGTCTTGCATTTCCAAGCGGTGGCCGAGTCCCTCCATGGCAGTGCCCACCCGGCGCTGGAGGAGGGCTCCTAGCTCTTCATCTTGGGCGGAGATGGCGCCGCTGATGATCCACCGGCCGAGCTCCTCGCGGAGCTGCTCCAGCATGAAGGAGGGCAGCGGCGTGCGTCCGCCCGTGTGCTCGAAGGGGAACTGGCGGGCGATGCTGAGCGCCTTCACGTCATTCCAGATGAAGAGGCTGTTGCGCAGGGTGCCATCGAGCGCGAGCGGCTGAAGGCGATCCAGCAGCTCCCACAAGTGGGCGTCCTCCTTCACGGCGTAGGCGAACTCGTGCAGATAGGGGGCCTTCTTCACCAGCCAGAAGGTCATCCGCGTCACCACGCCGAGGGCGGACTGGCTGAAGAGGCCATCCAGCGAGGGGCCCAGACCCCAGCGGAAGACAGGGGCGGCGTGGGCGCTGGGGAAGCGGGCCATGCCGGTCTCGATGCGCTCGCCATTGGGGAGCACCACCTCCAGGCCGCAGACGTAGTTGAAGATGTCGGCGTGAGGGCCGCGGCCGTCGCCGCGTTCGAGGGCGTTGCCAATAAGGCTTCCTTCGGGCGAGCCGCCAATGGTGGTGATGAAGAGGGGACTGTTGCGCTCTTTGAGCCAGGTGTACGCCTGACGGAAGGTCACGCCGGGCTCGATGGTGAGGTAGGCGAGCTTCTCGTCGTACGCGAGGATGCGGTTCATCCGCGCCAGCTCGATCAACACGCACCCGTCGCGCGGGGGAACGCGGGAGCCATAGCCCCAATTGCGGCCGCCGCTGACGGGGTAGACGGGGACGCGGCGGGCCTGGGCGATGCGCAGACAGGCCTGCACCTCGGCGGTGGTCGAGGGGCGGAGGATGGCGGGGATGCGCTGGGTGGTGGCGAAGGTGGCGGTCTCGGCCGAGGCGAGCGCCTCGGGCTCGGTGATGACATGCTCTTCGCCCAGGGCGGAGCGCCACTCGGTGAGGGCGGTCTCCAGCGCGCTCATGGCGTGCCTCTCTTGAGAGGGAAGCAGCTCGAGAGGCGATAGTCAGGGTCGCAGGCGATGGGCAGGCTCACATGCGCCAGCTTGCCAGTGGGGGACCGTCCCCGGCTACACCCCAGACAGCAGGGTTCACCGGGGGCGGGTGACGAGCTCCTCGCGGCCGATGGGGCTGAGGCCTTGGGCCAAGAGCTTCCGGGCGGCGAGGACGGAGACGCAGTCGTCGGTGCTGTGGATGTCGCCGTAGAAGGTGAGGAGGGTGGGGGGCTCGACGACGCGGACTTCGCCGACCTGGACCGAGGGGACACGCCGCACGAAGACATCGAGGAGAACCTTCACGCCATCCACGTGGCGGGCGTAGCGATAGAAGTTCTCCGAAGTGGCATCGAAGCGGGTCCAGGTGCGGGTGTAGCCGCGCTGGGTGAGGGCGTGAATGAGCTCGGGGAGACGCTCGGGCTCGACGAAGAGGTCCACGTCCTTGTGGTCGTGGAAGATCTTCAGCTCCTCGTGGGGAGGGGCCATGAAGTGCCAGGCCCAACCGCCGGAGAGGGTGACGAGCGGTGCGATGGATCGCACCTCCCGTTCGAGCACGCTGAGGCGCTCGAGGTTCCAGGGCTCATCGGCCCGTTTCGGATTGCGAGGATCTCCCATGGCCCGGCTCCTTGTAGAGGCGGGCGCACTGGACGGAAGGGGCCGGGGAGGTCTGACGGTTGGTGTGGCCACCGCGCCCAGGAGTTCTCAACCTTTGTGCAGAGCAGCGAACTCAGCGACAAAGTCCAGGTACCGGAGAATGGCCTGCTGGTGGTCGCCGTTACAGTCTCGTAAATACTTGGCGGGCCAGCCCTCCTCAGGAAGTTCCCGTTTGACGTCTCTCAGCCAATTGCCAAAGTTCGCGTACAGTTCGTTCTTGAGATGGTTGTCATCCGCGCAGGCGTTATACCCATCGATGAACGTATTGAAGCGCTCTGCGTTGGTGTTTTCGAGATGTTCATGGAGCCGCCCGTGCAACAGGCTTTCGCGGATGCACAGCAGGTAGGAGAGGGTATCTCGGGCGGCTGGCGGCCCTTCTTCAGTCTCAGGCGGCTGGGCAGGAGTCGCGTCGCTGGGCAAAGCCCGCTTCGAGCGTGGGGAAGTGGAGAATTCATGGACCCAGTCAAGGTACGTCCCAATCGCTCGTTCGTGCTCTCCCCCCGCCATGGACAGATGTCGCTCGGTGGCTTTTTCTATCGGCTCTTCGCGTCTCGTGCTCCAAAGCCACTCGCAGAATCGAGCATACGCTTCATCGGAGAGCTGATGTTCACGCAGGCAGGCGCGATACCCCTCGATAAAGCCTGCAAGCCGCTCCACAAGCGGATCTCCGATATGAATGAAAAGTCTACCCTTCTTCATGTCCCGGTGAAGCAGGAGCAAGGCCTCCAGTGTTCCTACGGCCTCAAGATGCCCAAGGGTGGGCTCGAATTCGTGTTCATGGCTCATGGTGTCGAAACGACCTCCCATGAGATCTGGATGCGTGCCTGCAATCGCAAAAGATAATCGTCGAATTTCATGCCGAGGGGGCCTGTATAAGCATCATAAATCGACGCCCCGATTCTGACGGCTACGTGGTAACCCGCACGAGACACAGAAGCTTGGTTGCCTTCGGTCGTTTCGAAGACCATGTAGATGGGTCTTTCGGTGCGAAAAGCGACGTACTCCGGGCGCTGTCCCAGTTGTGTGAAAGCTTGATGGATGGTGCGTGCAACATCCTGGCACTTCCCCGGAATCTGACTCGCAGCGCTGTAGGCCACCTGAAGGTTTCTCAGCCACGCCGGTGCCTGTTGCCCGGTGTGAACCTCGTACAGGGCGATGGCACCGGCGATATCTCCCCGAGCCAGATAGGCCAGCAGTTTGGCGCGGGTGGACTCTGTGACCGTCATCGCCGTCGCTTGCGTAGGAGGGACGGGGCCTGCTCCTGCGGGTGTGATCAGGAGAAAGAGGAGCAGTACGAAGCTTCCCTGGCTACAGAAGTGACGCATGGGCGACCCTCCGTAAGAGATCGATAGGTGAGATGCTAGGCGCCTGGACGTTTCGGATCCAAGGCGTCTCGCACCGCGTCTCCGAGGAAGTTGAACCCCAGCACTGTGAGCGCCAGCGCGAGCCCTGGGAACACCGCCACGTGGGGAGCCACGAGGAGGTACTGCGTTCCCTGGTCCACCAGCGCGCCCCAGGAAGGTGTTCCCGGCGGTGCGCCCAGGCCCAGGAAGCTCAGTGAGGCTTCGGCCAGGATGGCTCCGGGAAAGGCGAAGGTCGCTTGGATGAGCAGCGGCCCCGCCGCGTTCGGCAGAAGGTGACGGAACAGGATGCGCGCGTTCCCGCTCCCCAGGGCCCGCGCCGCCTGCACATATTCGCGCTCGCGCAGCGTGAGCACCTGTCCCCGTGCCAGTCGCGCGTAGCCCGTCCATCCCGTGAAGGACAGCGCGAAGACCACGTTGGCCAGGCTGGGCCCCAGCACCGACGTGATGAAGATGGCCAACAGGATGCCCGGGAAGGCGAGCAGCACGTCCACCAGCCGCATCACCACCTCATCCACCCAGCCGCCCACGTACCCTGCCAGTCCTCCGAGCGTCACTCCGACGAGCGCTGACACCACCACCGCGAAGAACGCCACCACCAGCGACACCCGCGCTCCGTAGAGCACATGGGTGAGCACGTCGATCCCGTTCTCCCCCGCGCCTAGCAGGTGCGCGGTGCTTGGTGGTGCCAGCTCCGCGGAGAGTTCGATCGCTTCTGGCGAATAGGGACTGATCACCGGAGCCAGCAGCGCGGTGAGCACCAGCAGCACCGCCACGCCCAGCCCGAACCGGCCTCCCAGCGTGCGCAGCCGGAAGCCCCGGCGCGGCACAACGCCCGGTGTCACCGCCGTGAGGGGAGAGGCCTCGCTCATGAGCGCCTCCTGACGCGCGGGTCCACGAGCGTGTACGCCACGTCCGTCAGCGTGTTCACGAGCACGTAGCACAGCGTGAACACCATCACCGTGGCCCGCACGGTGTTGTAGTCGCGCTTCTCAATGGCCGTGAGCAGCAAGGTCCCCATCCCCGGCCACGCGAACACCTTCTCCGTCACGATCGCTCCGCCCAGCAGCGTGCCGAACTCCAGCCCCAGTACCGTGAGGATCGGCAACAGCGCGTTCCGGAACGCGTGCTTCCACAGCACCGCGTGCGGGCTCAGCCCCTTGGCCTTGGCCACCGTGACGAAGTCCTCGCGCAAGGTCTCCAGCATCGCAGCTCGCGTCATACGAGACAGGAAGGCCGCCAGCGCTGTGCCCAGCGTCACCGAGGGCAGCACCAGGTGGCTCCACGACTCAGCGCCGGATACCGGCAGCCAGTCGAGCCACAGCGCGAACACGATGATCAACATCGGCCCCAGCCAGAAGCGCGGCACCGCCACTCCCGCCACCGCCACTCCCATCGCCGCCGAGTCCACCGCCGTCCCCTTACGCGCCGCTGCCGCCACGCCCAGAGGAATCGCAATCCCCACCGCGATGAGCAGCGAGGCCACCGTGAGCTGTAGCGTCTTCGGCAGCGCCTCGCCAATCGCCGGCAGCACCTTCCTCTGGAACGGAGGCAGCGAGGTGCGCAGCTCGCCCGTGGCGAAGTCCCTCGAGAACGTCCACAGCTGCGCGTACCACGCTTGGTCCATGCCCACCGCGCGCCGCAGTGCCTCGCGATCCACCTCGGAGGCCTGTTCCCCCAACATCACGTCGATTGGATCCCCCGGCACCAGGTTCAGGAACAGTGAGATGAGCAGCAGCGCCCCCACCACCGCGATGCCCGCCGACACCAGGCGCCTCATGGCTTCACCATCCGCGCCCTCGCCAGCGAGCTGAGGAAGCCGTGCGCGCTGGGCTCGAAGCCCTCGAGCCGCCGAGATACCACCGCCACGCTGCTCTCGTGCCACAGCGGCGCATATGGCAGCAGCACATCCAGCCGCGCCTGGGCCTTTGCATAGAGCGCCTTGCGCTCCGAGGGCTCCACCCGGTTCGCCTCCTCCAGCAGCGCGTCCAGCTCCGCGTCCCTCAGCGCGCCCCGGTTCAGCCCTCCCCAGTGGTTCTCCTCCGTGGGCACGTTCTTCGAGTGGTACACGTTGCGCAGCAGGTCCGGCTCAATCACCGACGCCCACTTCAGCGTCACCATCTCGAAGTTCCCGCGCCGGATGTCGTTGAAGAACGTGCCGAACTCCAGCGGCCGCACCTCCACAGCCACGCCCCCGCGCGCCAATTGCTCCTGGAGCACCAGCGCCACCGACTTCCGGAACCGGTCCGTGCTCACCTTCAGGCTCAGCCGCAGCCTCGGCTGGCCTCCGGGCCCGTCCGGATCCACATAGCCCGCCTCATCCAGCAGTCGCGCCGCCTCGGCCGGGTCGTACCGGCAGCCCTCGCTCGGGCTGTAGGCCCAGTGCGTGCTCGGGAGCATCCCCGTGGCCGGCTTCGCCAAGCCGTGGAACTTGTGCTCCACCACCGGCTTCACATCGAGCAGGTGGCACACCGCCCGCCGCACCCGCTCGTCCGCCAAGGGCCCCGAGCGCAGGTTGAAGCCCAGGTACGCATAGCCTGTCCCCGGCCGCACCAGCACCCGCAAGCCTGGCTCCTTGCTCAGCAAGGGGAGCACCGCCGGAGACACCGCGTTCGTCACCAGATCCGCCCGGCCCTTGAGCAGCTCCAGCACCCGCGTCGTCTCGTCTCGCACCACCCGGAAGTACAGCCTCGGAATGGCCGGGCGACCTCCGTAATAGCCCTCGAAGGCCACCAGCGAGAGGTGCTCCTCGTCCGGTTGGGACTCAAACTGAAAGGCTCCCGCGCCCACCGGATGCTCCGCTTGCAGCGCCACCCCGTCCGGCCCCGCACGCTCCGCTGGGACGATGCTCAGCGACAGCTCCGCCAGCAGCGCCGCGTACGGCCGGCGCAGGTGGAACCGCAGGGTGCGATCATCAACCACCTCCACGGACTCCACCGCCTCGTACCGCTCCGCCTTCGGACTTTGCAGCGCGCGAGAGCGCACCCCGTCATAGGTGGCCTTCACGTCCTCGGCCGTGAGCGCCGTGCCGTCATGGAAGGTGAGCCCCGGGCGAAGGGTGAACTCCATGACGGTGGGGGACAGCGCCTGGAAGGACTCGGCCAGCGCGGGCACCGGCCTGCTGCTGTCATCGAACGTGAGCAGCCCGGGCGCAATCAGCTGTCCTATCCGCTGGCCCGTGGCTGTCAGCGCGAAGCGGTCATCCACACTGTCCGGAGGCGCCTCCACCAGCACGGTGATTCCGTCGGGCGCAGGCTCCGGACGACACCCGGCTGTCAGTGCCAGCAACAACCCCAGGACCGTGTGGCGAAGCAAGGGCATCCGTTTCCTGGTCGAGTCATCCCGAAGTGGTACGGTCGATGCCGGTACGCACCCCTCGGCACCTTCTAATGTTCCGGACGTGGTCCGGGAGCATTCGTGATGGCGCTGGAACAGAAGGTCGGTCCACGGGGTTGCAGGTGCGCATCGACGACTGCCTGATGAAGAAAAGTCTACATCCTCGGCATTGCAACTTCGCCTGGCGGATGAGCAAGCGCCCAGCCAGGGCTGCGCCTACTCTTCCTCCCTTGAACTTCCGAGATCGGCTTCTCATGATGGCGCGCGACTTCCCCGGAGCCCGTGTGCAGGTTCATCGAGCCAGAGCCCTCTTGGCCGCGACGGCCGCGATCATTCTTTCGCTTCCCGCAGCTCACGCAGCCCCGGCCGACAAGAAGGCCGAGCGCGAGGCGCTCAAGACAGCCTTGCTCGACGTCCTCCAACGCACGCCGCTCAAGGCCAGCCGCGTGGGCATCTCCATCCAGAGCCTGGATGACAGCTCCGTGGTGTTCAGCCAGAACCCGGACGACTTGCTCAACCCGGCTTCGAACGTGAAGTTGGTGACGTCGGCCGCAGCGCTGGCGACGCTGGGGCCCGAGTTCCGCTACGAGACCGAGTTCCTCGTGGACACGGAGCTGCCGCTGGACGGCAAGGTCAAGACGCTCTACGTGCGCGGCAAGGGCGACCCGTCCATGACGACCGAGCGCCTGTACGGCGTGGTCTCCGAGCTGATGCACGCGGGCTTGCGCGAGGTGCAGGACATCATCGTCGACGACTCGTGGTTCGACCCGGAGCGCACGCCGCCCGGTTATGACCAGGAGGAGTCGGACCGTGCGTACATGGCGCCCACGGGCGCGGTGAGCCTGAACTGGAACGCTACGGCCATCTACCTGCGGCCGGGCACCGCTCAGGGGGCCAAAGGCTCCGTGGAGATGGAGCCCTCCAGCGACTTCTTCGTGGTGGAGAACAACCTCACCACAGGCGGCCGGCTGGCCCGGCGCGTGGGTGTGGCCAGCAAGCCCTTCGGCGACAAGCAGAAGATCATCGTCAAGGGCCAGGTCTCCGCCGAGCAGGGCGTGGTGAGCGTGTGGAAGAAGATCGACAGCCCGCCCATGTACTTCGGCTACACGCTGAAGGAGATGCTGAAGACGCGCGGCATCAAGGTGAAGGGCAAGGTGAAGCAGGGCCTGGCGCCCACGCGGGCCAAGCTCGTGCACGTGGCCCAGTCGGACACGTTCGACCTCATCCTCAAGCGGCTCAACAAGCTGTCCAACAACTTCGTGGCCGAGACGCTGCTCAAGACGATGGGCGCCGAGGTGAAGGGCACGCCCGGCAGCTTCCAGAAGGGCATCGAAGTGGTGGAGTCGTTCCTCGAGCGCGAGGTGGGCATTCCTCCGGGCTCGTACGTGATGAAGAACGGCAGCGGGTTGAATGACAGCAACCGCTTCTCCGCCACGCAGATGACGCGCATCCTGCGCTACATGTACCAGCGCTTCCCGCTGGCTCCCGAGTACCTGTCCTCCGTCGGTATCGCCGGCAAGGACGGCACGCTGAAGTACCGCTTCGAGGGCAGTGAGGCCGTGGGCCGCCTGCGCGCCAAGACGGGCACGCTGGAGAACGTCTCCGCCCTGAGCGGCTACGTGCAGGCCACCGGTGGCGAGCTGTTCGTCTTCTCGATGATGGTGAATGACTACCCCGGCCGCTCGGGCCCCGTGGTGCAGGGGCTGGATGCGCTGGGCGCGGCAGTGGCCGCCACGGGCTCGTCCCTGGGGCCCTCGCGCGCGGTGGCGGCGCTGTCCGACAGCGCTCGGCCCGGCAGTGAGCTGGCCGCGGTGGCCAGCCGCATCAAGACGTACATGGAGCTGGGCAAGCAGCGCGACCAGCGCAACATCAGCTTCCTCCGCACGGCCTGGCGCAGCGAGCGCGACCCGGCAGTGCGTGCGGTGCTGGCCGACAGCCTCTACCAGTCCAACCCGAGCGACTACCTGGGCGCTCGTACGCTGCTCGACAGCTACTCCGCGAGCGGTGACGTGTACGGCCGGCTGCGCGCGGTGGCGCGGGAGCTGTCCGTGGATGTGCCCGGCGTGGGCAGCATGGTGGAGCTGGCGGCGGGCGGGAACGCGGAGGCACTCTCTCGCGTGGTGGAGCTGGCGGGTGCGTCGCGCGGGGATGGGCCGGCGGAGACGGAGCTGGCCCAGGCGCTCGGTGAGGTGGCTCGCACCGCGCCGGAGGAGCTCGTGGGGGCGCTGCGCGAGGCGGGCAACGGCGAGCGGGACGTGGCGGTATCGCTGCTGGCCCGTGGGCTGGTGCAGGTGGGCGATGCGGACCATCCGTTCTGGAAGTCCCTGCGCAAGCAGCTCGGCGCTTCGGATCCGGCCCTGGTGACGTTCGTGCGCAACCTGGATGCCACGCTCTCTCAGAAGGTGGCCGAGCAGAAGGCGCCTCGGGCGCCGGACTCCGTGGAGGTGTCGGGTCCGGGCTCGGCAGTTCCGGTGGGGCCTGGTACGTCGCGGACGGCCGAGACGCGTCCCGGCGGGTAGGAACTGGAAGGGTCCGGGCTCCTATCCCCGGATCATTTCAGGACTCTTGCCGCTCCAAGCAAGCAGCCGAGGACCCGAGCGCGCCCGGCATACTCGCCGGGTTCCGCGCCCGGCTTGGTTCGTGTATACCTGTACAGGTGTTCGCTGGGTGCTGAACCCGGTGGATTGGCGCCGCTCCGTGGTGGAGCGGCTACCGAGCGGCTGGCCCGAGGTGGGCTGGCTATCGAAAGGCAGGGCAGTCATGGCAGGAGGCGTCAACAAGGTCATCCTCATTGGCAACCTCGGAGCGGACCCCGAGGTGCGCTTCACCCCGGGCGGTCAGGCGGTCGCCAACTTCCGCATCGCCACCAGCGAGAGCTGGAACGACAAGAACGGGCAGAAGCAGGAGCGGACCGAGTGGCACCGCATCGTCGTCTGGGGAAAGCTGGCCGAGCTGTGCGGCGAGTATCTGAAGAAGGGCCGCCAGTGCTACGTCGAGGGCCGCTTGCAGACGCGCGAGTGGACCGACAAGGAGAACCGGAAGAACTACACCACCGAGGTGGTGGCCACCGCAGTCACCTTCCTGGGCGGGCGTGAGGGTGGCGCCAGTGCGGGCGCGGGCGGCGGCCAGCGCGGCGGAGGCTCGTACTCGCGCGGCGGCGGGGGCGATGATTTCGGCGGGCCTCCTCCGGGCGTGGATGATGGCGGCATGAACCAGAGCGGCGGCAACGGCGAGGACGACATCCCGTTCTAGGCCGCGGCTCAGGGCACCCCCGCAAACACTGGAGCCCCGGTTCCCATGCAGCACGGGAACGCGGGGCTCCTTGCGTTACAGCCTTCGACGGAGCCCCCGAGGGGCTCCCGCTACATCTCGATCTGCATGCCCTCGCCGGGGCCGAAGGCCTCACCGGCCTGGAAGAGCGCGAAGATGGCGCCCCAGGACATGGCCAGCAGCACCAGGAATATGATGATGACCACCGGCTCGAAGCGCCGCATGGAGCGCTCGCTGGCGAAGATGCCCCACGCCATGCAGAAGTTCTGGACGCCGTTGGCGATGTGGTACGCCGTGCCCAGCGTCCCCAGCACGTAGACGAACAGCGTGGGGCCGTGGAAGCGCATCTCCCGGGCGATGTCGTTGAAGGCCTCGGCCTGGCCGTGCAGCAGCCGCGGCGCCAGGAACGCCTTCCAGATGTGCGCGCCCAGGAAGGCCAGCACGCCCAGGGCGCTCACGCGCTGGAGGATGTACTTGAGGTTGCCGTAGTTGTTGTACGCGAGGTTGTTGGGCTTGAAGCTGAACATCCGCACCAGGCCCCAGCCCGTGTGGAACAGCAGCGGCAGCAGCGAGACCATGAACGCCAGCGCCTGCGAGAACGGGTGCGCGTACGTGGTGACGGCGCTCTCCCAGGCCGTGGCCCCGTAGAAGGCGGACAAGTTGTCCCACAGGTGGTTGATCACCCAGAGGGTCAACGGAAAGATGGCCAGGAACGACCCCAGGCGGGACTGGAGGAGCGGTGTCTTCTGGGGGAGGGCAGCGGCTTCGGTGCTCATAGGACTCCGGCAACGCGCGGGGGACGACTCCGCGGGTAGGTGGGTCGCGCGGGGGTTATAACGCGTCCTGGCGGCTCAGGGGCTGGGATCCGCCAGCCCAGGTGGCAGTCAGGGCGCTTGGAGGCATAAGCCGGGCCGATGCCTCGGTCCAGAAACTCCTCCTAGGGCGGGCAGGGGGCCGGACGCATTCTTCGTTGGCGAGCGCGGCGGTGTTGGGCACGCTACAGCCTCTCCTTATGGCCGATGAACTCATCAGTGGGTTGTTGAAAGACGTGGATGTGCGCGTGGTGCTCGCGCTCACCTCGGAGCTGTCGCGCCAGGCGCGGGCCACGCACAAGAGCCTGCCCGCCTCGGCCGCGCTCCTCTCGCAGGGACTCACCGCCGCCGCGCTCATGGGCGCGCTGCAGAAGGGCGAGACCCGCATCAACATTCAGCTGGAGTGCGATGGGCCGCTGCGCGGCTTCTTCGTGGATGGGGACACCGCCGGGGTGGTGCGCGGCTACACGAAGAACCCACTGGTGGCCCACATGGGCGCCGAGGGCGGGTACCGCTGGCGCCCCGTGCTGGGCAACAAGGGCTTCATCTCCGTGCTGCGCGACACCGGTAGCGGCGAGTACTACCGCTCCTCGGTGGAGCTGGAGCGCTTCGACTTCGCCGAGGACCTGGAGCGCTACTTCGGCCTCTCCGACCAGGTGGCCACCCAGCTGACGCTGGCGCAGCTGCCCACGCCGGGCAATGGCGCTCCAGAGCCCCTGGGCATCGTGGCGGGCGTGCTCCTCCAGCCGCTGCCGAACGGGGACCGGGAGGCCTTTCAGGCGCTCGGGGCCCAGGTCAAGGCGCGCTTCCACGAGGTGCTTCAGGCCCACGCCGCCGAGGGGGGCTCCGCGCTGCTCAAGGCGTTGCTGCCCGGACGGACGGACCTGGAGGTCATGTCCCGCTACCCGCTGCGCTTCACCTGCACATGCAGCCGCGAGCGGGTGAAGACCGCCCTCATGGCCATGGGCCGCGAGGAGCTGACGGATCTGCTGGAGAAGGAGGGGAAGGCGGAGGTGACGTGCCAGTTCTGCACGACACACTATGTCATCCCCAGTGAGGAGATCCGCGAGCTGATGAAGGAAGCCGGGCAGTAAACAGAGAGAGACAGGCCGTGCGCCCCCAGGCGAGCGGACTCGCGACACCCCCGGCGACCTACGCGGGGGGTAGCCCTGGGCCTTCGCTCAAGGTATGACGGAGCAGCACCTCAGCTGGAGTCTCCATCCGTGGCTACCAAGCGGGCAGTGCCTGGTAAGGGAAAGTCCTCCAGGAAGGGCAAGCCCTCGCCCAATCCTTCCAAACCGCAAGAGGCGGAGAAGCTCGTCTCCATCCCATCGGACGTCGTGCTGGCGCCTCAAGCCGAGGCGCCTCGCATGCCCACCGGGAGAGATCAGTCCCGGCAGCGCTCCTCTGTGAAGGAGCTGTCGTGGGCGGACTTCGACCGGGCCGTGCAGGAGATGGCGCGCACCATTGGCCAGTCCTACAAGGCGCAGGCCGTGGTGGGCGTGGCCCACGGAGGCGTCTTCGTGGGCGGGGCCCTCTCCAGTGCGCTCGGCTGCGAGTTCTTCCCCGTGCGCCTCACCCGCCGCAGCCGGGACCGGGGCGATTCGAAGAAGCTCCAGCTCTCTGGGGAGATGCCGCGAGAGCTGAAGGGGCGCCGCGTCCTCATCGTGGACGACGTGGGGGCCAGCGGCGACACGCTGGAGCTGGCCAGCACGCTGGCGCGCAAGGTGGGGGCCCGCGAGGTGATGACCGCCGTCATGGTCGCGCGCCCCGAGAGCTACACGCCCGACTTCTGCGCCCTGTCCACCGCGGCGTTCATCGTCTTCCCCTGGGACTATGAGCCCGTGACGGGGGGAGCGGAGCTCGCCGACGACGTGGACCCCGATCAGGCGGGGGCCTAGGAGGCGGACACGCGCGATGATCATCGGGACGGCGGGCCATATCGACCACGGCAAGACGTCCCTGGTGAAGGCGCTCACCGGCATCGACACGGACCGGCTGAAGGAGGAGAAGCGCCGGGGCATCACCCTGGAGCTGGGCTTTGCCCACCTCACGCTGGATGACGGCACGCTGGCGGGCGTGGTGGACGTCCCCGGCCACGAGCGCTTCGTGAAGGCCATGGCCGCGGGCGCTGGCGGCGTGGACCTCGCGGTGCTGGTGGTGGCCGCGGACGAGGGCGTCATGCCCCAGACACGCGAGCACCTGGACATCTGCCGGTTGCTCGGCGTGAAGGCCGGGGTCATCGCGCTCACCAAGAGCGACTTGTTGGCGGAGCTGGGCGAGGAGTGGCTCGCGCTGGTGAAGGCGGATCTGGTGGCTCTCACCGCGGACACCTTCCTGGAGGGCGCGCCCGTGGTGCCGTGCTCCTCCAAGACGGGCGCGGGGCTGCCGGAGCTGCGCGCCGCACTGACTCGCGCGGCCCAGGGCCTGCCTCAGCGCCCCTCGGATGGGCCCGTCTTCCTGCCCGTGGATCGCGTCTTCACCATCAAGGGCTTTGGCACCGTGGTGACGGGCACGCTGCTGTCCGGCACTTTGTCAGTGGAAGAGAGCGCCGCGCTGCTTCCCGGACGCCCGGGGCCGTTCCGGGTGCGAGGCATCCAGGTGCATGGGCAGGCCGCGCCGAAGGCCCACGCGGGCATGCGCACCGCGGTGAACCTGGTGGGCGTGGAGCCCGACGAGATTGATCGCGGCATGGTGCTGGTTCGCTCCGGCGAGCTGCCGGAGACGCGGATGCTGGACGTGGAGCTCAGCCTGCTCCCTGCGGTGGAGGAGCCGCTGCCCCGGCGGCGCAAGCTGCTGCTGCACCTGGGCACCGCGCAGGTGGAGGCCACCGTGGCCCTGCTGGACCTGGAGAAGCTGGAGCCTGGAGAGACGGGCCTGGCCCAGCTCCGGCTCGCTGCGCCCCTGGCCGCGCTCGTGGGCCAGCGCTTCATCCTTCGAGGCTCGCGCGCGCTGCCCGGCCGGGGCGCCACCGTAGCCGGGGGGAGGGTGCTGGCCATTGCTCCGCCTCGGCGCCGCAAGGGGGCCTCCGAGGTCGTAGCCCCGCTGCTGGAGGCGGACGCGAGCGGGCACGTCACGTGGCTGCTGCGGCAGGCGGGCTACCGAGGGCTCACGCAGGCGGAGCTGTTCGGCCGCTCGGCGCTGCCGCCCAAGGTGCTCACCCGGACGCTGGAGTTGCTGGGCTCGCGAGGCGCGGCGCTGCTGGTGGATCGCGACAAGCGCCTCTACCTCTCGGGCGAGGTATTCGAGGGGCTCCAGAAGCGAGCCCTCGCGCTGCTGGCCGCCTTCCACGAGCGAGAGCCGATGCGCGAGGGGCTCTCTCGCGAGGAGTTGCGTCAGCGGCTCTCCGCGGAGCTGGACCCTCGCATCTTCCAGCGGGTGGCGCAGGCGCTGGTGGACACGGGCAAGGCGGAGCTGGACAAGGAAGTGATGCGGCTCAAGGGCCGGGGACGCACCCTCACGGTCAGTGACGAGGGCGCCCGGGCGCGGGTAGCAGCGGAGCTGGCCGCCGCGGCGCTGGCTCCTCCGACCTTCAACGAGCTGGCGCAGAAGCTTCAGTTTCCCGTGCCCCGGCTGCAGGAGCTGCTCAAGGTGATGGTGTCAGAAGGAGCCATCGTCCGGGTGAGCGATGAGCTCCACTTCGAAGCGGGGGCGCTGACTGCTCTGCGAGAGCGGCTCGTGGCTTACCTGCGAGAGAAGAAAGAGATCTCCACCCAGGCCTTCAAGGAAATGGTGGGCCAGAGCCGGAAGTTCGTCATCCCCTTGTCGGAATACTTCGACCGGGAGAAGGTAACTCTGCGAGTCGGTGAGAAGCGGACCCTGCGGCGAGGATGAGCGAGCAACCCTACAGCCAGGCAGCCCTGCGCGCCCTGATCGAGGCCTTCAGCCACCCCATCGTCGTGGTGACGGCCCCTCACCTGCTGTGGCTGGCGAACGAGGCCTACCTCCGCCTGGTCGGCATGTCTCGCGAGCAAGTGGAGGGCCAGACCTTCCTGAACTTCGTCAACCAGGAGGAGCGCAGCCGGCTGGCGATGCGCTTCCAGATGTTCTTCGACGGGCAGGTCCCCACCTCCAAGACCCTCCGGCGCCTGATGCCCTCCGCGGATGGGCGGATGCACGATGTGTCCACTTACTCGCAAGAGATCAAGCTTGAGGACGGCGCGCGCGGGCTCCTCATTAACATTCACGAGATGCCCGATCGCCCCCCTGTGCTGGCCATTGCAGAGCGCCTGGTGGAGACCTCCGCCCGGCTCGTCAGCGCGCACTCCGCGGAGGACGTGCGCCGTGTCGCCCTGGAGGGGCTCTCGTCCGCTGGCTTCCGCGCGAGCTTCCTCAGCTGGGATGGGAGGATGATGACCTCCTCGGCCGTGGAGGTTCCCCGCACCGATGCGTCGCTGGCCGTCGAGGCGCTCAGTGAGGGGCGCGCCATCTACGGAGGCACGAACGCCACCGAGGCGAGCCACGTCTACCTCCCTCTGGGCGATGCGCGGCACGGCGTGCTGTGGGTGGATGGGCCGGGGCTCGATCCGGCGCACGGCTCGGCGCTGGCGCTCTTCGCCAAGGTGGTGGGCACCGCGCTCTCCGAGGCGCGGGTGCAGGCTGAGCGCACGAGAGATCAGTGGGAGCTGCAGGCGCTGGCGGAGGTGGCGCGCTTCGTTGCCCAGCCCGTGCCTCCCAGCCCCGAGGCCTTCTTGGAACGGCTGACGGCGCTGCTCTCCGCGGACGCAGCCCTGCTGCTGATCCAGGAGAAGCCTCAAGCCGCGCTGGCCCCCGTCGCGCACTTCGGTCTCCGGGCCGAGGAGCCGGGCAAGATGGCGCTCTCCCTGGGGCACGTCCTCGCCGACGCGGCGATGAAGGCCGAGCGGGGAAGGCTCTCGGGACCGTCCGAGGAGCTGGCGCTCCGTGAGGTCTCGGGAGGCAGGTTCGGCAGTGGCGCGGCGGTGCGCATCACCCGCGGTGGCAAGGTGTGCGGCACGCTCCAACTGCTGCGCGCGCCCGGCAAGCCCTTCCAGGTGCAGGACCTGCGGCTGCTGGGCACCCTGGTCGAGCTGTTGGTGACGCTGCTCGAGCAGCACCGCCTGCGCGCCGAGTCCGCGCGGCAGCTCTCCGAGACCAAGCTGCTGTTGGAGCTGGCCCGGACCACGGCGGGCGTGCTGGACCCGGCGGGCATCCTGGATGTGGCGGCGGACTTCCTCGTCCGCCTGCTGGACGTGTCCAACTGCTACATCCTCCTCTACGAGGAGCCTGCCAAGGTGCTGCGAGGCGCCGCCAGCTCCGCCACCCACCGCGACTTCTTCCGCTCGGTGAAGATTCCTCTGGATGGGGACAGCCTGTCGGCCCACGTCGCCCGGCACCGCCGCCCCATCGCCATCGAGGACCTGGAGATGACGCCCGGCGGCTACAACGACGAGCTGGCCCGACGCTTCGAGGAGAAGGCCGTCCTCGGGCTGCCGATGACGTCCCGGGACGAGCTCATCGGCGTGGTCATCGTGGACGACACCCGGGGGCCGCGCATGTTCGGCCCCGAGATCATCGAACTGGCGGAAGCCACCTGTGGCCAGTTGGCCCTCTCCATCGCCAACGCGCGCCTGTACGAGTCGCTGTGGATGTCCTACGCGGAGCTGGCCGCCGCCCGTGCGGAGATGGTCAAGCGCGAGCGCCTGGCCGCCCTGGGCGAGCTGTCCGCCATTGTCGCCCACGAAGTGCGCAACCCCTTGGGCGTCATCAACAACGCCGTCACCACGCTGCGACGTCTGCTCAAGGTGCAGGGCGATGCGGCCATGCTGCTGGACATCCTCTCGGAGGAGAGCGACCGGCTCAACCGCATCGTCGCGGACCTCATCGACTACGCCCGGCCGAGAGACCCCATCCTCCAGCCGGAGGAGGTGAGTCGCGTGTTGTACGACGCGCTCGAGGCGGCCCGAGGGCTGGCCGGTCCCGGCGCCATGGCCGTCACGTTCCGGGTCGAGGTCGAGCCCGAACTGCCGCCCGTGCACATCGACCGTCGGCAGATTCGGCAGGCGCTCGTCAACATGGCCGTCAACGCTGTCCACGCCATGCCTCAGGGCGGCGAGGTGACGGTGCGCGCCCGCCGGGAGCTGCACGACAACCGAGACCATGTGCGCATCGACATCTCGGACAAGGGCATGGGCATCCCCCCCGAGCTGCTTCACCGGGTGTTCGAGCCCTTCTTCACCACCAAGGCTCAGGGCACCGGCCTGGGGCTCGCCGTGGTCCGCCGCATCCTGGATGAACACCGGGGCGAAATTTCTGTCGATAGCGCTCCAGGCCGTGGCACGACCTTCACGATCCGGCTACCCTTCCTTCCACCTTCTCTCCAGTGACTGACGCCATCATCCCTCCCAGTTCCACTCCTCTTCCGAGCCGCGGAAGTGTCCTCGTGGTGGACGACCAGCACAACATGCGCAAGACCACTGCTCTGGTCTTGAGCACCGAGGGCTACTCCGTCTTTCAGGCCGGCACGGGGCAGGAGGCGCTCGACCTGCTGGCCAAGCACAGCGTGGATGTGCTCCTGACGGACCTGAAGATGGAGCCCATGGACGGCCTGTTGCTGCTGAAGAAGGCGATGGAGGTTGCGCCCCGGCTGCAGGTCATCGTCATGACGGCCTTCGGCTCCATCGACAGCGCGGTGGAGGCCATGCGGTTGGGGGCGTACGACTACATCACCAAGCCCTTCAAGGACGGGGTGCTGCGCCACCGCGTGGAGCTGGCGCTGGAGCGCTCGCGGCTGTTGTCCCAGGTGAACCTGTTCGCCGACGAGTTCAACCAGCGCCACAACCTCAATGCGCTGGTGGGCGCCAGCCCCGCCATGCGCGAGCTGAAGAGCCGCCTGCTGCGCGTGGCCCAGAGCGATGCCACTGTGCTGATTCAGGGCGAGAGCGGTACCGGCAAGGAACTGGTGGCGCGCGCGCTGCACACCCACAGCCGGCGCAGCTCCAAGCCCTTCGTGCCCGTCAACTGCGCCGCCATCTCCGAGAGCCTGCTGGAGAGCGAGCTGTTCGGCCACGCCAAGGGCGCCTTCACCGGCGCAGTGAAGGCCCGGCGCGGCCTCTTCGAGGAGGCGGACGGCGGCACCCTCTTCATCGACGAGGTGACGGAGACCAGCCCCGCCTTTCAGTCCAAGCTGCTGCGCGCGCTGCAGGAGGGCGAGGTGCGCCGCGTGGGCGAGTCCACTTCGGTGCGCGTGGACGTGCGCATCGTCGCCGCCACCAACCGCGACATCGAGGTGGAAGTCCGCGAGAAGCGCTTCCGGCAGGACCTGTACTACCGCCTCAACGTGGTGACACTGCGGGTGCCCCCGCTGCGCGAGCGCCTGGAGGACGTCCAGGACCTGGCCAAGCACTTCTTGAAGCGCGCCAACGAGCGCAACTCCCGGCCCCGGAGCTTGTCCTCCTCGTCCGTGGCACACCTGATGGACTACAGCTTCCCGGGCAACGTTCGCGAGTTGGAGAACCTGGTGGAGCAGGCCGCCGCGCTGGCCGAGGGCGACGAGCTCATGCCCGAGGACTTCCCGGTCCGCGCCCAGGGGCAGCTGACGCCCACTTCCGCGGAGCTGGCCAGCGCCGCGAGGGCTCCGGGCAGCCCCACGCACACCCTGGCCGAGGTGGTGGAGGAGGCCGAGCGCCGCGCCATCCTCCAGGCCCTGGAGCGCCACCAGAAGGACCTGGCCCGCGTGGCCGACGAGCTGGGCGTTTCCTCCACGACGCTCTGGCGCAAGATGAAGCGAATCAAATTGCCAGAGACGGGCCCGGGGAGCGATCCTCAGGGCAAGTAGGCAGGCGTGGGCGGGTGAGACGGGCGGAAACATCACCACCGTCTCCCAGTGGATGAAACAACCCCCAGGAAGTGCTTCAGCTTTTCAGCCCTGAAAACGCTGTCACACGGCGGCGGGGCTGGGCGGCCTTCCGAGCCTGTAAGCGTCTGAAAAGACGAGGGGCGGAGGGGAAGCGGCATTTCAAATCTGAAATGACTTCTCCAATCTTCAGATCTGCAAGCTGGGTTTCAGCGCTGCAATCGCGAACTTGAAATAAAACCCCCGCTCCGAAGCAGGCTGATCCTCTAAGTGCCTGAGAGAACTAGAATTCACCCCGTCGTTGGCATTGGCACGCGGGCTGCTAAGACACTCCTCGGGACGCATCGAAGCGAGGCTGAAGGAGGTTCCCCCCCACCCCTTCAGCACTTCCGGTGAGTCACTTATGAAGACCCGCGGCCCGGCTCCCTTTTGGGGTGCCGGGCCGCCTTCATTTTATGGCACTGAGGCCTGGCACTCCCGCGGACTACGCAGTCTTCGCTCGGCTCTTCCTGGAGCTCGGGGTGCGCGAGCCGCCTCCTTCTCCCGAGGTGTGGGCCGCGGAGCTCATGCCCCTCACGCAATTCCATGATGGGCCTCAGGGACCCGTGGCGTACGTGGCGGCGGATGTGCTGGGGGACCTGGGCTACGTGGTGCAGCTCGTGGTGGATGGGGCCGCCCAACGGCAGGGGCTGGGCCGGCGGATGATGCAGGAGGTGGCGGCGCACTTCCGGGCCCGAGGCTGCACACGCTGGGGCCTGAACGTGAAGCGGGACAACACCGCGGCGCTCGCGCTCTATGGCTCCTTCGGCATGAAGCCGCTGCGTGAGGCGGTGTCGCTGACGGTCTCCCGGGCCCAGGTGGCGGCGCTCCCCGCCGCGCCCGAGAGCCTCCAGGTGGTGCCCGTGGTGGAGTCCGAGTGGGCACCGCTCACGGCGGCCTTCCAGATGATGCCGGAGAAGCTGGCGCGGTTCTCGAAGCGGGCTTCGCACCAGTTGCTGCGGCTGCACCAGCCCGGAGCTCTCGAGCCGATGCGCCTGGGGATGATGGACCTGCGTCAGGGGGGGGTGCTCTTTCCGTTCTTCGCGGCCACGCCGGGACATGCGCGCGCGCTGCTCGAGGACGCCTTCCGCCGCTCGGGTGTCGAGGCGCTCCACGTGGCCGTGACGGACGACGCGCCGCTCGCGGAGGTGCTGCGGGCCGCGGGGGCGGCCGTTGTCATGGAGACGCTCCAACTGCAGGGGCTGCTGGCCTCGTAGTCAGTGCAGGCTCCGCGCTTCCTGGCTCTGCCGGTAGGGGGAGAGCCGCAGCGAGTGGACGAAGCCTACGGGGGTGATGCCGCGCCCGTTGCGGTAGGGCCAGAAGCGCAGCGTGGCCGGAGGGAGCTCCACCTGTTCCAGCAGCCGCAGCTCCACCAGCGGATACCAGCGGCCAGCGGCCTCGCCTCGGAGGGGACGCACCTCGAAGGTGAAGCGGGCCTGCCCCGAGCGGCGCGCGGCTTCGAGCCGCTCCACCCGGCTGTGTCCCGGGGCGTCCACGTGGCTGGCCACGGCGCGCAGCTTCGCCCGGCCCAATCCGTTCACCAGGAAGGGGGACACCGCGTAGTAGTCGTTCTCCAGAAAGTCATGGGTGTCCGTGGAGAACGGCGCCAGCCCCAGTGTCCACGGGGAGCGCACGGTGGCGAAGAGCAGATCCTGATCGCCTGGCGAGGGCTCTTCGGTGACGGCCTCCTCCGAGCGCAGGCGCACCGCGAGCCCGAGGACATCCGGCCACTCGCGCTGTCCGCGCCAGAGGGCCGTGGACAAACGCACCAGTGCAGGCCCCGCCAGACGCGAGGCCACCGGCTGGAGGCTCTCGCGCGGGGTGATGATTTTCACCTCGGCACGGTAGGTGATGCCCTCGGGGTGCAGGAGCCGCGCATGCCGCAGCGTTGCTCCCACCCGGACGGCGGGCCCCCAGATGCCGCCGATGATCCGCCCCAGCTCCTCCGAAAACGACATGCGGAGACTCCTCCCGGGCCAAAGGTGGAGCGCGGGGTGGGCGGCGCAAAGCGCCAGGGGCGCAGGCTCGTCTGCCTGCCCGCAGGGCGGAAGCGAGGGTTGAAAAGACGACGCCCGTCCAGGCACGGGGCCAGGACGGGCGTGGGTGAAACGGGACCGGTGGGCGTGGGGACTACTGGCCTCCGAAGAGGCTGCCAGCCTGAGTGAGCCACTCGGTGAGCGAGCCCGGGAGGATGCCCAGCACCACCACGGCAGCGGTGGAGAGCACCAAGGTGAGCTCGGTGCCCCAGTTGCGCTCCAGCGTGTGAGCGCCCTCGGGCACGGGCCGCATGAACATGTAAACGACGACGCGCAGGTAGTAGTACACGCCGGCCGCGCTGGAGAGCACGCCCACGATGGCCAGACCGATGAGGCCCGTGTCCACGGCGCTGCGGAAGATGAGCAGCTTGCCCATGAAGCCCATGGTGGGAGGGATGCCGCCCAGCGAGAGCATGAAGGCGGCCATCGCGAACGCCCAGCCCGGCCGGCGCTGCGCGAGCCCGCTGAAGCGGTCCAGGTCCCACGCCGTGCCCTTGTCCTCATCCTCGCGGCGCTCGAGCGCGGAGACGAGGGCGAAGGCGCCCACGGCGGTGACGGTGTAGGCCAGCAGGTAGAAGAGGATGCCGCGCAGCGCGTCCGCCTGGGCCTTGGCCACGTCCAGCGTGGCGCCCTCGTTGAGCGCGGTGGAGCCCAGCAGCGAGAAGCCCGCCTTGGGGTGGGTGACGAAGAGGGCGGCCACGCCCACCAGCAGGTAGCCGGCGTGGGCAATGGAGGAGTACGCCAGCATGCGCTTCACGTTGCGCTGCGGGATGGCCAGCAGGTTGCCGACGATCATCGTCAGGAACGCGAGCGTGGAGAAGATGATGAAGGGCACCTGCGGATCCATGCCCTTGCTCACCGAGAGGAACACGCGCACCAGGGCGGCGAAGGCCGCGGCCTTCACGCCGGCGCTCATGAGCGCGGTGACAGGGGTGGGCGCGCCCTCGTACACGTCCGGCGTCCACATGTGGAAGGGCACGGCGGCCACCTTGAAGGCGAAGCCCGAGGCCACCAGGATGACGCCGCAGTACACCAGCGCCTTGTGGTCCACCACCGCCTGGCCCAGGTTCTGGGTCAGCTGGGACAGCATCGTGGTGCCGGTGGCCCCGTAGAGCAGCGCCGCGCCGTACAGCAGCACCGCCGAGGAGAACGCACCCAGGATGAAGTACTTGAAGCCCGCCTCGCTGGGCCGCGTGCCGCGGCGCAGGTATGAGGTAAGGGCATAGGTGCCGATGGAGAGCACCTCGATGTTGACGAAGATGGTGATGAGCTCGTTGGAGATGGCCAGCAGGCTCATGCCTGCGGTGGCGAACATCATCAGCGCGTAGAACTCACCGCGCTCGGCGCCGCGCCGGTGCAGGAAGCCCGCGGAGCTCAGGGCGGCCAGCCCCAGGCCCACGCAGAGGATGAGCGAGAGGAAACTGGAGAACGGATCCAGCACCGCGTACCCGAGGAACACCTTCTGCGCCGGCTGGAACATCAGCCACACGGAGAGGATGCCGCCCAGGGCGGCGGTTCCCGCGGTCAGCACCGCCTGGTAGGCGCGCGACGAGGTGGCGGAGAGGAAGACCTCCGAGAGCAGCAGGACGCACGCTCCGGCCACCAGGAGGATGGCCGGCAGCAGCGGGAGGAAGTCTGCCGAGGTGATGTTGGGCAGGTTCATGGCGGGAGGGGGTCCTTACTGCTGGGCCGTCGGGAGGACGGCGGCCGGAGCGGCGGCGAGCGGACTGGAGGGACGGAGGGGTGCGGCCGCCGTCTTCTCGGCGGGCAGCGGCATGACCTGGATGGGCAGCTGGTTCTGGTCCGGCGTGGCGCCCGGGGTGCCCACGCTGGCGCGGGCGATGAAGCGGTTGGTGGAGGGCGCCAGGCGGTCCAGGAAGGGCTGCGGCTGCAGGCCCATGACGAGCACCAGCACCAGGAAGGGCGCCACAGTGACGAACTCGCGCAGGTTGATGTCCGGCAGGAACTGGTTCTCGCGGTGGGTGAGGCTGCCGAAGAACACCTTCTGCACCATCCACAGCATGTACGCCGCGCCGAGGATGACGCCCGTGGTGGCGAACACGCCGAACGCCGGGTGCAGGCTGCTCTTGAAGGTGCCCAGCAGCACCAGGAACTCACCGATGAAGCCGTTGGTGCCCGGCACCGCCACCGAGGAGAAGGTGATGATGAGGAACGAGGCCGTGTACACCGGCATGACCTTGGCGATGCCACCGAAGTCCGCCATGAGGCGGGTGTGGCGGCGCTCGTAGAGGAAGCCGAACAGGAGGAACAGCGCGCCCGTGGACACGCCGTGGTTCAGCATCTGGTACGCGCTGCCCGTGGCGCCCTCGGCGGTGAGCGCCAGCATGCCCAGCATGCAGTAGCCCAGGTGGCTCACGGACGAGTAGGCGATGAGCTTCTTGATGTCCCGCTGCGCCAGGCACATCAGCGCGCCGTAGACGATGCCCACCACCGACAGCGTGGCGAGCAGCGGACGGGCCTGCTGGGTGGCCACCGGGAACAGCGGGATGGCGAAGCGCCAGAAGCCGAAGGTGCCCATCTTCAGCATGACGCCGGCCAGAATCATGGAGCCCGCCACGGGTGCCTGCACGTGCGCATCCGGCAGCCACGTGTGCACCGGCCACATCGGCACCTTGATGGCGAAGGCGATCGCGAACGCGGCGAACATCACCGGGCCCCAAGTATGGAGCGTGCGAGCCAGGCCGCTGACGTTGTCACACGAGCCCGCGGCGGTGCAGCGGGCCAGTTCCTGGTTGGCACCTAGGAGCGCGTTGTAGATGGAGGCGTAGTCGAACGAGCGCTCACCGGCGCCGCCCGCGATGAAGTACACCGCGACGATGGCCACCAGCATCAGCAGCGAGCCGGCCAGGGTGTAGAGGAAGAACTTCACCGCCGCCATCTGGCGATCCTCGGCGCCCCACACGCCCACCATCAGGTACATGGGGATGAGCATCGCCTCGAAGAAGACGTAGAAGAGCAGCACGTCCAGCGACACCAGCGCGCCCAGCATCGTCGTCTGGAGCACCAGCAGCGCTAGGTGGAACTCCTTGATGCGGTGGCTGATGTACGTCTGCGAGGCCAGCACCACGAGGGGCCCGAGGAACACGGTGAGCAGCAGCAGGCTCGCCGCGATACCGTCCATGCCCACGTGGTAGCTCAGCCCGAACTCGGTGAACCACGGCACGCGGTACTCGAGCTGGAACTCGGGGCCGCCCGGCAGGTAGCGCAAATAGGCCCAGACCCCGAACACCAGGTCCACCAGCATGCCAATGAGCGTGACGGTGCGGATCTGCCCGTGCTCACCCTGGGGCAGCAGCACCACCAGGGCCGCGAACACGAGCGGCAGGAAGATGACGATGTTCAGCAGGTGGGTGTCGAAGAAGCCCATTTAGAACACCTTGAGGATTGCGTAGAGCACACCGCCCAGCAGGGCCAGCGCCATGACCGCGGCGTAGGCCTGCGCATCACCGGTCTGCAGGTAGCGCAGCGCGCTGCCCACGCGAGCCGTGACCCATGCCGTGCCGCGCACCGCCACCGTGTCGATGAGCAGCGCGTCCACGACGCGGAAGAGCACGAAGCTCATGAACTTCACCGGGCGGATGATGAGGAACTCGTAAAGCTCATCCACGTAGAACTTGTTCTGCGCCACCCGGCGCACCACGCGCGCGAAGGCCGGGGCCGGCTTCTCTCCCCAGGACGGGAAGAACTTCAGGTACAGGAACGCCGCCACCGCGCCGCCAATCGTCACGCACACCCAGGCGAACCCGTAGTCGCCGAAGGTGGGCTTGCTGGTGTCCAGCTCCACCGTGCCCGCCTGGCTGGCGATGCGGTTGGCCGCGTTGAACACCGGGCTGAGGAAGTTCTCCATCAGCGCCTGCGGCGAGTTGGGCAGCAGCGCGAACGCGTACACCGCCGAGCCGATGCTGAGCACCGCCAGGATGAACAGCGGCAGCGTCATGTACCAGGAGCTCTCGTGCGCGTGCGCCAGCTTGGCCTCGGGCGAGCGCTTGCCCTCGAACGTCAGCAGGTACAGGCGCGTCATGTAGAAGGCCGTGCACATCGCGATGCCCACGCCCACCGGGTAGAGCACCTTGGACACCCACTCCAGGCCGTGCAGGTGGTTGTGGTGCACGCCGTGGAAGATGGCGTCCTTCGAGAAGAAGCCGGACAGCGGGATGATGCCGGTGATGGCCGCCGTGGCGATGAAGAACGTGAGCCACGTCCAGAACATCTCCTTGCGCACCCCGCCCAGCTTCTTGATGTCCGTCTCGTCCCCGTTGCCGTGCATCACGCTGCCGGCGCCGAGGAACAGACACGCCTTGAAGAACGCGTGGGTGACGAGGTGGAACACCGCCGCCCAGAAGACGCCCATGCCCACGCCCATGAACATGATGCCGAGCTGGGACACGGTGGAGTAGGCCAGCACCTTCTTGATGTCGTCCTGCGCGAAGGCGATCAGCGCCGCCAGCAGCGAGGTGGCCGCGCCCACGATGGCGATGGCCGCCATGGCGGTGGGGCTGAGCACCAGCAGGAAGCTCATGCGGCTGAACAGGTAGACGCCCGCGGTGACCATCGTCGCCGCGTGGATGAGGGCGGAGACCGGCGTCGGGCCGGCCATGGCGTCCGGCAGCCACACGTACAGGGGCAGCTGGGCGCTCTTGCCCGCCGCGCCCAGGAGGAACAGCAGCATGGCCACCGTGAGCACGCCGCCGTAGGTGCGGCCCTCGAGCGGCCCCGAGTTGATGGGCGTGTCCAGCTTCACCGCGCCGCTGGCCTCGGGCATGGCGCGAGCGAAGGTCTCCAGGCCCTGGAAGGTGACGGGGCCGCGCTGGTCCAGGCCGGCCACATACCGGCCCGTGGTGCTGCCCACCGGCTGCAGGTCCGCGTCGCTGGCCTGACGCGAGAAGGCGCCCACCAGAATGACGATGAGGAACGTGGCGATGAGGAACGCGAAGTCGCCGATGCGGTTGGTGATGAACGCCTTGCGGCCCGCCCACGCCTTGGCCGCGTCGTTGTACCAGAAGCCGATGAGCAGGTAGCTCGCCATGCCCACGCCCTCCCAGCCCACGAAGAGCAGGACGAGGTTGTCGGCCATGACCAGCGTCAGCATCATCGCGACGAACAGGTTGAGGTACGCGAAGTACCGCCAGTACCCCTCGTCGTGCTCCATGTAGCTGGTGGAGTACAGGTGGATGAGGAAGCCCACGCCGGTGATGACCAGCAGCAGCGTCCCGGACAGGTGGTCCACCAGCAGCCCGAAGTTCACCCGGAAGTCGCCCGCGCTGAACCACGTGCCCAGGTCATTCCACAGGGCGTAGCGCGCCGGCGAGCCGCCGAAGGTGTTCATCACGGACACGGGCACGCCGCTGTCCGTGTGGCTGGTGGCCCAGAACGCCAGCACCGCCAGCACGAAGGAGCCTGCCACGGCGGAGCAGGCAATGAGATGTACGTTGGCCCGGCCCAGCATCTTGCCGAACACGCCGCAGATGAACGCGCCCAGCAGCGGCAGGGCGATGATCATCCACAGCGATTGCGACAGCACGTCCGGGGCGATGGGCGCGGTCTTGAGGAGACTGGAGAAGTCCATAGGAGGAAGCTCTCGAAGGGCGGGGGACCGCGTCAGTGCTTCATCGTCTTGATGTCTTCGATGTTCACGCTGCCTCGGCTGCGGAACACGGCGATGACAATGGCCAGGCCCACGGCGGCTTCGGCGGCGGCCACCGCGATGACGAAGAAGGCGGAGATGTGGCCGATGTCGTCACCGCGCATGCGCGCGAAGGCGAGGAACGTCAGGTTCGCCGCGTTGAGCATCAGCTCCACGCACATGAACACCACCAGGGCGTTGCGGCGCACCAGCACGCCGAACATGCCGAGGCAGAACAGCGCGGCGGCCAGAAACAGGGCTAACCAGGGGATGGGGTACATGGAGTTAGATCCTCGACTTGGCGACGACCACCGCGCCCACCATCGCCACCAGGAGCAGCAAGCTCACCGCCTCGAAGGGCAGCAGCCACGTCGTGAAGATGGCCTGGCCAATCGTCTTCAGCGTGCCGAAGCTCTGCTCGTTGCCGCCCAGTGAGGCCACGTCCTTGGGCACCCGGGCCAGCGCCAGGGACAGCACCGCCAGCAGGCCCACCGCCGAGCCGCCGCCCAGGATGCGCGAGAACGTCATCCGCGCGCTGGGCGCTTCATCTCCCAGGTTCAGCAGCATGATGACGAACAGGAACAGCACCATGATGGCGCCCGCGTACACGAGCACCTGCAGGGCCGCCACGGTGTGCGCCCACAGCAGCACGTAGACGCCCGCCAGGAAGAAGAAGGTGGAGACCAGCGCCATCGCCGAGCTGATGGGGCTCTTGGCGAAGATGACCAGCGCCGCCGACAGCAGCGTCAGGACCGCGAACGCTCCGAAGAGGATGTGCTCGATGCTCAAGACCAGTCTCCGAACGCACCCCAGGGCTTGTCGCCGAACGGGCAGCGCTTCTCGTGGATGTGCGCCTCGAACTCGGCGCGATACCGCATGAGGAACGAGTGCGTGGGCAGCGCTGCCGCGTCACCCAGCGCGCAGATGGTGTTGCCCAGGCCGATCGGCGGGTAGGGCGCGATGGAGGAGGCCACGTTGCTGAGCAGCTCCAAGTCACTCGGCTCGCCGCGGCCCTCTTCAATCTTGCGCAGCAGCCGCGTCTGCCACGGCGTGCCCTCGCGGCACGGGGTGCACTGGCCGCAGGACTCCTCGGCGTAGAAGCGCGCCACGCGCCACAGGCAGCGCACCATGCACGAGCTGTCATCCATCACGATGACGCCGCCCGAGCCGGCCATCGTCTGCTTCACCTTGAGCGCCTCGAACTCCAGCGCCACGTCCAGCTCGTCCGCGCCCAGCACCGGCGCCGAGGAGCCGCCCGGAATGACCGCCTTCACCTTGCGCCCGGCGGGCATGCCGCGCCCGTACTTATCGTCGAAGATGAGCTGGGTGATGGTGGTACCCATGTCCACTTCGTAGACACCGGGGCGGTTCACCGTGCCGGACAGGCACACCAGGCGGGTGCCGCCGGACTTGTCCGTGCCGAGCTTGGCGTACCAATCCGAGCCGCGCGAGAAGACGTGCGGCACGCTGGCCAGCGTCTCCACGTTGTTCACCACCGTGGGGGAGCCGAACAGACCCACCACCGCGGGGAACGGAGGCTTCAGCCGGGGCCACCCCTTCTTGCCCTCGAGGCTCTCCAGCAGCGCCGTCTCCTCGCCGCAGATGTAGGCGCCCGCGCCGCGCACCACGTAGCAGTCGAGGTGGAAGTCCTTGCCCAGCACCGTCTTGCCGAAGATGCCGGCCTTGTACGCCTCGTTGATGGCTTCCTGCGTCCGCTGGGCGGGGAACTTGAACTCGCCGCGGATGTAGATGTAGCAGGTGTGCACGCCCAGCGCGTACGACGCGATGGCGATGCCCTCGAGCATCATGTGCGGATCCAGCTCGAGGATGTACCGGTCCTTGAAGGTGCCCGGCTCGGACTCGTCCGCGTTCACCGCGAGGTACTTGGGCTTGGGGCTGTCCTTGGGGACGAAGCTCCACTTCAGTCCCGTGGGGAAGCCCGCGCCGCCGCGCCCGCGCAGGTTGGACTTCTTCACCTCGTCGATGATGGCCGCGGGCGCCATGTCCAGCGCCTTCTTCAGCGCCTCGTAGCCTCCGCGCTTGCGGTAGTGGTCCAGCGTCCAGGACTTGGGCTGACCCCACGCGCCGGAGATGATCGGTTCAAAGGCCGTTGTCGCCATTGCAGTCTGGTTCCTTGGAGGAGGGCCGATCAGCTGAGCTTCGCCAGGATGTCGTCGAGCTTCGCCTTCGTGAGGCTCTCGTGATGCTCTTCATTGATCTGCAGGCAGGGTGCGGTGCCGCACGAGGCCAGGCACTCCGTCTCCCGCAGGGTGAACTTCTCGTTGGCCTCGCCCGCCGTCAGCCCGAGCTTCTCTTCCAGGTAGGCGAGCATCTTCTCCGCGCCCCAGAGCGCGCAGGAGAGGTTGGTGCACACGTCGATGACGTACTTCCCGGGCGGCTTCAGGTGGTACATCACGTAGAAGCTGGCGACCTCATAGGCGCGCTCCGGCGTGACTTCCAGGTGCTTGGCCACCAACCGCATGCCCTCGGGGGGCAGCCAGCCCTTCAGATCCTGCAGCAGCCGCAGGGCGGGCAGCATGCCTGCACTCTTACGATCCGGAGGGTAATGGGAGAGGATTTCCGCGATCCCCGCGTCGAATTTCTTCTGCTCTTCAGAGGTGAACAGGGGCTCCGCCATGGCGGGCGCTTCGTAAGGCCCCGGTGGCAGGGTTGTCAACATAAACCCTCGAAGTTCCTTGGGACAGCCATCAGCCAATCGCGCAGCGATTTCAAGCGCTTGTGATGGGCCCGTCCGGAAGGCCGCCCCGGGCCACTGGATCAGCGCCGGGACCCGGGCCGAGGGCCGGGCGAGCGTTCACGGCGAGTAGGAGTCTGGAGGCACTTTCTTTTCCGAGGCCCCCGGATCCGGTACAAGTCGGCGCTTGGGTGACAACTTGAGTGCGGCGGGACCTCACAGCGGCGGAACGCTTCCCACGGGCATCGATCCCGAGGGCTACCGTGTGCTCATCGTCGAGGACAACCCGCACATCATCGAGATGTACGCCTACGTCCTGAAGAAGCTGGCGAGCGGGGAGCTGGCGGGCAAAGTGCCTCTAGAGGTGCACTTCGCCCCGGACGGGCACCACGCCTTGGCTCTGCTGCACGAGCAGCGCTTCAGCCTGGTGATGACGGACCTCTATATGCCCGTCATGGACGGCTTCGCCCTGGTGGAGCGCATCCGCGAGGAAGAGAATCTGCGCAACATCCCCATCATCGCCATCTCCGCCGGCGGCAAGGAGGCCCAGGACCGGGCCATGCAGCTGGGGGTGGACATCTTCCTGCGCAAGCCGGTGCGCTTCGTGGAAGTCCTGGAGACGGTGAAGCAACTCTTGCATATCGGGAAGTAGCCTCCGGGCCGGGAGCCGACGTAGAGTCGCGCCCCCATGCTCAAGCCCGCCGTCAACCGCGATACCGTGAGTGGCGAGGCCCTGTTCATCCTCCGCAACCTGAGGGAGAACGGGCGCCTGGGACGTTCGAACAAGCTGGCCGATGTGAAGGCCGCGCTCGAGCCGTCCGTGTCCCTCGAGTTCGACAGCTACTTCTTCTTCCTCCGCAAGTTCCACTACATCGCGATGGATCGCGAGGCCCAGCTCAAGCTCACCGACCAGGGTGAGCGGGTGGTGGACGGCGACGCGCTGGAGAAGTTCTCCACGGAGGTGGGCGAGTTCTTCGCCGATCAGATCCTCGGCGAGGAGGAGGCCACCCAGGCCGGCGACGACCTGAGCACGTACTTGCCGCCCCCGCCTCCGGAGCCCGAGGAGGCCGAGCTGAGCCGGGCCTCGGCGCCGCCGCCCATTCCGCTGCCTCCGGCGCGGGCCTCACGCACGGCGCTGCCCACGGTGGAGCCCATCATCCCGCCCATGCCCGCCGTGGCTCCTGTGAGCGCGCCCATCACGGCGTCCATCCCCACCACTGCTCCGATTCCGTCCATCACCTCGCCGCTGTCCCCCTCCATGCCCCCTCCCGCCGCCTCTCCCGCTGCGCCGGCCGCCCCGAAGGGGATCGAGCTGGACATGCGCTACCAGAAGTTCGACCCCATCGGCTCTGGCCCGCTGGGCACGGTGTTCAAGGGCCGCTTCAACTCGCTGGGGCTGGACATCTCCATCAAGGAGCTGAAGGACATCTTCGGCTACTTCTCCTTCCTGCAGCGCGGTGAGGTGCTCAAGCGCCTGAAGAAGGAGCTGTGCGCCCAGGCCCAGGTGCGCCACGCGGGCATCGCGCAGATCATCGATCAGAACGTGGACTCGGCGCGGCCCTACTTCGTGGTGGAGCTGCTGCGCGGCAGCCTCAAGGAGAAGCTGGAGGCGGGCGGTGGCAAGGGCGTGCCGGTGCAGCACGCGCTGCGCTGGTTCCTGCAGCTGGCCTACGGCCTGCGCGCCTCCCACAACGCGGGGCTCACGCACCACAACCTCAAGCCGGAGAACATCCTCTTCGACGGCTACGGCAACGCGAAGCTGGCGGACTTCGGCCTCGGGCGCGTCATCGAGGTGGATGCCACCAAGGGCATGCCGCAGGTCTTCATGGGCACCGGCGGCATGGTCTACATGGCCCCCGAGCTCATCCACCGCTCCAAGGACGCGGGCCCCGCGGCGGACGTGTACGGCCTGGGCATCCTCCTCTACGAGATGCTCACCGGGCAGATTCCGGGCCGCCGCTCGCCGCTGCCCTCCGAGGTGAACACCGACGCGCCCTCGGGCCTGGACTCCATCTTCGACCGGATGACCCAGGACAAGCAGGCGCAGCGCTACCCGGACATCGATGCGATGCTCGAGGACGTCTACAAGGCGTTCCCTGACAAGGAGTACCTGGAGAAGGGCGACCTTGTCCTCTCCTCTGAGTCGCTGGAGGGCTGAGCCCTCGGACCCTCGGACTTCCGAGGCCCTCGCCGGAGCACCGGCGGGGGCCTTCTGCTTTTCAGGAGCGGATGCGCGCGGCCAGCTCGCGCTGGCTGAGGGCGTTCTTCTCCAGCAACAGCTCCAGGAGGGCGCGGAGGATCTTCGAGCTCTTCTCCTGGTTCACTCGCACCGTCTCCAGGCGCTGCAGCTCCTCGGGGGTGAAGCCCGCGGGAGCCGTGGAGCCGCCCGCCAGAATCTCATCCAGCAGGTCCGAGGCGCTGGAGCCACCGCTCGGAGCGGGGGCGGGCTCGGGGGCGGCCTGCGAGGGGGCAACCTCGGCGATGCGCTTCACCACCGTGTTGCCGCTCATGTCGACGACCTTGAACTCGTCCCCCCCCTCCTCGTCGGCGGACTCGAGCGCGCGCCGCTGGCCGCTGTAGCGCGTGCTCATGACGGGCTCCTGGCCGCGGTAGTGGCGCAGGATGGCGGCTTCAATCTCGCGGTCGCTGGCGATGACGACCACCACGCGGGCACGGGCGCGGGCGGCGACCTGATCCACGGTGTTCAGGTCCGTGGGGTCCGCCATGGCGAGCACCAGCGTCTTGCCGTTGTCCTTGATGGCGACGGGGAAGATGCCCTTCTGCTCGGCCATGGTGACATCCACCTTGGCCAGGGCGCCCGCGTCGCGGGTGAGGTTGCCCAGCGTCATGCGCTGGGTGCCGGTGGCCTGGGCAATGGCGCTGAGGACGGTCTCCTCCTTGGCGAGCCCCATGTCGGTGACGACGCGGGACAGGCGGCCTCCCCATTGGTCATGCCGGGCGAGCGCGCTGCGCAGCTGCAGCTCGTCGATGACGCGGGCCTTGACGAGGAGTTCTCCAATACGGTTGCGCGGTGGGGGCGGTGGTGCGGCCATGGCCCCAGTGTAACGTCAGGAGCGCGAGAACGATGAATTCTGACTTCCGCGAGTGCTTGGCCGAGGGGGTGGCCCTGTTCAACGCTGGCCGTTGGTACGAGGCTCACGAACTCTGGGAGGAGGCCTGGAGGCGCGAATCCGGCCCTCGCCGGGCACTGCTACAGGGGCTCATCCAGGTGGCGGCGGGCTGGCTGAAGCAGACGGAAGGCCGGGCGGAGGGTGCTCGGACGCTCTTTGGGCGGGCGCTCGAGCGCCTGGAGCCCCTTCCCACCCCCTGCGAAGGGGTCGACGTGGGAGTCCTGGTGTCGCAGGTGCGCCAGTGGCGCGAGGCAGGCGCCCACGGCACCCCCGTGCTGACATTCCACCCGGTACAGGAGGCGTGAATCGATGCAGCCCTTCGCGGACGAGCAGGTGCAGAGCTGCCCTTACTGTGGGGAGGAGGTGGAGGTGCAGGTGGATGCGATAGGGCCGTCCTCAGAGCAGTACGTGGAAGACTGCCCGGTGTGCTGCCGGCCGTGGACGGTCTCCGTGTCCCGAGACGGGGAGGAGGTCTTCGTCAGCCTGGGGCGGGACGACGACTGAGCGGCTCGCCTTGACACGTTTCAAAGCATGGTTCTCTTGAGACTAACGAAGCGCGGCTCACCGAAGAGGCGGGGGCCGCCGAGACCACAACAACAACGAGTTTTTTGAGCCGTCCGCTGTCTCAGCGAGACGAAGAGGAGAAGACCATGCTGAATCGCTGGAATCCGTTCGAGTTTGGCAATGGCGCGGTGGTGACGAGTCACCTGCGGGACTTCGACCAGCTCTTCCAGGAGTTGACGGGGCAGGCCGCACGCCAGGGCCGTGAGCTCGCGCCGCCCACCGACATCTTCGAGACCGAGGCCGGTGTCTCCCTGCAGGTGGACCTGCCAGGGCATGATCCGAAGTCCATCGAGGTGAAGGTGGAGAAGAACGTCCTGACCCTGCGCTCCGAGCGCAAGGCGGACGTGGCCCAGAAGGAGAGCGCGAAGCGTCTGGAGCGCGCCTTCGGCGTCTACACCCGCAGCTTCAAGCTGCCGGACACCGTGGACGCGAGCAAGGTGGAGGCCCGCTACGAGGCCGGCGTCCTCACGCTGACGATGCCGCGCAAGGAGGAGTCCAAGCCCCGCGTCATCGAGGTGAAGGTGCAGGGCTAAGCGGCAGGGGTAGGGGAGTGGTGGGCTCGGGGTGAGGGGCGTTTGGACGCCACACGCTCACCCTGACCCTCCCCTTTCGAGGGGAGGGTAGGCCCAGGGGAAGAGGGGCTTCGCCAGGCGGCGAGGCCCCTTTTCTACTTCTTGGTGCCGAGCGCCAGCGGGATGCGGAACAGCTCGAGCACCTGCTGCACGTCCAGCGGCTTGGCCAGGCACGCGATGGCGCCGGCCTGCTTGGACTGCTCCACCACCTCGGGCGAGTGGTTGGACGTCATGGTGATGAGCCGCACGCTCTCCATCTGCTTGCGAGCGCGGATGCGGCGGCACACCTCGAGACCGTCGATGTCCGGCATGTTCAAGTCGATGAGCATGCCGTGGGGCTTCTGCTCGGACACGAGCAGCAGCGCCTCGACGCCGCTGCTGGTGCTCTGCAGCTCCACCTGGGCCGCGTAGGGCTTGAACGCGCGCTTGATGGCGTCCAGCACGGGGCGCTCGTCATCCACGACCAGCAGCTTCACCGTCCCGCTGCCCAGCTCGTCAGGCACGGGCATCTGGTGGGTGATCAGGAAGGCGCGCAGGTCGGCCGAGCGCACGCGGCGGTGACCGCCAGGCGTGCGGAAGGCCATCAGGATGCCCCGGTCGATCCACTTGCTCACGGTCGACGGATCCACTTGCAGCAACCGACTGATGTCGTGGGTGGTGTACAGCTGGTCCGTCGTGCCCGACGGCAGCAACTCTTCCTTTGGCTGACCAGAACCGGTGCTCATGGAATTAAACACCTACCTTGAAACCGAGGTTACTTCAACCCAACCCGACTGCTTTTCGACTCCGACCGTTTCATCAAACCTACCACGTCTTCCCACCGACCACTCGCCTTCAGACACAGCTCGACCAGTTCCCGTGCGGCTCCATGGCCTCCGCGGCTCTGGGCCACGAAGTGTGCTTCCTGCCGCACCTCCACCACGGCATCGGCCGGACAGGCCGACAATCCTACCCGTGACATAGGACCCAGGTCATTCAGGTCGTCCCCCATATAAGCACAGGACTCAGCGGGTATGGAGAACTGGCTGAGCAGTTCGTCCAGAGCGGGCCCTTTTTCCTTCTTTCCCTGGAGAATAGCTGCCAGCCCCAGCTCTCGCCCACGAACATCGACAATGGAGGAAGTCCGGGCAGTCAGGATGGCGGCCGGGAGGCCTACCAGGCGGGCCATGACGAGGGCGTGGCCATCCTTCACGTCGAAGCGCTTCATCAGCTCGCCGTCGCTGCCGTAGTAGAGGCCGCCGTCGGTGAGCACGCCGTCACAGTCGAACACGAGCAGCCGCACCCGGGCGGCCCGGGCGTTCAGCTCCTCCTTGGTCGGCTTGGGAAGCGCCTCGATCATGACGCGGCGGGTTCATGCCCCAGAGCGCGGCGGATGGCCAGTACACTTCGCACCACATCCTCGAACATCTGCGGGTTCAGCGAGCAGGGACCGTCGCAGAGGGCCTTGTCGGGATCCTCGTGGACCTCCGTAAAGAGGGCGTCGATGCCTGCCGCGGCGGCGGAGCGGGCCAGGAGCGACACGTACTTTCGCTCGCCGGCCGTCTCGCCGTTGCCGGCCGAAGGCAGCTGGACGGAGTGGGTGGCATCAAAGCAAACGGAGAGGCCGGCCTCGCGCATCTGGAGGAAGCCTCGCATGTCCACCACGAGGTTGTTGTAGCCGAAAGTGGCACCGCGCTCGGTGACGAGCACGTTGGGGTTGCCCGACTCGATGGCCTTGCGCGCCGAGTGGACGATGTCCTTGGGCGCCACGAACTGGCCCTTCTTGAGGTTCACGCCCCGGCCGCTCTTGGCCACGGCCTCCACCAGGTCCGTCTGGCGGCAGAGGAAGGCCGGAATCTGGATGATGTCCACCACCTCGGCGGCGGGGCCCACGTGGCTCGTCTCGTGGACGTCGGTGAGGATGGGGACGCCGACCTCGTCACGGATGCGGCGGAGCACTCGGAGGCCCTCCTTGAGGCCGGGGCCGCGGAAGGACTTGCCGCTGGTGCGGTTGGCCTTGTCGTAGGAGCACTTGAAGGCGTACGGCACGCCCAGCTTCTGGGTGATGCCCTTGAGCAGGTGCGCGTGGCGCAGCGCCAGCTCCTCGGACTCGATGACATCCGGCCCGGCGATGACGAACAGCTTCTGACCGGGACCGACTTGATGGCCTGCGAGGGTGATCATGATGCCTTTTCCTGAGTGCCGCGGGTGGCGTCCCGCTGGGCGAGCGCCGCCTTGATGAAGCCAGAGAAGAGCGGGTGCGGCGCGAACGGCTTGCTCTTGAACTCGGGGTGGGACTGGCAGCCGATGAAGAATGGGTGGTCCTTCAGCTCAATCATCTCCACCAGGTTGAGCTCGGGGTTGTGGCCGGAGATGAGCATCCCGGCCTCCTGGAGCCGGCCGCGGTAGGCGTTGTTCACCTCGTAGCGGTGGCGGTGGCGCTCCTGGATGACGTCCTGCCCGTAGAGCTTGTGCGAGAGGGTGCCAGGCTGGAGCGCGCAGGCGTAGCTGCCCAGGCGCATGGTGCCGCCCTTGTCCTGCACCTTCACCTGGCTCTCCATGAGCGTCACCACGGGGTGCGGGGTGTGCTCATCGAACTCCAGCGAGTTGGCGCCCTGGAGCCCCAGCACGCTGCGGCTGAACTCCACCACCGCCATCTGCAGGCCCAGGCAGATGCCAAAGAAGGGGAGCTTCTTCTCGCGGGCGTAGCGCACGGCGGCGATCTTCCCCTCGGTGCCGCGCACGCCGAAGCCGCCGGGGACCAAGACAGCGTCCACGCCGGACAGCAGCTTCTCGGCGCCCTGCTGCTCGACGTCCTGGCTGTCCACGAAGACGAGCTGGACCCGCGTGTCGTTGGCGATGCCGCCGTGGAGCAGCGCCTCGTTGAGGCTCTTGTAGCTCTCCTTGAGGTCCACGTACTTGCCGACGATGCCGACCTTCACCTCGCCACGGGCGGGCTGGTAGATGCGGCGGGTGATGTTCTCCCAGCGCTCCAGGTGGGGCGCGCGGCTCCAGATGTTGAGGACCTCGGCCAGCCGCTCATCCAGGCCCTGACGGTGCAGCTCCAGCGGCAGCTCGTAGACGCTCTTCACGTCCGGCGAGGTGAACACGTTGCCCGTGTCCACGTTGCAGAACATGGCGATCTTGTCCTTGAGCTCCTTGGAGATTTCCCGATCCGTGCGGCACAGCAGGAAGTCCGGCTGGATGCCGATCTCCCGCAGCTTCATCACCGAGTGCTGGGTGGGCTTGGTCTTCACCTCGCCGGCCGCGCTGATGTACGGCAGCAGCGTGAGGTGCACGTAGACGGCGTTCTGGCTGCCCACGTCGTAGCGCATCTGGCGGATGGCCTCGAGGAAGGGCAGCGACTCGATGTCGCCCACGGTGCCGCCGACCTCGACGATGACGACGTCCACGTCCTGGGAGGCCTGGCGGATGTTGGCCTTGATCTCGTCGGTGATGTGGGGAATCACCTGGACCGTCTTGCCCAGGTACTCCCCGCGCCGCTCCTTCATGATGACGGAGTGGTAGATGCGGCCGGTGGTGAAGTTGTTGAGCCGGCTCATGCGAGCGTTGGTGAACCGCTCGTAGTGGCCGAGGTCCATGTCGGTCTCGCCACCGTCCTCGGTGACGTAGACCTCGCCGTGTTGGAAGGGGCTCATCGTGCCGGGATCCACGTTGATGTAGGGATCCAGCTTGATGAGGGTGATGTTGAGCCCTCGGTTCTCCAGCAGGGCGCCGATGGACGCGGAGGCGAGCCCCTTGCCCAGGGAGCTGACGACGCCGCCGGTCACGAAGATGTATTTGGTCTTCTTCGAGCGCATGTCCCTTCCTGCCAAGGCAGGGGGGATGCGTCAATGATTCTGTGGAGCCCGGCAGGGTTGGCGTGCGTCTGAACGGACGGCTCAGGTGCCGTCCTGACCCTTGGGGCGGGAGTGGGCGTAGTCGCGGGCCTCGGGCTCGCCGACGCGGAAGTCGCGCAACGGACAGTGACGGCAGGTCCACCCGTCCCAGGCGCGCTTCACGGCCAGGTGCAGGCAGCGGTCGTAGTGGAAACAGAAGAGGTTGCGTTGGGCCTCCACCGCTCCCTCTTCACGGATGGCCGAGGGCAAGGGGGTGGGGCAGGGTGTGATCGGCACGGCTGGGTTCTCCAGAGAAGTCTTGAGGCTTCCCCCCCGGCTGCAAACAGGTTGAGCGCGTGCACATTCCCGAAACTGGAGTGAGGAGTGGGGACATAAAAAGGCCCGCTCTCCCCGTGCGCCCCTTTCGGGTACTGCGCGCATGGGAGGGCGGGCCCTCACTGCTGGCTCCACATCCGCCGGGTGGCTAGTGCGCCATGCCAGCGGAGGTGGATGCCTGACTGATGTTGGTCAAGGCATCACCTCCTTTCGTCTGCGGCACCAGTGTTAATCAAGAGCAGGGTGCGTGCGCTAGTGCTTGATGTGGGCAATGTTGGCTGGCGCGCAGGCTGGCTGCTCTCCATCCGGCCGGGCGCATGGGCTCTGGGCGGGCGAGAGGCCCTGCACTCGGCACTCTCTTGCTCACCCTGCGCGTGAAGCTGTTCGCCCAGCGCGAGGAGATGCCGGTGGACCTCGCGCTCGGAGTTCACGTGGGCCCGTCGGTGGGCAGTGGCATGGCGCTCGCCCGGGAGCCGCGCGCCCTTCCCAGTCTCATGGTGGGCCGCCAGTTCCACCGTCTGCGCGCTGCTCTCGATGCCGGCCTTCTGTTGCGGCCTCGCACCATCCTGAGCCCGGACAAGCACATCCAGGACGAGCTCGATCACGCGCTGCGCCTCGGCGGGACCTTGTCCACCCTGGGCTCCGGTCTGCGCGGAGAGCTGGCCCTCATGGGCTCGGTGCCCTTGTACCGGGGAGGCGCCTTCATCGAGGCTCTCGCGGGTGCACGTCTTCCCGTGAGTGCCTCGGTCGAGGCGTATGCCATGGCTGGAGAGGAGGATGCCTGTCCCCTCGTGCCGGGCATCCCCGAGATGCACGGCTGTCCCGCGCAGGACACGGTGCTCGACCACTTGGACAACTGTCCGGATGCAGCGGGCCCTCCGGCCAACCAGGGCTGTCCAGAAGAGGAGAAGCAGCTGGTGGCCATCCAAAGAGCTCGCATCGAGATCCGCGACACGGTCCACTTCAACTTCGACAAGGCCACCATCTCGCCCGGAAAGGCGTGGCCCGCGAGTGCATGGAGGCCCGGGGCTTCGGTGAGGATCGCCCCGTCCAGACCAACGCCACCGACGCGGGGCGCGCGGCCAACCGGCGCGTGGACTTCATGACTCGCTACACGCCCTCCGCCCCCTGATGGAGCGGTAGGGTGTCATCCAGTGGAAGAGAGGGTCCGCAAGTGTAGGTGCGGTTTCCAGCCATGCTGGACGCACGCCTGCTGATCAGGGGGGCTCCAGGCCAGGACGTGGCAAGCGCACACCAGTTTCGTAGAATCTGGAAGCCTCTTCGGTTGCGTGGCTGACGGGAGTTCCTTGCTCTGTGCCAGCGTGGCTGCTACCTCCGTACAGGCCTGAAAAATTCTGCCATGCCTGACGGGGGCTGCGTTCGTATGAAGCTCAAGAGCCTGGTGTTGCTGTTACTGGGAGTCTGGGCGGTCAGTGCCTGCGGCGAGGAGACTCGCGCGCTCGAGACAGAGCTGTCGCCCGAGGCCGTGGCCACGACGAGCCAAGCTGCCCGCAGCACGGACAAGGTGCTCATCCTCGCCAGCAGCGTCAATGGGGGCATGGACAGCCGCGAGGCGCAGGCGGTGCGCACCTACTCGCCGTCCACGGAGATCCACGTCAAAACCCCGGACGAGTGGCGCGCGATGACGGCCCAGCAGTTCATGGAGTACCGCGCCCTCATCATCGGCGACGCGGCCTGTCAGAGCGGCACGGCCGCGCTCGATGCCGCGGTGGAGTCCCGCAGCCGGTGGGGTGCCATCGTCGACAGCAACGTGGTGATCATCAGCTCGGATCCGTCCAGCAACAACACCGATTTCCTGGTGGATAACGCGATCAACTCGGTGGTGGTCGACTCGATCCAGTACCGCACCGGCATGTACATCGCGCTGGGCTGCGCGTACCAGAATGCGCCAGCCAACACGGTGGTGACGCTGCTGGAGCCGTTCGGCACCTTCAAGGTGCAGGGAGTCCCCGGCTGCGCGCGGTCCGCGCACATGTTCCAGATGTCCCCGGTCACCCTGTCGAACGGCGTCTATGACGACGCGCTGATTGGCTTGGGGGAGTGCGCGGCGCGCTCGGTGTTCACCCAGTACCCGGACCACACCTTCTCGCACGCGGCCATTGCCACGAGGACCAGTGGCCCGCCGCTTCCCGGCGAGAAGGAGTATCTCGACTACCAGATCGATTGGGGCACGCCGACAGCCTTCCACGGAGCTCCTTATGTCCTGGTGCGCGGCGCCATGGCGTGGAGCGCTGGTTGCGGCGATCAGGACAACACCCCCGACGGCGAGCAGTGCGATGCGGGTGACGGCACCAATGGCCAGCCCGCGGGACCTGGACAGAGCCCGGATACGACTTGCTCGTTCGCTTGCCGCCTCAACTGGTGTGGTGACGGCGCCGTGGATGTGGCGCAGGGCGAGGAGTGCGACAACGGCACCGCCAACGGCCGCACGGGCGACGTGAGCGGCGACATTGGCGCGTGCACCTCGTTCTGCAAGCGCCCCAATATCGCCCCGCCCAACCGTCCCCCGGTGGCGCTGTGCCGCAACGTGACGGTGTCCGTCTCGAACACCTGCGGCGCGCCCGCGAACATCAACAACGGCTCCAGTGATCCGGATGGGGACCCGATCACCTGCACGCAGAATCCCGCGGGCCCGTACCCCGTGGGCCCCACGACGGTGACCCTGACGTGCTCGGACTCCCGAGGGTTCGGCTCTTGCTCGGGGACGGTGATGGTGGCGGACTCCGGGGCGCCGACGGTGACGATCGATGGTCCGGCCAGCGAGGCCTTGGAGTGCACGCGCGGCGCCACGTACGCGGAGCTGGGCGCCACGGCGCGAGACCTGTGCGAGGGCGCGCTGCCCGTGAGCCTGTCCGGCTCGGTGAACATGGGCTCGCCGGCCACTTACACGCTGACCTATACGGCGCGGGACTCGGTTGGCAATCAGGGGTCGGCCTCGCGCACGGTGGTGGTGTCCGACACGCTGCCGCCGTCCCTCTCCCTGGTGGGAGCGCCCACGATGGCGCAGGAGTGCGGCGTCGCGTTCACGGATCCCAGCGCCACCGCCACCGACCAGTGCGCGGGGACGCTGCCTGTCACCGTCAGCGGCACGGTGAATGATCGCGTGCGTGGCCCCTACACGCTGACGTACAGCGCGAACGATGGGCACGGGCACACGGTGTCCAAGGACCGCATGGTGAGCGTGCGCGACACGCGGGCGCCCGTCGTGACAATCACGGGCCCGCTGGGCGTCAATGTGGAGTGCGGCGGCCCGTACACGGAGCTGGGCGCCACGGCGAACGACCTGTGCGCCGGGCCGCTGGCGGCGCTGCCGACCAGCGCTCCGGAGCCGGCCGTGGTGGGCGCCTACCCCATCATCTACCAGGCGGTGGATCCCGACGGGAACGTGGGCACGTCGGTCGACAGCCGCACGGTGAACGTGCGCGACACGTTGAAGCCGGTGCTGACGCTGACGGGCGCCAATCCGCAGCCGCTGGAGTGCGGCACGGCGTGGTCGAACCCAGGGGCCACGGCCCAGGACCAGTGCGAGGGCCCGCTGACGAACCGGATCACGGTGAGCGGCTCGGTGGATCACCAAGCGCCGCGGCAGTACACGGTGACCTACAGCGTGAGCGACAGGTACGGCAATACGGAGACGAAGGATCGCGCGGTGAGCGTGCGCGACACGCTGCCGCCCGCCATCACAGTGGTGGGCCCGCTGCAGGACTCGGCCGAGTGCGGCTCGACGTACGTGGATGGTGTGGTGCAGGCCGAGGACGTCTGCGCCGGAACGCTGCCGGTGACGCGGACGGTGGCGGGAGACACGCGGCGTCCGGGCACGATGACCATCGAGTACTCGGCCACCGACCCGTCCGGCAACCAGGCCGTGTCGGCGGACCGCCGCACGGTGTCGGTGGTGGATACGCAGGCCCCGGTGCTGTCGCTGCGCGGCACGGCGAGGCAGCGGCTGGAGTGCGGCACGGCTTTCACGGACCCGGGCGCGGTGGCCACGGACGTGTGCTTTGGGGACCTCTCGGGCTCGGTCACGCTCGCGGGCAGCGTGGAGCATGGAGCGGTCGGTGACTACACGCTGCGCTACGATGTGACGGATGGCGCGGGCAACCGCGCGGCGCCGGCTGTCCGCACGGTGGAGGTGCGTGACACGCTGCCGCCGGTGCTGACGGTGCTGCCGCCGTTCAACGCGCGCGTGCAGTGTGATCATCAGCAGTTCCAGGACCCCGGCGCCACGGCGAGCGACGTGTGCGCGCTGGACCTGACCGGCTCCATCCAGAGGCAGGGCCTGGTGGACACGGGCCTGCCGGGCACCTACTCGCTGAGCTACCGCGTGGTGGACCCGTCCGGCAACGAGGCCACGGCCAACGCGGCGCGCTCGGTGTCGGTGGTGGATGACCTGCCGCCCACCCTTGAGCTGGTGGGTGCGGCCACCGAGAACGTGGAGTGCGGCGCGGCCTATACCGAGCAGGGCGTCCGGGCCACCGACCTGTGCTTCGGCGACCTGTCCGACCGCATCGTGCGCGTGGGCCAGGTGGACTCCGCCGTGCCGAGCGACTACTCCATCGTCTACAGCGTGACCGACCCGTCCAACAACACGGCGAGCACGCAGCGCATGGTGAAGGTGCGCGACACGCTGAAGCCGGTGCTGACGCTGACGGGCGCCAATCCGCAGCCGCTGGAGTGCGGCACGGCGTGGGTGAGCCCGGGCGCCACGGCCCATGACCAGTGCGCGGGGCCGCTGACGGCTCAGATCTCCGTCACGGGGACGGTGGATCATCAGGTGCCGGACCAGTACACGGTGACCTACAGCGTGAGCGATGGACGCGGCAACACGGAGATGCAGGAGCGCGCGGTGAGCGTGCGCGACACGCTGCCGCCCGCCATCACGGTGGTGGGCCCGCTGCAGGACTCGGCCGAGTGCGGCTCGACGTACGTGGACGGTGCGGTGAGGGCCGAGGACGTCTGCGCCGGGACGCTGCCAGTGACGCGGACGATCAACGGAGACACGCTGCGTCCGGGCACGATGACCATCGCGTACTCGGCGACGGATCCCTCGGGCAATCAGGCCGTGGCGGCGGATCGCCGCACGGTGTCGGTGGTGGACACGCAGGCGCCGGTGCTGTCGCTGCGCGGCACGGCGACGCAGCGGCTGGAGTGTGGCACGGCCTTCACGGAACCGGGCGCGGTGGCCATGGACGTGTGCTTCGGGGACATCTCGAGCTCGATCACGCAGACGGGCAGCGTGGACCCTGGCGCCGTGGGCGACTACACGGTGCGCTACGAGGTGACGGACGGCGCGGGCAACCGGGCGACGGCCGCGAGCCGCATGGTGCAGGTGCGCGACACGCTGCCTCCGACGCTGACGGTGCTGCCGCCGTTCAACACGCGCGTGCAGTGTGACCATCAGGCATTCCAAGATCCCGGCGCCACGGCAAGCGACGTGTGCGCGCTGGACCTGACGGGCTCCATCCAGCGGCAGGGCTTGGTGGACACGGGCCTGCCGGGCACCTACTCGCTGAGCTACCGCGTGGTGGACCCGTCCGGCAACGAGGCCACGGCCTCCACGGCGCGCTCGGTGTCGGTGGTGGATGACCTGCCGCCCACCCTTGAGCTGGTGGGTGCGGCCACCGAGAACGTGGAGTGCGGCGCGGCGTACGTCGAGGCGGGCGTGAAGGCCACCGACCTGTGCTTCGGCGACCTGTCTGACCGCGTCACGCGCGTCGGCGAGGTGAACCCCGCCAAGCCGGGCGACTACCCCATCGTCTACAGCGTGACCGACCCGTCCAACAACACGGCGACCACGCGGCGCGATGTGGCGGTGAAGGACACGACGCCCCCCACCATCGTCTGCCCCGACCCCATCGTCGTCGAGGTCCAGCCGGGGATGCAGGCGGACCTCACGCCGGCTGCCGCCCGGGCTACGGACGTGTGCTCTCAGGCGCAGGTGAGCATCCCCGTGCAGAAGCGCTTCCCGGTGGGCGACACGCAGCTCACGTACACGGCGACGGACGAGGCGGGCAACACCGCCAGCTGCACCACGACCGTCACCGTTCGTGAGCTCAAGGTGCCGGACCCGGTGCCCGAGCCTCCCAAGCCCGGCCCGTTCGACCGCGCCCTGCTGGGTGGCGGAAGCGGTTGCTCCTCGACGTCCGGTGGGCCATCGTCGCTGGCGATGATGGGACTCGGAGTGCTCGCGGCCCTCCTGGCCCGGAGAGCCCGGAGGCAATGATGGGGTGGGCAGGGCTCGCAGCGATGCGAGCGCGGAAGCGTGTGCAACCAGGTTTGCTGGTCGTGGCCCTCGTGTTTCTGAGCGCCACGGCCTTCGCCCAGCCCGAGGGTGTGCCCACCTTCGAACTGGAGCTCCTCAAGCTCAACCCTGGCGCCGTGGGCTCCCTGTTGGTGGGCACCGGCGAGCCGCTTCCCGACGGCGACTACCGCTTCTCCCTCGCTGTCCACTACGAGAACGATCCGCTCCTGCTCTTCGAGAACGGCAAGCAGCTCGGCGCGGTGGTGCGGCACCGGGCCACGACGCACCTGACCGCCGCCTACGGTCTGTTTGGATGGCTGGAGGTGGGCGCCCAGCTCCCCGTGGTGCTCATCCAGCGCGGCGATGACCTGACGGACCTGGGCGTGAGCGGGCTCTCGGGAGGTCCGGCGGTCGGCACCCCGCTGCTCACGGTGCAAGGCCAGTTGCTCTCCCAGGCCAAGAAGGATCACCTGGTGGACCTCGCGCTGGGCCTCCACATGGGGTTGCCCATCGGCAGCTCCGCGGCGCTTTCCCGGGAGCTGCGGGCCATTCCCAGCCTCATGGTGGGCCGCACCGGTGAGTCCCTCCGCGGCGCCCTCGAGGTCGGCATGCTGCTGCGCCCTCGCACCGTGCTGACCCAGGACGAGAACGTGCAGGATGAGCTCGGGCATGCGATGCGCTTCACCGGAGGGCTGTCCAGCCTCGGGCCCCGCCTGCGCGGAGAGCTAGCCCTCAGCACCCTGGTCCCCCTCAAGCGTCAGGGACTCTCCATTGAGGTGCTGGGGGGCGCCCGCTGGCCCGTGAAGGAGGCCTTCGAGGCGTTCGCTCTGGCGGGCCTGGGCTTTGGCAACGCCCCGGGCACCCCGGACTTCCGCATTCTGCTCGGCATGGCGTACGGCCGCCCGCGTCCCGCTGCGGTCGAAGTGGCTCCTCCCGTGAAGGAGCCGGAGCCCCCGCCTCCGCCAAAGGACACGGATGGCGACGGCGTCGTGGACGGCGAGGACGCGTGTCCGGCGGCCACGGGCAAGCTGGGCATGAAGGGCTGCCCAGATGAGGACAATGACGGTATCGAGGATGGCGGAGACATGTGCCCCACCGAGGCCGGGCCGGCGGAGCGTCAGGGTTGCCCGCCGAAGGACTCGGATGGCGATGGCGCGCTGGACGAGGTGGACAACTGTCCCACCGAGCCCGGGCCGCTCGACCACAGTGGCTGCCCGCCCGCGGACCGCGACAACGACACGGTCGAGGACCTGTCCGACAACTGCCCCGACGAGTTCGGCCCGCCGGACAACCAGGGCTGCCCGCCGGAGGAGAAGCAGCTGGTCGTCATCCAGCGAGACCGCATCAAGATCAACGACACGGTCTACTTCGACTTCGACAAGGCGACGATCCAGCCGCGCTCGTTCCCGCTGCTGGACCAGGTGGCGAAGGTCATCCTCGAGCACCCAGAGATCGTCTCGGTGAGCGTCGAAGGCCACACGGACGACTCGGGGCCCGCCGAATACAACCGGGGCCTGTCGCAGCGGCGCTCGGAGGCGGTGCGTGACTACCTCATCGGCAAGGGCGTGGCGCCTGAGCGTCTGGAGGCCAAGGGCTACGGTGAGGATCGCCCCATCGCCTCCAACGCCACCACCGCCGGGCGAGCAACCAACCGTCGCGTGGAGTTCATCACTCGATACTCGGCCTCGGGTGGACAGTAGGCAGGCGGGCAGCCCCTCGGCGGCTGCCCCTCTTGCGACTGTCAGGCAGCCGCCGTACCGGCTGATGACTTTGGTGACAAGTCTCCTTCGGAGGGGCACCCGCTGGGCCGGCTCCTTGCTGGCCTGAATTACGGTGAATAGCTCCTTTCCGGGCCCGATTCCTCGCGGGCCTGGGGGAGTGCTGTCACGTGAAGCTCAAGAGCCTTGGGGCGTTGTTGGTGTTGGCATGGGTGGCCAGTTCCTGCGGTGAAGAGGTGAAAGAGCCGGGGAGCGACCTCTCGCCGGAGAGGGTGCGTGACACACGCCAGGGGGCCCGCAGTACCAATAAGGTTCTGATCCTGGACAGCAGCGTGAGCAGTGGGAACGGGAGCCGCGAGGCCCGCGCCCTCAGGCACCTGGATTCCAGTGTCCAGATCGATGTGAAGACTCCCGCGGAGTGGCGCGCGATGACGGCCGAGCAGTTCATGGCGTACCGCGCCCTCATCATTGGCGACGGGGCCTGCCAGAGCGGCACGGCCGCGTTCGACGCCGCGGTGGAGACCCGCGCCAGGTGGGGCGCCATCGTCGACAGCAACGTGGTGCTCATCAGCTCGGACCCATCCCACAACCGCACCGAGCAGCTCCTGGAGAACGCGCTCAAGTTCGTTCTCGTGGACTCGATCCAGTACCGCACCGGCATGTACATCGCGCTGGGCTGCGCGTACCAGAACGCGCCGGCCAACACAGCGGTGGACCTGCTGGAGCCGTTCGGCGCCTTCTCGGTGCAGGGCGTGCCGGGCTGCGCGTCCACGGGTCACATCTTCCAGATGTCCCCCGTGACGCTGTCCGATGGCCTCACGGATGGCTCGCTGGAGGGTGACGGGTGCGTGGCGCGCTCGGTGTTCACGAGCTATCCGCGCAACACCTTTGCGTTCGCGGCCATCGCGACCGGCACGGAGAGCACGCCGCTCCCCGGCCAGCAGACGCACATCGACTATTGGTACGAGCCGGGCGCGGAGACTCCCTTTATGGGCACGCCCTTCGTCCTCGTGCGCGGCGCCATGGCGACGAGCGCCGGTTGCGGCGGTGACTCCAACAACGTTCCGTCCGAGGAGCAGTGCGACATGGGCGACGTCTACAACGGTCAGCCCAACACCGGTGGCCAGAATCCAAGCGCGACCTGCTCGTTCTCCTGCCGCCTCCACTGGTGCGGTGACGGCGCCGTGGACGAAGGCGAGGAGTGCGACGCCGGCAGCAACAACGGCCGCTCGGGCGATGCGGACGGCGACATCGGCGCGTGCACCTCGTTCTGCAAGATTCCCAACATCCCGCTGCCCAACCGGCCTCCGGTGGCGCGGTGCCGGGACGTGACGGTGGCCGCGACGAACACCTGCGACCGCCCGGCCGACATCAACAACGGCTCCAGTGACCCGGATGGCGATGACATCGAGTGCACGCAGAACTCAGCCGGCCCGTACACCATCGGCAGCCACACGGTGACCCTGACCTGCACGGACCCGTCGGGCGACATGGGCATGTGCACGGCCACGGTGACGGTGACGGACTCGGTGGCGCCGGTGGTGACCCTCTTTGGCCCCGCCAGCGAGACGCTGGAGTGCGTGCGCGGCGTCACGTATGAGGACCCAGGAGCTTCGGCGAGTGATCTGTGCGAGGGCGCGATGCCTGTCACGGTCTCTGGCTCGGTGAACCTGGCGAGCCCCCGGGGCTACCCGCTGACCTATACGGCCCGGGACGCGTCCGGCAACACGGGCTCGGCCACGCGCACGATCTCCGTCGCGGACACGAAGGCGCCGGTCATCACTGTGACGGGCTCGGACCGCCTGTCGCACGAGTGCGGCACGCCGTTCATTGACCCGGGTGCCACGGCGAGCGACGTGTGCGCCGGCACGGTGCCCGTCACCGCGACGCAGTCGGGCAGCTTGAGCCAGCCGGGCACCTTCACCATCTCCTACGCGGCGGTGGATCCGTCGGGCAACCGCACCACCTCGCCCACCGTGCGCACGGTGATGGTGACCGATGACACCCCGCCCACGCTGGTGCTGCTGGGCTCGGACAAGCAGTCGTACGAGTGCGGCACGCCCTTCGTCGACCCGGGCGCCAAGGCCAGCGATCTCTGCGCCGGGGACCTGAGCGGCCAGATTGTCCGCACCGGCTCCGTGGACACCGCCAAGCTGGGCTCCTACACGATCCAGTACTCCGTGACGGATCCGTCCCAGCACACGGTGACGGCGAGCCGCCAGGTGTCCGTGAAGGACACGACGCCTCCCAACATCCTGTGCCCCGAGCCCATCGTCGTCGACCTGAAGGAGGGCGCGCTGGTCAACGTGACGCCGGGGGCGGCGAAGGCCACGGACTCGTGCTCCGAGGCCCGGGTGATCACCCCCACGCAGGCGAGCTTCCCGCTGGGCACCACGCCCGTGACGTACACGGCGACGGACGAAGCGGGGAACACCGCGAGCTGCACCACGACCATCACCGTGCGCGAGCTCTCGGGGCCGGGCACCCCGTCCGAGCCTCCCGGCCGCGGACCCTTCGACCGCGCGCTGATGGGCGGCGGCAACGGGTGCTCCTCCACCAGCAGCGGCCCCTCGTCGCTGGCGGTGATGGCGCTGGGCCTGTTCGCGGCCCTGGCGTTCCGGAAGCGCACGCAGAAGCGCGGGCTCGCCGTGGCGACGGTGCTCGTGGCGGCCACGGCCACGGCCCAGGTCGCGGGCGTGCCGACCTTCGATCTGGAGCTGCTCAAGCTGAACCCCAGCGCCAAGGGCTCGCTGCTGCTCGGCACGGGCGAGCTGATGGACCCGGGTGACTACCGCTTCTCGCTCACCACGCACTACCAGAAGGATCCGCTCGTCCTCTATGAGAACGGCACGGAGATGGGCGTGTTGGTGCGGCATCGCGCCACGGCCCACTTGGCCGCCGCGTACGGCGTGAACAAGTGGCTGGAGGTGGGAGCCCAGTTGCCCGTGGTGTTTCTTCAGCGCGGCGATGACCTGACGGGCATGGGCGTCGGCCAGCCCAAGGGGGGCGTCGCGGCCGGCACGCCGCTGTTCAACGTGCAGTTCAAGCTGCTCTCCCAGCGCGAGGACGACATGGTGGACCTCTCGGTGGGGATGCAGGCAGGGCCGCCGATCGGGAGCGCCTCGGCGCTGGCCCAGGAGACGCGCGCCACGCCCAGCCTCATGGTGGGCCACACCTTCCCCTCGCTGCGCGCGGCGATCGACGCGGGCATGCTGCTGCGGCCTCGCACGGTGCTGACGCAGGATGAGAACGTCCAGGACGAGCTCGGCCATGCGGTGCGCCTGGGCGGCATGGTCTCCTCGCTCGGCGAGGGCCTGCGCGGTGAGCTCGCCCTCAACACGCTGGTGCCGCTCAAGCGCCAGGGCTTCTCCGTCGAGATGCTGTCGGGTGCACGCTGGCCGCTGAGCGAGACGGTGGAGGCGTACGGCATGGGCGGCGTGGGCTTCGGCTCCGCGCCGGGCACTCCGGACTTCCGCGTGCTCTTCGGCGTCGCCTACGGCCGTGCGCGGCCCGCCAAGGTCGAGCTCGCCAAGTACGAGCCGGAACCCGCGCCGAAGGACTCGGATGAGGACGGCATCCTGGATGACGCGGATCGCTGCCCGAACGTCGTGGGCCTGCCCGGCTTCCAGGGCTGCCCGGACCGGGATGGCGATGGCCTGGAGGATGAGGCGGATCAGTGCCCAGCCGAGCCGGGAGCGGTGGAGCGCCGGGGCTGCCCGCAGAAGGACACGGACGGTGATGGCCTCGTGGACGAGGAGGACGCCTGTCCGACCGAGCCGGGCCCCGTGGAGCGCCAGGGCTGCCCCATCCGGGATCGCGACAATGACACGGTGGAGGACCGCGAGGACAACTGCCCGGATGAGTTCGGTTCGCCGGACAACCAGGGCTGCCCGCCGGAGGAGAAGCAGCTGGTCGTCATTCAGCACGACCGCATCAAGATCAATGACACGATCTACTTCAACTTCGACAAGGCGACGATCCAGCCGCGCTCGTTCCCGCTGCTGAACCAGGTGGCGCGCGTCATCCTCGAGCACCCGGAGATCATCTCGGTGAGCGTGGAGGGCCACACGGACGGCCAGGGCTCCGCCGATTACAACCGGGGCCTGTCGCAGCGGCGCTCGGAGGCGGTGAGGGCCTACCTCATCAGCAAGGGTGTGGACGCCGAGCGTCTGGAGGCCAAGGGCTACGGTGAGGATCGCCCCATCGCCTCCAACGCCACCAACGCGGGCCGCGCGGCCAACCGCCGAGTGGAGTTCATCACCCGCTACGGCGTGCAGGAGGGGAAGCAGTAGCAGGCAGGGGTGGGGGCCTGGGCCCTTCGGGGCTCAGGCCGCCACGAACTGCCGCTCCACCAGCCGGCGGTACAGGCCGTCCTGGCCCATCAGCGCGGAGTGGCTGCCGCTCTGGACGATCTTCCCGCCCTCCAGCACCATCACCCGGTCCGCATCCATCACCGTGGAGAGCCGGTGGGCGATGATGAGCGTGGTGCGGCCCTTCATCAGCCGGTCCAGCGCTTCCTTCACCAGGTGCTCGCTCTCGGCGTCGAGCGCGCTGGTGGCCTCATCAAGGATGAGCAGGCGCGGATCCTTCAGCATCGCTCGGGCGATGGCCACGCGCTGCTTCTGGCCGCCCGACAGCTGCACGCCGCGCTCGCCCACCAGCGTGTTGTAGCCCTCGGGGAAGCGCATGATGAAGTCGTGCGCGTTGGCCGCCTTGGCCGCCGCTTCAATCTCTGCCTGGGTGGCGTCCGCCCGGCCGTAGCGGATGTTGTCCGCGATGGAAGAGGAGAACAGCAGCGGCTCCTGGGCCACCACGCCGATCTGCTGACGCAGCCACTCCGGGTCCAGCGCCTTCAGGTCCTTGCCGTCCAGGAGAATGTGGCCGCCCTGCGGGTCATAGAGCCGCCCCAGCAGCGAGGCGATGGTGGACTTGCCCGAGCCCGAGGGACCGACGATGGCCACCGCCTCGCCGGGCTCGATGTTCAGCTCGATGCCCTGGAGCACCGGCACGTCCGGGCGCGAGGGGTAGGTGAAGCGCACGTCCTGCAGCTGCACGCGGCCCTCGGTGTGGGCAAGGCGCTCGCCGCCCGACATGGGAATGGTGGGCTGGCGATCCATCAGCTCGAAGACGCGCTCGGAGGCGCCGGCGGCCCGCATGAAGTCCGCCCACAGCTCGGTCAGCGCGCCCAGCGCGAACGCGACGAACATCGAATAGACGAGGAAGGACGTCAGCCCGCCCACGGTCAGCGAGCCATCCACCACCAGCCGCCCGCCGTACCAGAACACGGCCGCCGCGGCTGCGAAGCCGCAGAAGGAAGCCACCGCCATGAAGGTGGAGGACTGGCGGATGCGTCTGCGCGCCAGCTCGAAGGCCCTGTCCACCGCGGAGCGGTAGCGGGCCACCTCGCTCTTCTCCGCCGCGAAGGAGCGCACCGTGCGCACCCCCGAGAGGCTCTCCTCGGCCACCTCATTGGAGTTGGCCAGCGCGTCCTGCACCTCCTTGGAGAGCTTGCGCACCCCGCGCCCGTAGAACACCGCGCCCACAGCCACCGGAGGAACCACCGCCAGCATCACCAGGGTGAGCGCCGGGGAGGTGTAGAAGAGCATCGCGATGCCGCCCAGGGCCTGCACCCCGTTGCGCAGCACCATGGAGATGTTGGCGCTCACGGTGTTCTGCAGCACCGTGGTGTCCGAGGCCAGCCGGTTGGTGAGCTCTCCCGTCTTACGCTCGTCGAAGAAGGCCACCTCCTGGGACATGAGGCTGGAGAACAGCTTCTGCCGCAGCCGCGTCACCACGCGCTCGCCGGCCGTGGTGAAGAAGTAGTAGCGCAGCGCCACGGCCACGGACTGGATGGCGAAGATGACCGCCATCCCCAGCGCGATCTGATCGATCATCGCGCGATCCCTCGCGCCCAGCGCCTCGTCGATGATCTGCCGCATCTTCTGCGGGTACAGCAGGCTCATGCCGCTACCGACGACGAGGAAGAAGGTGCCCGCGATGAGGGTGCGGGTTTCCGGGCGCGCCAGGCTCAACAGCCGGCGCAGCGTCACCTTCTGGGAAACACGAGACTTGGAGGGCTTGGCGGGGGGCTTTTCCACGGCGCCCAGCCTAACCCTAGACTGGCAGCGGCGCATCGCTTCGTTCGGAGGGCGGGCGGCCACCCGAGCGGTGGCGTGCTCACGAGGGCATCGTGTCGCGGCCGCGCCAGTCCTGTGTGTCTTGACGCGGAGCGTTCACTCGTACCGAGCCATCCTCGGGAGAGCGGGAGAGCATGCGGACCTCCTCGGCCTGTACGTGCTCCAGCAGCTCGAGCGAGTGCGTGGCGATGAGGATCTGGACAGGTGGCCGCTCCGATGAGCCCCGGGAGAGCTGCCGGAGCAGTCCCACCAGGTCTCCCAGGGTGCGCGGAGGCAGCCCCCGCTCCGGCTCGTCGAGCGTCAGCACATCTGGCATGGGCACCTGACACGGCAGCACCAGCAGGGCCAGCAGCAGGAGCACGCTGTCGGCCACCTGCCATGGGGTGAACCACAGGTTCGGCTGCCACCGGTCCCGGAACCGCAGCTGCTGGGAGCGGGGGCCCGTCGGCTGGAGGCCTACGTCGCTGATATGCGGCACCCACCGGCACAGCTGGCTCACCACCGCCTCCCGCTGCGGCGGCAGGAGCGAGGCGAACACGCTGGCGAGGTTGTCTCCGTTGGGGCTCAGCGCCGTGGCCCGGGCCAGGGGAGCATCCGAGCGCAGCGCACCCAACTCCAGCGCCAGCCCTTGAACCGCGAACCCCTGCATGGCCCACGAGTCCAACCCTACGATCGGAAACACCCGCCTCTGGTGTTGCCCATCCGAGAAGGTGAACTCCATGGCGATCGGCTTCGTCACATCCAGGCGCCAATGGTCCGAGTGCTCGCAGGAGATGCGGTACTGCATCCCCTCCAGGATGGACGTCTTTCCCGATCCACTGGGCCCCACCAGCACCGTCAACGGAGCGAGCTTCAGCTCCACATCCCGGAGGCACCGGAAGTTTTCGAAACGGACCGAGCGAATCATGAGGACCTCTGTGGCTGTCGGACGAAGAACACGCGCTCTCAGGAACTCATTACAACAAGGTATGATATTTTACTTGGGGCTGGAATTCTCAGCCAGTGCGAGTGGGTGGGTTCAAAATGACCCGGAAGGGGACTTGGGAAGCATCCACTTCTCGACACTCTGGGGCCCTCCGGCGTTCAATACAGCTGTCATCCTCCCACAAGCTTGAATGAGGGAAGGCGTCTTGGATCAGGAGTTCATTCGAGTGGGCACAATCTTCGCCGGCCGCTACGAGATTCTTGAGAAGCTCGGAGAGGGAGGGTTCGGGCAGGTCTTCAAAGCCCGGCAGCTCGCGACCCTGCAGGTAGTGGCCATCAAGGTCCTGCGAGAGGTGCACTCCAACAACGCCTCGCACGTGGCGCGCTTCCAGCGGGAGATGCAGCTGTGCGCGCAGCTGTACCACCCCCACATCGTCCGGCTGATCGACTCGGGGAGCACGGAGACGGGGCTGCTCTTCAGCGTCTTCGAGTACGTGCCGGGGCAGACGCTGACGCAGGTGCTGGCCAGCGAGAAAGCGCTTTCAGCGTGGGAGACCACGCAGCTCATGCTGCAGGTGTTGGATGCGCTGGAGTGCGCGCACAGGGCGAAGGTGGTCCATCGCGATCTCAAGCCCCAGAACATCATGGTCTCCCACACGGGCGTGCGGCGGAACGCGCTGGTGCTGGACTTCGGCCTGGGCACGCTGCCGGCCGAGAGCAGCGAAGACCTGGCGAAGATTACCCAGACCCAGGAGGTGCTCGGCACGCCCACCTACGCCTCGCCGGAGCAGCTCCGGGGCGAGCAGGTGTCGCCGCGCTCGGACCTGTACTCCTGGGGGCTCATCTTCCTGGAGTGTCTCACCGGGCACCGGGCGGTGGACGGGCCCACGCTGCAGGCCATCATCTTCAAGCAGCTCGGGCCCGAGGCCATTGCCATCCCCGCGTGGCTGGAGCACCACCGGCTCGGGCGGCTGCTGCGGAAGGTGACGGCCAAGAATCACGAGCTGAGGGACATCTCCGCGCTCCAGTTGATGCGGGAGCTCGAGGCCTGCGCCGCGGAGGGCTGGCCGGTGAGCGGCTCCATGGAGCGGACCCCCACGCCCGCCGTCCTGCCCTCGCTGTCCTCGTTCTCCTCCGCGGGCGAGGGGGAGCGCCGCCAGCTCACCGCGGTCTGTTGCAGCCTCCGGCTTTCCCAGGAGGAGGGCGCGGCCCTGGACGAGGAGGACCTCGACAAGCTGCTGAGGCCGCTGCATGCCACCTGCGCCGAGCTGGCCCGCAGCTATGAGGGGTACGTGGGCGGCGTGCTGGGCGAGTCGATGCTGTTCTACTTCGGCTATCCCCAGGCGCAGGAGGACGACGCGCGGCGCGCGGCCCGTACGGCGCTGGAGATGGGCGTGCGGATGCAGCAGCGGGCCGAGGAGCTGGCTCGCGAGAAGAAGGGACGCCTGGAGTTCCGCGCGGGCATCCACACGGGACTGGTGGTCATCCAGGAGGGCCAGGGCGGGGCGGGCCTGCCCGCGCTGATGGGCTCCACGCCCAACGCGGCGGTGCGGCTGGAAGGGACGGCCCGTCCGGGCACGCTCCTGGTCAGCGAGGCGACGTCGAAGCTGCTGCGCGGCCACTTCGCCTTCGAGCCGGTGAAGGACCTCAGCGGCGCCTCCGGGCCGGTGTTCCGGGTGCTGCATGAGTACAAGAAGGGCCACGGCTCGGACGTCGTCCAGGAGGGCCCGCTGTACGGCCGCGCGCAGGAGCTGGAGTTCCTCCAGCAGCGCTGGACCCAGGTGGTGGGGGGCAACGGGCAGAGCATCCTGCTCACGGGCGAGCCGGGCATCGGCAAGTCGCGGCTGGTGCAGGAGCTGATCCGCCAGTCCCGCAGCACGCCTCACACGACGCTCGACTGCCGGTGCATGCCGGAAGGCCGCAACAGCGCCCTCTCTCCGTGGGTGGACATGCTGGAGCGCTGGCTGGGGGTGGGCCCCGGCTGGACGCCCGAGCAGAAGATCTCCGCGCTCGAGGCGCTCCTGTCCCAGCATGGCTTCGTGCTCGCGGAGGCCATGCCGCTGTTCCTCGGGCTGCTGTCCGTGAAGGGCGGCGCGGAGCGCTACCCTCCGCCGGATGTCTCGCCTCAGCGCACCAAGGAGCTGACGCTGGACGCGCTGCTGGGCCTCTTCTTCGAGGTGGCGCAACAGCAGCCGCTGCTGTTGCTGGTGGAGGATCTGCACTGGGCAGACCCCACGACGATGGAGCTGCTCTCGCAGTTGGTGAAGGACCTCTCCGGGGCGCCCATCTGCCTCATCCTCACGGCGCGCCCGGAGTTCACCTCGCAGTGGTCGGCCTCGCACCACCTGCAGCTCACCCGTCTGGACCGCAAGCGCGTGCAGGAGATGGTGAGCGGCCTCACCCAGGACCGGAACCTGCCGCCCGAGGTGATGGAGAAGCTGCTGGACCGGACGGACGGCGTGCCGCTCTTCGTGGAGGAGCTGACCCGCATCATCGTGGAGTCCATGCCGGTGAAGGGTGAGACGCCCTCGCGCTCGTTCACGTTCTCCAAGATTGTCATCCCCACCACGCTGCGCGACTCGCTGATGGCGCGCCTGGACCGGCTGGGGCCCGCCAAGGAGCTGGCGCAGCTGGCCTCGGCGCTGGGGCGCGAGTTCAGCTACGAGGTGCTCAAGTCCGTCTCCGAGCGCGAGGAGCCCGTGCTGCAGCACGAGCTGAAGACGCTGTCGGACGCGGACCTGGTGCACCGCCGGCGCACGGCGCGCAACCCCATCTACGTCTTCAAGCACGCCCTCATCCGGGATACGGCCTACGAGTCCATGCTCAAGCCCCTGCGCCGGCAGGTGCATGCCCGCATCGCCTCCACGCTGGAGGCCCACTTCCCGGAGCTGGTGGAGACGCGGCCGGACCTGCTCGCCATGCACCACAGCGAGGCGGGCCAGAAGCGCAAGGCCATTGGCTATGCGCAGAAGGCCGGCCTGGGGGCGCTGATGCGCTCGGCCAACCAGGAGGCCATTGCCTACATCACCGAGGCCAAGGGCTGGCTGGATGTCGCGGAGGATCCCAAGGAGCAGGCGCAGCTGGAGCTGGGGCTCAACGAGGTGCTCACTCCGGCCCTCATGGCCACCCGGGGCTGGTCCGACGCGCAGATCGGCCAGGTGGTGGAGCGCTCCCAGCATCTCATCGACTTGCTGGGAGACAGCCCGAAGATCATCCCCACGCTGTGGGGGCTGCTGATCTTCTACATCAGCCGCAACGAGCGAGACCGGGCCCGGGTCCTCGTGGAGCGCCTGGTGGGCATGGCCAAGCACTCTGGCAACCTCGACCTGGAGCTCATGGCCGAGGCCGCGCACGGCAACAACGCCATCGAAGAGGCCCACTTCCAGGAGGCGCAACAGGCCTTCGAGCGGGCGCTCAGCCTGTACAAACCCGCCGAGCACCCCAAGCTGGCCATCCTGTACGGGCAGGATGGCCGCTCCATGTCCGCGGGCTTCTTGAGCGTCTTGAAGTTCCTCACCGGCTACCCGGACCAGGCCGAGAAGCTGAGCACGGAGGCCATGGCCTGGGCCATGGAGACGAAGCACACCAGCTCCATCGGGCTGACGTACCTCTACCGGATGAACATGCTGCATTTGAGGGGAGACCGGGAGGCTGTGCTCGCCGTGGCCCGCGCGGGCGAGGAGCTGCTGCAGCGGCACGGCCTGCCCTTGCACGGGGCGTTCTGCACCCTCTACAAGAACTGGGCGGAGCGGAAGGCGGAGCCCATGCGCCAGATCCTCGACATGATGGCAGCCGGAGGCCTGGAGATAGGCAAGACCCACTACCACTCCCTGCTGGCGGACGTGGAGTTCGAGATGGGGCAGGTGGACGCCGCGCTCGCCCGCTACGACGAGCTGGTGGCCTATGGCCGCAAGGTCAAAGAGGGCTACATGCTCCCGAGCCTGCTGCGCGCCAAGGGCCTCTGCCTGCGAGCCAAGGGTGAGCGCGAAGCCGCGGAGGCCAGCGTGCGGCAGGCCATAGGCGTCGCCCGGGAGCAGGGCGCGAAGATGATGGAGCTGAGGGCCTCTGTGACGCTCGCGGAGATGCAGCGGGACCGGGGGCAGCGGGCCGAGGCGTACGAGCTGCTGGCACCTCAGCCCCCGCGCTTCACCGAGGGGCTTGATACCCCTGACCTGGTTCGAGCGCGGGCGCTGCTGGCGGAGCTGAAGGGCTGAGCCGAGACGGGCTCAGCCCTCGATTCCATAGAACCGGGCGGGGTTGTCCCAGAGGAGCTTGCGCATCGTCTCCTCGGGCAGCACCGAGCGCAGCTCCATCACGTGGTCCACGATGTCCTCCCCGTGGTCCGTGTGTGGGTAGTCGGTGCCGAACACCAGGTTGTCCGTGCCGATCATCCGGATGAGCTCCTGGAGGCCCGGCTCGCCGGGCTCGATGGCGACGACGCAGTGGCGGCGGAAGTACTCCGAGGGCTTCATGCGGACGTTCTCCGACACCTCGCCCTTCATGTACTCGTAGGTGGAGTCCATGCGCCACAACCAGTAGGGCAGCCACCCGCAGCCGGACTCGAAGAAGCCGATGCGCAGGCGCGGGTGGCGCTCCAGCACGCCACCCTCGAGGAGGGAGGCGAGGGCCAACATGGCCTCCAGCGGGTGCGAGGCGGCGTTGTGGGCGAAGCGGGTGGTGAAGCGCTCCGCGCCCGCTGAGGGCAGCCGCACATTGGAGCCCTCGTGGAGGGCCACACCGATGGAGTGGCGCTCGCAGGCGGCCCAGAAGGGCTCGTAGGCGGGGTGGCCGAGTGTTCGGCCATTCACGGGGTTGGGAGGGACGGCCACGGCCTTCCAGCCAAAGCGGGCCAGGCGCTCCACCTCGCCCGGCAGCACCTCGGGCTCGTGCAGACACAGGGCGCCTACGGCCCGGAGGCGCTGAGGGTTCGCGCTGCAGAAGTCGCGCAGCCACGCATTGTAGGCGCGGGCGAAGGCAGTGGCCCGGGTGGGCTCCATGCCGTCGATGCGCAGAATGAACAGGGCCATGGTGGGGAAGAAGCAGGCGGCATCCATCCCCGTCTGATCCATGGTCCGCAGGTGGTGCGAGGGGCTGACGGTGGACTCATAGGCCACGGTCCGCTGCGCGGCGGCCCAGGCCATCTCCACCTGGGTCCGCTCGGAGAGCCGCTGCCACGCGGGCTGCCCATCGATCATCAACGTGGGAGTGATGGGCAGCATCCCCTTGGGCCCCAGCCGCGCCACACGCTGCTCCAGTGTCTCCTCGGGAGCGATGAGTTGTTCGTAGGGGGCGCCCGCCCGGTACTCGGGGGGCAAATACTCCTTCCACATCTCGATGGGCTCAATGACATGGCGGTCCGAGTCCACCATCCGCAGTCCTTCACGCATGGGAGCACCTATAAGAGGAAGGGAACAGGGTTGAGCTGCGCCTCGGTCAGTGGGCGGGAGAGCCAGCCCATCTTCACGGGGATGTCATAGAGGCGCCCCGGGCCGAAGCGCGGCCAGAAGTGGCGCAGCCCGGGCACGGTCACCTTCGCCACGTGCAGGCCCACGTCCGGCCGGGTCAAGTCCAGTACCAGCGTCTCCAGGCCCACGCGGGCCACGCGGGCCACGCACTCGCGCACGTCGTCCCGGATGTCCGCCAGGGCGGGCTTGGGGAAGTCCGCCATCGTCTTGAGCGGCACCGTCTCGTCCGGGTGGAGATAGGACTCATCCACCATCCCGTACTCGTCCCACGGGGACTTGAAGGTGTCTCGCGGATCAAAGATTTGATTGAACTCGGTGATGGCTCGCTGGAGCGCGATGCGCGCATCCAGGTGGGCCCCGAAGCCGATGCAGTACTGCTGGGTCTTCGTCGAGCGCCCCACGGCGACGAACGTGGGGATGTTCAAGTCATGCGTCAGGTCCAGCGCCCACACCTTCCAGTGGTGGGAGTGGTAGTGCTCGCGCAGGGCCTGGAAGTACGGCTCGTGGAAGCTGTCGAGATCCACTCCGGGCCGGCGCAGGCAGTTGTACCACCAGAGGCAGGACGCATCCCGCTCGGCCAGCTCCAGCAGGCCCTGGAGGATGGCCTCCTCCAGGCAGTTGCCGGCCGCATGGCCATTGGAGTCCTGCGGGCAGAAGTTCTCCTCGCGGGGAATGGGGTAGCGGTTGTAGCAGTACGCGGTGGGCAGGTACTTGCGGCGCTCGTGCGTGAGAGACCAGACGGGCGTCCAGTCCACCTCGAGCCGCTCGTCGAAGGACACGGGGATGTCCCAGTAGTGCCGGTGGAACTTCTTGTTGAGCTCCACGCGGTTCCGGTACTGCGTCTCGCTGAAGTGCAGCACCTCGCGCGGGTGGATGGCGTCCGCGCCCAGCGTCTCCAGGCGCGAGGAGAAGCGGGGCTCGTCTCCCTGGAACAGGGAGCTCCAGCGTTCGATGCCCTCGCCGAGCGCGCTGGCGCGAGACTGGGCGAAGGTGCGGCCCTTGCCCAGGGTGATGGAGTGGAACTCGGTGTAGTGGGGCGTCCGGGCGTGAGCCGGGCTGAAGTACGAGGCGGCGAAGACGGGCCTCAGCGCGTGGCTGCGAGACGCGAGCGGCGCCAGGTTGCTGAGCACGCCGGTGATGGGGCTGATCTGCGGCTGGAGCCGAGCGAAGGTCGTCTCGGGCGTCACGGTGCGAAAGCCATTGTCCTCGGTGAAACCGCGAGGCCGGGGCTCCAGCACGATGGGCCGCTCGGCGCGAGCCTTCAGGATGCCCGCGTCTCCGCAGGCCGCGCACTGTGGGCGCCGCACCACGGGGTGCTCGGTGAGCTGGAAGCGGCTCAGCTCCAGTGCCACGAGTGACTTCTCCAGGGAGCCCTGCTGGCCCTGGGCGATCCAGCGGGCCAGGGCCATGGCGGCCAGCTGCAATCCCGCCTGATGGCTCGAGGGGAGCTCCGCGCGGGGGAGCGCAAGGGGACGCGAGGCTTCGACGCGTCCGCGCAGGTATGACTCCACGGGCCGGTTCCATGCCAGGCGTTGCGAAAGGCACGCCCAGCACGGCCCCTCACCCGGGCGGAACACCGGCCCCATCCACGGCGTGGCACCCGAGGGCTTCACGAGCATCCACGGCTCACGCCGCTCCAGCGCCTGGCGGTTGAACGCCTCCAGCTCCGGTGACAGGTAGTCACGTACGAGGACGACACGAAGCGGTGCGCCTTCGCGAATCGTGAGCCCCGCTCCTTGCAGCGCTTGAATGAGAGGCTGCGGATCCAAGCCCTCCAGCGCGTGCACGGACACGGGCGAGCGGGCCAGCCGCGAGACGGCCTCGGCGGGAGCCACCCCCAACGACTGCCAGAGGGCCGCGGCTTCGCTCGGAATGCCGGGCGTGGCCTCGATGAGATGGCCCTGCTTCTCCAACTGCGCCACCGCGTAGAGCACCTCGGGCGCGGAGACCTCCCTCTCGAGCGCGGAGATGACGTCTTGCACGGAGCGGTGGCCGTCCAGCTTCGCGGCCACGAGCACCTGGACCCGCCCCGACAGCATGAACTGCTCATGCTCTCCCAGGACGAAGGCCCGCTCCCGGTCGAGGGCTTCGAAGCGGAGATGCGCCTTGAACTGCATGACACGATTGAAGGGATCGCTCATGGTCAGTTTTGAACTTTAGCACTGAATAGCGCCTGGGCTCTTGGGGGTCAGCTCAGACCCGCGTGGAGCGGCGGCGAATTTTCAGCTGGCTTTGAATTCGTGAAAGGAATGAAGGCAAGGAATTGCGTCTTTACTCGGGTCGAGTCAAAGCATGACAAGTGAAATGTTAGTTTTTGATGAGACATTGTGTTAATAAAAGGGCGGCCGCCAGCATTACCCCCAGCGGCCGCTTGAAAGAGAGGGACGTCGTGATCACGAGCCACAACATCACCGCAAACTCGACCCAGCAGTTCGGGAAGATCTGGCCGCAGTGCGTCGCACGGGCCTGGCAGGACGTGGAGTTCCGCGAGTCGCTGAAGCGGGATCCCGTGGGGACGCTCCGTGAGGCGTACCAGTTCGCCTTCCCTCAGGGCGTCAAGGTGGAGATCGTCGAAGGCAGCGACGAGCTCCATGCCGCTCCGGCGGACACGCTGCGGATGATCATCCCCCCTCCGCCGTCGATGGACGCGCAGCAGGTGGCGCTCACCGACGTGGAGAAGGGCATGGTGAACGCCCGGCCGTTCAGCCACCACAGCTTCACGACCTGAGCCGCCGTATCCTCCCATGCTCGACGGATAGAGCATGAAAGGGTGTTCTCGAGAGGAGACAGAGCATCGTCGCCGTCTCATGCGCCGCTACGGGTCCCCCTCCCCCCTCCCCCGTAGTTCCTTGGCCGCATGGCCCCTCGAGAAATCTGCCCCCGCTTGCAGGCCACAAGGCAGCCATGATCGTCCGTGAGACGCTGTCTCTTGTGCCAGGGGTGAGCCTGGCATCTTCCACGGAAGGAGGACGCGTCCTGAATGGACGCGTTCAGCTGACGCTGCCGCCCCTCTCCGGCAGCGTGAGTGCCACGATTGAAGCCCTGGCTCAGGGCGAGCACGGACCCGATGAGCTGAGCGAGCTCGCGGGAGGGGGGGGGCTCGCTCAGGTCGCATTCTTCCACAACCTGCTCGAAGCCTTGCGCGCGCACGGCGTGCTGGCTCGAAGTCTCTCCCTGGACGGCGCGCTGATCGCCCGGCTCTCACCGGAGACAGCCCGTGGGGGAGGTGTCTCACCTCGCGCCGAGATGCGTTACCAGCTCTCCCGGTTTGCCTTTAGCCGGGTCGCGGAAGGGGGCTCCCAACTGGAGACGCCCCTGTCGATGTCACGCGTGTGGATGGGGACCTGGCACGGCCCGGCGCTGCTGGGAGTGCTGGCCACGCCGAAGCTCCCGGCCGAGGTGGCCGAGGCGGTGCCCGGAGTTCCTCCAGAGGTGACGGCGGCCTTCCTGGGCATGCTGCTGGAGGCGGGTGCCCTGGTAGAGGTGAACGCCGAGGGCGTTCCTGTCGAGCGGGAGGCGCTGATCACCTGGGAGTTCCACGACCTGCTGTTCTACCAGTGGACCCGATGGCCTCGGCACGCGAAGGGCTATGGCGGGGCCACCTATCGCTTCCGGGGGAAGCTGCCGCAGCCTGAGCCGAAGCCGCGGCCACCCGGGGAGGCTTTGCCGCTGGAGAAGCCGGACATGGCCCGGCTGGAGCGCGGCGATTCCTCGTTTACCTCGGTCCTGGAGCGCCGTCGCACCGTGCGGAACCCAGGGGGAAAGCCCCTCACGCGCGCTCAATTGGGAGAGCTGCTCTACCGGGCCGTGGGCTTGCGCCACGCGGACTTGGACGGCCGAGACCAGAAGGTGGCGCGTGTTTATCCATCCGGTGGCGCAATTTATGAAACCGGTGTGTATACAATTGTCCGCAGTTGTGAGGGATTAGAGCCAGGGCTCTACGCCTACCAAGTCGATGAGCATGCCCTCTACCGAATCCCCGCCCGGACACCGGAGCTGGCGGAGCTGATGCAGATGGCGGCGGACGGGATGGCGCTCCCCGCGCAGCCGCAGGTCGTCATCGTGCTCACCGCGCAGTTTGCCCGCATGGCCTGGAAATACGAGGTCATGGCGTACTCGGCCATGCTCAAGAACGTGGGGGTCATCTTCCAGACGCTGTACCTGGTGGCCACCGCCATGGGGCTGGCGCCTTGCGCCCTGGGCAGCGGCGGCGCGGACCTGTTCGCCCGGGCCTCGGGGTTGGATCCGCTCGTGGAGGGCTCGGTGGGCGAGTTCGCCGTGGGGAGCCGGCCAGACGGAGGGCCTGGCTGATCAGAGGCCGCGCTCGCGCATCACGGCCTCGACGCGCGCCACATCCTCGGGCACGTCCACCGCCACGGTGTTCCACTGAACCTGGCCGCAGCGGATGCGGATGCCGTGCTCCAGCGCTCGGAGCTGCTCCAGCTTCTCGGCTTCCTCCAAGGGCGTGGGCGGCAGGGTGGCCAGCCGCAGCAGCGTGTCGCGCCGGTAGCCGTAGAGGCCAATATGGGCCCAGCGGCGCACGCTGCCTTCATGGCCCGCCTCCCGGATGAAGGGGAGGGCGGCGCGGCTGAAGTAGAGCGCATCCCCATTCATCGCGAGGACCGCCTTCACCACGTTGGGGTTGGGCACTTCGGCGGCCTCCAGGGGCCGGACCAGGGTGCCCATCTCCACCTGCGGGTTCGAGAACAGCCCCGCGAGCAGTTGGAGCGCCTGGGGATCTAGCAGGGGCTCATCACCCTGGACGTTGATCCACGCGTCCACTTCCGGCCGGCTGCGCGCGACCTCGGCCACACGGTCCGTGCCGGTGGCGCAGTGGGGGCTCGTCATGACCGCCCGGCCGCCGAAGCGCTCCACCACCTCGCGGATCCGGTCGTCGTCCGTGGCCACCAGCACGTCGAGGAAGGCCCGGGACTCCTGGCAGCGGCGCCATACGTGCTCCACCATGGGCTTGCCCGCGATGAGGGCAAGCGGCTTGCCCGGGAAGCGGGTGCTGCCATAGCGGGCGGGGATGACGGCGACGACGCGGGGAGGGGCCATGGGGGCCTCCGTCTATCAGATTCAGGACGTCCTATCCCCTCGGAGAAGGGGGGACACTGGCCACTGGGAGGACCGTGCCTAGCTTCCGGATGCCATGAAGAAGGTTCTCCACATCGTCGGCGCGCGCCCCAACTTCATGAAGGCGGCGCCCATCCACAAGGCCATCGCCGGGCGAGGCCAGCTCGCGCAGGTCCTCGTTCACACCGGCCAGCACTATGACGTGAAGATGAGCGACGTCTTCTTCACGGATCTCGGGATGCCCGCCCCAGATGTGTACCTGGGCATCGGCTCCGGGAGCCACGCGGAGCAGACCGCGCGCACCATGATTGAGCTGGAGAAGGTCTTCCTCAAGGAGAAGCCGGACCTGGTCTCCGTGGTGGGAGACGTCAACAGCACCATCGCGGGCGCCCTGGTGGCCTCGAAGATGGGGATTCGTATCGCCCATGTGGAGGCGGGCCTGCGCAGCTTCGACATGCGCATGCCGGAAGAGGTCAACCGCATCGTCACCGACCGGCTGGCGGACCTGCTGCTCACGCCGTCTCCGGATGCGGACGCCAACCTCCTCAAGGAGGGGGTGGACCCGTCGCGCATCCACTTCGTGGGCAACGTGATGATCGACACGCTGCTCACTTCCAAGGCGCGCGCCGAGCAGCTCCCCACGCTGAAGGAGCTGGGGCTCTCGCCTCAGGGCTACGCGGTGTGCACGCTGCACCGGGCCTCCAACGTGGATGACCCGAAGGTGCTGAGCGGGCTGCTGTCCTCGCTCGCGCACATCTCCGCGCGCCTGCCCGTCATCTTCCCGGTGCATCCGCGCACGCGGAAGATGCTGGCGGACCATGGGCTGAGCGGGATGCTGGAGCGCTCGCCCGGGTTGCGGCTCGTGGAGCCCATGGGCTACCTGGAGTTCCTCGCGCTCACGTCGCAGGCGCGGCTCATCCTCACCGACTCGGGCGGCTTGCAGGAGGAGTCCACCGCGCTGGGCGTCCCGTGCCTCACGCTGCGCGAGAACACCGAGCGTCCCATCACCGTGGAGCAGGGCACCAACCTCGTCGTGGGCACCGACCCGGTGCGCATCACCGAGGAGGCCGAGCGTGCCCTCAGTGGCCAGGGCAAGCAGGGTCGCATCCCGGAGAAGTGGGATGGGCGCTCCGCCGAGCGCATCGCCGAGCTGTATGAGCGGGTGCTCGGCGCGGACCCGAGCGAGCTGCGCGTCTCTGCCTGAGTAGCGCGGGGAGTTCGAGGCCCGCTCACCTCACGTGGTGGGTGGGCGCGGGGCGGGTCCCGAGGTGGGCAGCGTGACGATGAAGGTGCTGCCCTTGCCGGGGACGCTCGTCACCTCGATGCGGCCCCCGTGCCGGAGGATGATGTCCCGGCTGATGGACAGCCCCAGCCCCGTGCCCTGGCCTCGGGGCTTGGTGGTGAAGAAGGGGGTGAAGAGCTTGGAGAGTGTCTCCTCCGTCATTCCCTTGCCTGTGTCGGAGATCTCCACCACCGCCTCGGCGTCCTGTTGCCGCGTGCGGATGCGAATCTCCCCGAACGTCTCGATGGCCTGCGAGGCATTGACGAGCAGGTTGGTGAAGACCTGGGCAATCTGGGTGGGGTGACAGGTGATGGGGGGCAGCGGCCCGAAGTCCCGCACCAGCTCGCACTTGTACTTGAGCTCGTTCCACACCATGCGCAGCGTGGACTCCAGCTCCGCGTTCAGGTCCACCGCCTGCGCCGAGCCCGAGTCCTCTCGCGAGAACGAGCGCAGGCTCTGGACGATCTCCGTGATGCGCTTGGTGCCCGTCAGCGACTCCTGGATGACCTCGGGCAGGTCCGAGAGGAGGTTCTCCACGTCCGCCTTCTTCCAGAGCTCGCGCAGGCGTGAGAGCTGCTCCGCGGAGAGGCTCTGCTCCGTGCCGCGGGTGCCCTCCAGGAGCTCGTGCTGGAACTGGAGCAGCGGCAGGAGCCCGGCGATGTACTTCTCAAGCATTCGCAGGTTGCTCGAGACGTAGCTGACCGGGTTGTTGATCTCATGCGCGATGCCCGCCGCGAGCTGGCCCAGCGAGGCCAGCTTCTCGGCGCGGATGAGCTGCCCCTGCCGCTCCTCCATCAGCTTGCGGTCGGTGATGTTGCGCACGATGCAGACAGCCTCGTCCGGGCCGCTGCGGACGACCCGGGCCTCGTAGCGCTGGACGCCCTGGGGCTTCTCCAGCTCGTACTCGTAGACGGCCAGGTTCCCATCGCGGATGACCCGGTTCACGTTCGTGAGCGTCTGCTCGATGAAGGGGCGGGGCATGGGCAGGTTCTGGATCTTCTTGCCCATGAAGGCCTCGGACGGCAGGGCCGTCGGCTCGGGGCTTCCGTCATTCCAGTCGATGAAGGTGCCATCCCCACGGATGCGGAAGAGCAGGTCCGGGATGGCGCGGAACAGGGCGCGCAGGCGCTCCTCGCTGTGCTTGCGCGCGGTGATGTCCACGTCCGCGCCCACCATGCGCAGGGGCAGGCCCTTCTCGTCGCGCGCCACCACCCGGGCCCGGCTGAGGATCCACGCCCAGGTGCCCGCCTTGCTCCGGGCGCGGTAGGCGAACTCACACCATGGCGTGTAGCCCTCCAGGTGCGCGGCGATGAGCTGTTCGACTTCGGGGAGATCCTCCGGGTGGCACAGGCTCTTCCACGTGTCGAAGGTGGGCTCCAGTTCGCCCTGCATGTACCCGAGCAGTTCCAGCCACCGGCGGCTCACGCGCAGCTCGCGCGTCTGCAGGTTCCAGTCCCAGAGTCCCTCCTCCACGGCGGCGAGCACCTGTCTCAGGTGCGACAGCTCCTCCTGCTGCAGGCGGTGCTCGGCTTCCTGGCTCCGGCGCCGCTGCTCGTGGCGTCCCCCCGACAGGAGGAGGGTGCCCAAGGAGAGCATGGGCTGGAGTTCGGAGAGCAGCTCCGCATCCTCACGGGCGGGAGGAGGGGTGAGCCCCACCATCCCCACCAGCTCCTCTCCGTTCTGGAGGGGCAACAGCAGCGGGAAGGAGCCTGGCGGTACCGGCAGGGCGCTGGGCTTCACAAGCCTGCCGGAGGAGCCGCGCTGGGCTGCGGAGAGCACGGCGTCCACGAAGGGCTGAAAGCCCTCGGTGAGGCTGCCGGCGAGGAGCTGGAAGCGCAGGCGGGCGCCAGACTCGGAGACGACCTCCCCGAGGAAACCCGAGGCACTTCCGGTGTGCTCGATCAGCAAGGCCAGAAACGGGTCGAGCAGCCGCCGCGCATCCGCTCCGCGGAGGAGTTCCGCTTGGAGCTCGACCAGCGAGCGCCACACGCCGCTTCTGACGGGGGCCATCTCCCTCGCACTCCTCATGTCTCGCATGCTTTCCACAGGCTCGATCCGCACTCCCCCCGGATTTAGATGATCCCGTGGATGCCATGTGGAACAACAGAGGCTCGCTCCTGTTCTATAAACAGATGTAGGTGTTCAACAGGGACCACTGGCAGTGGGGCAAGTCCTACCCTGCTCGCTTGGGTACGTGGGTGGCATGACCGAGAACGAGGCCCCCGAGGGCTATATCGACATCGAGTACGTCGTGGAGCCCAACTACGCGGGGTGGCGCCTGGAGCGGTATCTCGGGCAGAAGATCCGCCGCCTGCCTCGCGAGCGCATCCTGGGCATCATCCAGCGGGGCCTGCTCTGCGAGGAGCGCCTCAAGCCGTCCTCGCTGGTGTATCCGGGGCTCATCTTCCGCATCCGCCGCCGCGTCAGCGACGAGCCGGAGACGCCCACGGAGCTGCCCTTCCTCTTCCAGGATGACTGGCTGCTGGTGATCGACAAGCCGGCGGGCCTGCCCATCCACCCCAGCGCGCGCTACCAGAACGGCACCCTCGTGACGCTGTTGCGCGAGCGCTTCGGGGAGGACTTCGCGGAGCCCGCGCACCGCCTGGACCGGGAGACGAGCGGCCTGGTTGTCTGTGGGCGCACCACCGAGTCCTGCCGGGTGCTCGGTGGGCTGTTTCTGTCGCGCGACGTCCACAAGGAGTACCTGGCCATCTGCGAGGGACACCCGCCCGAGGACACCTTCGCCGTGGATGCACCCATCGCCGAGGGGACCGAGTTGATCCGCATCGCTGTGCGCATTGATGCCGTGGAGGGCAAGGAGAGCCGCACGCGCTTCGAGGTGCTCCAGCGCTTCACCCGCGACGGCGAGCCCTTTGCGCTGCTGCGCTGCTACCCGGAGACGGGCCGCCAGCATCAGATCCGCATCCACCTGCGCGAGGCGGGCTACCCGCTGGTGGGCGACAAGATGTACGGCCCGGATCCGGGGTACTTCGACCGCTTCAGCAAGCACTGCCTGGAGCCCGAGGCCTGGGTGCGCCTGCGCCTGCCTCGTCACGCGCTGCATGCCGCGCGCATCTCGTTTCCTCACCCGGGAACGGGCCAGCGCGTCACCTTCGACGCGCCGCTGCCCGCGGACCTGGAGGACTTCATCGCCGGCCAGCTCAGGCCGTGAGGTGCTTGCCCGGCACTGTCTCCGGGCCCGTGGCCACGGCCACCTCGGCGGCCACCGCTCCGGACTGCGCCGAGTCCTTGGCGCTCTGGGCGGCGACCTCGGGGCTGACCTGCCCCGCGAGGTACTTTCCGGAGAAGCACGCCGTGCAGAAGGTGTTGCGCTCCGTGTCGCCCACGGCCTTGCCCAGGCCCTCCAGCGAGAGGTAGCCCAGCGTGTCCGCCGTCACGTAGCGGGCGATCTCCTCCGTGGTGTGGTTGGAGGCGATCAGCTCCTGGCGGCTCGGCGTGTCGATGCCGTAGTAGCAGGGCCAGCTCGTCGGCGGAGACGAGATGCGCAGGTGCACCTCCACCGCGCCCGCGGCCTTCAGCATCTTCACGATCTTCCGGCTCGTGGTGCCGCGCACGATGGAGTCGTCCACCACCACCACGCGCTTGCCCTTGAGCACCTGCCGCACCGCCGACAGCTTCAGCTTCACGCCGAAGTGGCGGATGGACTGCTGCGGCTCGATGAATGTGCGCCCTACGTAGTGGCTGCGGATGAGCCCCACGTCATAGGGAATCCCGCTCGCCTGCGAGAAGCCAATCGCCGCCGGCACGCCCGAGTCCGGCACCGCAATCACCAGATCCGCTCCCGGCGCGGGCTGCTCGCGCGCCAGTTGGCGGCCCAGCTCCTTGCGCGTCTCGTACACGCTGGTGCCGAACAGCACCGAGTCCGGCTTGGCGAAGTACACGTGCTCGAAGATGCAGCGCCCCAGCCGCGTGGGCGCGAAGGGCTGGCTGGTGCGCAGGCCCTTCTCGTCGATGACGACCATCTCGCCCGGCTCGAGCTCGCGGATGTACTCCGCCTCGATGAGATCCAACGCCGTCGTCTCGCTGGCCAGCACGTACGCGTTGCGCAGCCGCCCCAGCACCAGCGGCCGGAAGCCGTAAGGGTCTCTCACGGCCACCAGCTGGTTCTGCGTGAGGAAGAGCAGGCTGTAGGCGCCCTTCACCTTGCTCAGCGCCTCCACCACCTTGTTCTCGAACGTGGGCTGCTTCGAGCGGGCGATGAAGTGGATGATGACCTCGGTGTCCGAGTCCGACTGGAAGATGGCCCCGTCCGCCTCGAGCGCCTTGCGCAGCTCCGGGGCGTTCACCAAGTTGCCATTGTGCGCGATGGCCAGCTGCCCGCCCGCGTACTCCACCGAGAGCGGCTGCGCGTTCTTCAGCTGGCTGACGCCCGCTGTGGAGTAGCGCACGTGGCCAATCGACGCCTCGCCTGGCAGCTTCTCCAGCACGGGAGCGGTGAAGATGTCCGCCACCAGCCCCATGGAGCGGTGCGAGCGCAGGTGCTCCCCGTCCGAGGCGACGATGCCCGCAGACTCCTGCCCGCGGTGCTGCAGCGCGTGCAGCCCCAGGTACGCCAGGTTGGAAGCCTCAGGGTGACCGGTGATTCCAAAGATGCCGCACATGGTGGCGCCTTATCCCCTTTTCAAGCGCTGAGAGAAACAGGAACCGCTGCTTCGTTGCTTGGTATTCCACCCACCGCCAGAGTCGGCCGGTGTGGGCAGCGGCTCGGCCTCTCGGAGCAGGCGGGCAGGCCTGAGTTCACCCGTTGATTCCGTGACAGCGAATCACCGAGTCCCGGCATGAAACAGCTAGGCTGGCTCTCTTATGGCGACCCGACGCCGGTATTTGCGCTCGCTGCTCCCTTTCGCGCTCCTGACGGCGGGCGCGGCGTATTCCCTCGCCTCGTGGAACTGGTGTGGGCGCTGGGAGGAGAGCGCCCCGGTGCTCCGAGGTCAGGTTCGTGCCGAGGGGCCGCTCCGGGCAGGCGCCGCGAAGGTGCCGCTTCAGCCTTCGTTCCCTGTGGTTGTCGCGGGCTACCCGCCGCCGCGCCCCGAGGCCTCCAAGGCGGACCCCTCGCCCCACGCCCGCGCTGTCGTTCTCCAGGTGGGGGAGGCGCGCGTGGGCCTTGTCTCCCTGGAGCTGCTCTCGGTGACGGGGCCCATGGTGGCGCAGATCCGCGAGCGGGCCTCGGACCTGGGGCTGCGTGGCGTGCTCGTGTTCGCCACGCACACGCACTCTTCCTTTGGCGGGTATGACTCGCGGGTGGTGGCGCAGCTCGTGGGCACCGGGCGCTACCGCCCCGCCACTTTGGACACCGCCGTCGCCGCCGCCAGCGACGCGCTCCATCAGGCCGCCGCCGCGCTCGCCGAGGTGACGCTGGAGGTGGGCCACGCCACCGAGGCGGGCTTCGTCTCCTCCCGCTCGGGAGGAGAGACGCCGGATGGCGCGCTCACCCGCGTGGTGCTCCGAGGCGCCTCCAACCCTGTCGCCGAGCTGCTCCTCCTCGCCGCGCACCCCACGCTCGTGCCTCGGCGCCGCGAGTTCGTGGATCCGGACTACCCGGGGCGCCTGAGTGAGCTGCGCGAGGCCCAGGGCGGCGTGGCGCTCGTGCTGCAGGGCGCGGTGGGCAATGCCTCCGTCGCCTTCAATGAAGGGCAGGGCGTGGAGCGCGCCGCCGCTTTCGCGCAGGCCCTGTCCGGGCTGGTGGAGCGTGCCTCGCCCACGGCCGCGGCGAGTCCCACCCGGCTGGCGTTGGCCCGCGCCGAGGTGGCGATGCCCCGGCCTGATGCCTCGCGGCTGGTGCCCTCGCTCACCCGTGCGGCGGGGGACAACTTCCTGTGCCAGTCCGCCTCGCGCGTGGCCGAGGTGAGCGCGCTCGCGCTCGGGCCGCTGGAGCTGATCACCCTCCCGGGCGAGCCCACCACTGGCGCGGGGCGCGTGCTGACCGCGAGCACCGGCGCGACGGGAGTGCTCGGCCTCTCGGGCGACTACCTCGGCTACATCGAGACGCCCGAGCTCGTGGCTCAGTCCTCGGGCGAGTCCATGCGGCAGTACTACGGCCCCACGCTGCTCTCGCGCTTGCAGGCCGCGGCCCAGCTGGCCGCCGAGGCCGCGGGGTTTACCCCTGAACAGTGAGCCGCACCGCCCAAAGACCCGGCCGGTAAAAGATCAGCGCCACCGTAAGGCGCGAGCACAGTGTCGGTGCGCTGTTGGCTCGCGGCGCCTGTTTCATACCTGTTCGGGGACCCCTCGAAGTGTTGCAATAACGATGAAGCAACAGGGGGAGCCGTTCCGCAGTACTCAGGCAGCCTTGGGGGGCAGCCATGCAGCTCAGGGTCTCAGCGCATTCCGGCTTCGAGGTAACGGGGAGAGGAATCCCCGCCGCCCTCGAAGCCTTCGGGGAGTTCACCGTCCTGGCCGGACAGATGTTGATGGCCAATGGCGTGGGCCGGCCCGACCGAAGCGGGTTCATCCAGCTGGACACCGAGGGTTGGTATCCGCTCGAGGGCTATCTCCGGACGTATCAGCAAATCGAAGAGCAGCTGGGGCCGCAGATGCTCCGGAAGATGGGCACGGCCAAGGCGAACCACGCCGCGTTTCCGCCCAACATGGTGGACATCACCACGGCGATGCAGTCACTGGACGTGGGCTACCACATGAACCACCGGCAGCACGGGCGGCCCATGTTCGATCCCCTCTCAGGCGTCATGCTGGAGGGGATCGGCCACTATCACTGTCAGCTCACCCTGGGGCAGCGGCGCATCCTCATGCGCTGTGACAATCCGTACCCCTGCAAGTTCGACGAGGGGCTCATCGAAGCCCTGGCTCGGCGCTTCTCGCCCGGCGCCCTGCTGGAGCATGAGGCGGGCTCCTGCCGGCGCAAGGGCGACCCGGTCTGCGTCTACTCTCTCACCTGGTAGGGCTCTTCCGGCGGGGGGCGGACTTGCGAGCGCCGGACTTGCGAGCCGCCGGCCTGCGCGCGGCGGGTTTGGGCTCGCGCGGGCTCTGGGTGGAGTGGCCAGTGATATCGTCGAAGGCCGAGTCCTTCTTGCGCGCCTTGAAGAGCAGCGCGGTGCGGCCCAGGAGCTGAGCGAGCTCGGAGCTGGTGCCCTCGGCCAGGCGGTCGGCGGCCTCGTGGCGCGTCTCCGGGCCCTCGTTGATCTTCACCTTGATGAGCTCGTGATCCTTCAGCGCCTGCTCCACGGCACTGAGGAGCCCCTCGGTCACTCCGGACTGGCCGACGATGACGACAGGCTCCAGGTGGTGGCCCTTCGCGCGCAGGGCCCGGCGCTGCTTTCCGTTCAGCGGCACAACTCCTCCTATAAATGACGGCGGCGCACCCTACTTCTTCTGGGTGGCGATGCGGATCTCCCGCTGCGCGTCGATGTGATCTGGCTGAAGCTCCACGGTCCGCTTGAAGTGCTTCTGTGCGCCCGTGTTGTCACCCAGCGTCTTGGCGATGACCCCCAGGAAGTAGTGGGCCTGCACGCAGCGCTCGTTCTTCTTGATGGCGGCCATGAGGTCCCGGAAGGCCTCGGCCTGGAACGCCTTCTTGTCCGGAGCCGCGCAGAAGCGGGCATAGGCGCGCCAGGCGTGGAACTCGGCCTCCTCCGCGTTGAGCTTGATGGCCTCGTCGAAGATCGTCACGGCCTCGGCGTACTTGCGGGCCTTCATGAAGACGGTGCCCCGCTTGAAGCGCTCCTCCGCCTGGAGGATGGCCACCACGTCCACCTCCTCCTTGCCCGTGTCGCCCGACTTGACCTGCTCCAGGTAGTTCTGACGGCTCTTGTCGTCCGTGAGCGTCCGGTAGGCGTCGCCGATGTAGCCGAAGATCTCCGCCTTGAGCTTCTCCAACTCGGGAGGTGCGCCCGGCGGCAGCGTGTCCGGGTGGTACAGCTTGGCCAGCTTGAAGTAGGCCACCTTCACCGCGCCGGCATCCGCCTGCTGCGAGAGGCCGAGCCGCTCGAAGAGGTTCTGGCCCTTCAGCGTTGCGGCGGTCTGCCGGAGCGCGGGGAGCTCTTCCGCTCCGGGGCCCGTCGCGGCACCCGGGGCTGCGGCCGCGGCGGGAGCGCTGGGAGCGGGCACCGAGGGCTTGGTCACCGGGGCATTCGGAGCCACTGTGGCTGGAGCGGCGGGGGCTGGAGCGGCGGGTTTGCTGGGAGCCGCAGCGGCGGGAGCAGGAGCGGGTGCAGCGGGAGCCGGCCGGGGCGCAGCGGCGGGAGCAGGAGCGGGTGCAGCGGGAGCCGGCCGGGGCGCAGCAGCGGCGGCGGGAGCGGGAGCGGCGGGAGCGGGTGCAGCGGGAGCAGGCGGCCGGAGCGCAGCGGCGGCGGGAGCGGCGGGAGCGGGTGCAGCGGGAGCCGGCCTGGGCGCGGCGGCAGTGGGTGCGGCTGCTGGTGCAGC